>JAKPQM010000076.1 GCA_029546925.1 Actinomycetes bacterium
CTCTCCTTGGACCACGGAAGCGCGATGAGCCAGTCAAGATAGTTGCGGATGACGACACCCTCGGGCGCCCCGTAAGGCATTCGCTCAAGGCGCTCCACTTCCTTCAGCGCGCGTTCTTCAGCATCGGGTGGCATGTGTGTGTCGCGTATGCGCTGGCGGTACTCGTCAATCTCCGAACCGCGGTCGTCGTGCTCGCGGAGTTCCTCCTGAATCGCCTTGAGCTGCTCTCGGAGAATCATCTCCCGCTGGTTGTCGCCGATCTCCTTCTCAACTCGGGCGCGGATATGGCGCTGGACTTCGATGATATCTGCCTCGCGGTGGAGGACTTCCAAGAGCTTCCGAAGCCGCTCCTTATCGTCATCAGTCTCCAGCATCTCCTGTCGCGCTGCAACGGAGACATGGCCAAGGTTCGAGAGGATCGTGAAGCTCAGACCGTTGGATTCCGCCTCGCTCGCCACGTTGAGAAGCGCTTCGGGAGCGATCTGATGCCCAGTGTGGACAATATGCTCAAACTCGGACCGCACGAGCCGCATCAAGCCCTCGGTCTCGATGTCGTCGCTTGTTGTCTCCGGAGACATCACGACTCTCGCGGCGAGATAAGCGCCCTCCTAAATGTACTGCGCCACTCGCACGCGTGAGGACGTATCTGCCATGACGCGTACCGTGCCGTCCGGAACCCGCAGGACCTGCATTAGCTCCGCCATGACGCCGAACTGATACAGGTCAGCCTCATCCGGATCCTCGGTCTCGGCAGACTTCTGCGCCACGAGCACGACCATGCGGCCATGCTCCCACGCATCGTTCACAGCGTTGATGGAGCGTTCACGTCCTACCAGCACCGAAATCATGGAGCCGGGAAAGTACACATGGTCGCGAATCGGGAGGACCGGGAACGGGCCCATGGTTCTCGATCGTCGTCTTCGCGGCGCAGGCTTTTCGGCCGAAAGATTCCCCTCGCGCGGCATGGCAAAGCCTGCCTTAGGTTCCCGAGCGGAGACCGGGCTCCATGATTACGTCAATGATGCCGTACTCGCGCGCCTCCTCCGCCGACATCCAGTAATCCCGATCGCAATCTTTGCGGACCTGTGCGATGTCTTTGCCAGTGTGCTTCGCGATGAGTTCCATGATCGTCTCGTGAGCGCGGTTCATCTCTTCCAAACGAATCCGTGCGTCGGTGACAGTTCCTTCGTAGCCGCCGCTTACTTGATGGAGCATGATGCGCGCATGGGGCAAAGCGTACCGCTTGCCCTTGCTCCCACCTGCCAGAAGGACCGCGGCCATGGAGGCAGCCATTCCCACGCAGATGGTGGCCGTCTCGCACTTAAGCATCTGCATGGTGTCGTAGATGGCCAGCCCGGATGTGACACTGCCGCCCGGGCTGTTGATGTAGATGTCAATGTCCGCGCCGAGAGGCGGCTCC
>JAKPQM010000105.1 GCA_029546925.1 Actinomycetes bacterium
CGGCCTCGCGCGCAGCCCGCTCGCGACACGAGGCAAGCACCTCGCTCGCGCCCTCGCGCAGAAAATCATAGCTGTTCTCGAAGCTGGGGAGCGTGCCCGCAAAACGCATCCTCACGGCATCGTGGCAAAGCTCATCGAGGGCGAGCGCCTCGTCGATCATCTTCCATGCCTGCAAAACGAGCGGCTCGATCTGCTCGTCGGTTGCAAAGGGAAGCCGGTAGTCGATGACAACCGCCGCATCCGCCACCAGATGGAACGCCCGGTCGGCATCGGATTGCGGCAGCGTGTCGCGCATGCTCGCGAAACGGCGGCCGAAGGTAGAGAACGCGCGCATGGCGCTTAAAGGGTCGCTTCCGTCGAGATCGCGCGCAAAGCGGAGGCCGAGGCGCTGGTAGTCCTCGCGCCTGGGATCGAATGCCATGTGCCCCACCTCCTTTTCGTATACGTGACAGTGTACTACGGCAGGCCCGGGCGGTCGCCCCGCCTTCCGCCCCAAAACTGCCGAGCACCCGTTCCTCTCGGAGAAAAATCCTTAAGCTGCCTCGCCGTGCCGATCGCTGTAAAAGCACCTCCAGATATTGGCTTGAGCGGCGTTCGATATGGAACAGCCCTGCATACTCCATTAAAACATGGAGATTTCTATCCCTGCGCCGGACATACTGCTTGAGCGCATCCTGAAGCACCTGAAGCTCCACGGAATTGCGGCTCCGGACCATGTCGCATAAGGTGCGCTGCGGCCCATAAATCGTCGCAGTGTGTCCGAACGGGGTTCTTGCTGCCATAGTGCCAAGATGAAACGGCTCTTTCTTCACGGTAAAGACCTTCACTCCGTCTGCCGCGAGGTGGGACGGGTTACACCCCGTCTTCGCCGCCACGGTATAGTGCAGTGGCTCGAGGCCCGTCATGCCAAGCAGGAACGGCGCCGCATCCTGAGAAGAATCGTCGGATCATAGAAAGGATGTTGAGAAGCTCCTCGAGCTCTTCCTGGTTGCGGACATTGTTGCGGCTGGCGAGGTCGTTGGTGTGCGTCGCCTCGAACATCGACTTAAGAAAGGCGTCCTCCTAGTCGGGAGTCTCGAAGGGCAGGATTAGCGGCAGACTGCCGTATATCACATTTTTCCCATGATGTATGTTTGCGGCATGCTGCATTTTCATCCACTGGACAACCAGCTGGCGGATAGCCCCTCGGAGCCACCCTGAAATACCGCCTCGCTGCCGTGGCGGTGCATTATGCAGCGGGCAGCTTCCAGGAGCTCCGCCTTGCAAAGATCCGCCCGATCGCTTTCATCCATATCTGTTGCTTTATATATTCCGAGGGTAGAGAAGCGCGTGGGCCGAGCCCCGACCGCCGCCTCTCCGCAGGACGGCCGCTTTCAGGAGCAGCTCGTCGCTCACAGACAGATTCGGGCGGCTTTCTCTTCCGTACCTGAGAGCAATTTGGAGTTGTAGGAGGATTTGGCGGAATGTCTTGCCCGCGCCTCCATGCCAACTGGGGTTTTACGGGATCCGAGGGGCCTTTCGGCGGTATCCGCACCCGAATCCTCCTACAACTCCAAATTGCTCTCAGGTACGGAGGAGAAAGCCACCTCATCGGGAACGTGGTGTATTGCGACCTGGTACGACGGGGCTTCAATGTCGATATGGGAGTCGTGCCGCATAGCGAGCAGATCGAGAAAGGATGGTGAGAGAAGGAAGGGGACCGACCAGCTCGAGGTCGACTTCGTTGCCAACCAAGTGAACAGAGGTGCTGCCTCCAAGCGGCCCTTGGAGTTTGTGGTCGTACGGAACGACACAGTACCATGGCATGACGAGCAAGGCATTCTCTTCGTGGGCCTCGAGCGGTTCCTGCTCGACGAACAGGCGGTTGACCTCTGGGCGTCCTTTCCCGGACGAACCATGGGGCCAGCGGCCCTCTCTGGAGGTGTCTTCGGGATATCTGGCACGGGCAGGGGCAAGTCCCGCGGCGCGTTCGGGCGGGGATGTGCGCCCCCCCGCAAGGGAAGGCCGCCCCCGGACGGAATCGAACCGAACGGGGGCGGCCAGGATGCCGGACCCTATGGGAGCGGGGGTCGCGCTACATGTCCCTCATCCAGCCCCTCAGGCGCGCCGCGGCGGCCATGAGCAGGCCCGCGAGCGCCAGGGAGGACCACAGGAGCGGGTTTCTCCCGTCGCCCGTGCCCGGCACGCCGGGCGGGATCTCCCGCGTGTTGGTCACCGCGAAGCCCGAGGCGGCGTCGCCGGCGATGGCCGTCCTGTAGCCCGGGATGGGCGTCTCGGTCAGCGTGTAGGCGATCGGCTCGCCCGTGCCCGGGTCGTACCTGGGCAGGCCGGCGAAGGTGTGGGCCCATCCCGAGGAGGCGGTCAGGGTCGCCTCGGCGACGACCCTCCCGTCCGCCCTCAGCTGGACGGTGGCGGAGGCGGCGGGCGTCCCGACCCACTTCTTGACCACGCCGATGTCGACGGTCTCGGTATTGGTGTTGGTGACGGTGAAGCCGGTCTCAGCGTTGCCGGTGATCGCGGAGGTGTAGTTGTCGATGTCGAGCTCCTCGATGGTGTAGCCGATCGGCTCGCCCGTGAGCACATCGTACTTGGGCAGGCCGACGAAGGTTCCCCTCCAGCCGTTGGCCTCGCTGAGGTCGAGGGTGTCGCCCGTGAGCTCCCCGTTGGCGCGGAGAGATACCGTGATCTCGGTGCCCTTCGGCCCGACCCAGACCTTCTCCACGTCGATGCCGATGAGCTCGACGTTGACGATCTCGAAGTACCCCTCCTCGGGGGAGGACACGAACGTGATGTACCTGTCCGCATCGACGCCGGAGACCTGGGCCTCGGTCACCGTGTAGGCGATCGGCTCGCCCGTGAGCACATCGTACTTGGGCAGGCCGGCGAAGACACCGTACCAGCCGTTGGCCGCGTTGAGGGCCACGGTCCTGCCGGTGTCCCTCCCGTCGGCGAGGAGGCCGACCTCGACCTCGGTGCCCGGCTGGCCGTACCAGACCTTCCCCACGTAGATGTCGACCGTCTCGGTGTTGGTGTTGGTGACGGTGAAGCCCTCCTCGGCGCTGCCGGTGATCGCGGAGGCGTAGTTCTCGATCTCGAGCTCCTCGATGGTGTAGACAATCTCGCCGCCACCTTCATACTCATACTTCGGCAGACCGACGAAGGTGCCTTGCCAGCCGTTCTCCGCGTTGAGGGTTAGGGTATTGCCCGTAATCACTCCGTTTGCACGGAGGAGTACCGTGACCTCAATGCCCTCCGGGCCGACCCAAATCTTCTCCACATTGATGTCGACCGTCTCGGTATTGGTGTTGGTGATGATGAAGCCTTCCTCGGCGCTGCCGGTGATCGCGGAGTCGTAGTTCTCGATATCGAACTCCTCGATGGTGTAGCCGATCTCGGTGCCATCTTTGTACTTAGGCAGGCCTTCGAAGGCGTCCTCCCAGCCGTTGGCCTCGCTGAGGGTCATTCTGGCGATCTCCTCGCCGCCGGCAAGGAGGATGACCGTGACCTCGGCGCCCACGGGGCCGTACCAGATCTTCCCCACGTAGATGTCGATGGTCTCGGGAGTATAGGTATTGGTGATCGTATAGCCGCTTACAGCATCGCCGGTGGTGTCGGAGGAGTAGCCCTCGGGAACCTCGACCTCTTCGACAGTGTAGACGATGTCTTGGCCGTTGGCCTTCTGGTCAAGCTCCGTCCAAGTGTAGGTCCACTGGTTGCCATCGGAGAGCTCGACGGCGTCGCCGGAGGGCTCGCCGTTCGCGTAGAGCTGGACCATGATGGTGCCCGGACGCTTGCCGTCCTGATCGTTCGCGTCGTCCCACTCCTTGACCACTGTGACGGAGGTCTTGCCGGGGGTGTAGGTATTGGTGATGGCGTAGCCGTCGATCGTGGTCGAGTAATTCTCTACCGCGTCCTCGGTCACGGTGTAGACGATCTCGCTGCCGTCGGCGTTGTACTTGAATCGCCCGGGGAAGCTGAAGGCCCAGTTATCAGCACTGGTGACGGTCGTGGAAGCGACCTCGGTGCCGTCGGCAAACAGGCGGACGGTGATGGATCCGGGGCGTACGCCATCCTGGTCGTTCGCATCGCCCCAAGTCTTGGCACCGGAAATATCGATCGTCTCGGTAGTGGCGTTGATTATGGTGAAGCCGTTCGCCGCGCCACCGATGATCGCGGAGGAGTAGTTCTCAATCTCGATCTCCTCGATCGTATAGACGATCTCGGTGCCATCGGGATTGTACTGGCGCAAGCCTGTGAAAGTGTCGGTCCAGCCATTGGCAGCCGAAAGCTCGAGCGTCTTGCCGGTATCTTCGCCGTCCGCGAACAGGCGCACGGTGACGGGGCCGCCCACGGGGCCGACCCATGCCTTGGTGACAGAGACGGAAGTCCTGATCGGCTCGTTGGCGACGTTCAGCACAGCACCAGCCTCAGAGCTCACGACAAGTGTGTAAACGGTGCTGTTGGGCACGTAGCCCGTAAGGGGCGTCTTCTCTCTGACCTTGTAGGTGCCCGAGGTGAGGGTGCCCGAGGTCACAGTGCCGTCAGCGCCGGTAGTGAGCTCGAAGGTGGTGCCGTCGGGGCGCTCCACCTCGAACACGACGCCGGCGAGCGGGATGGAGCTGTCCTCGGCGTCAACCTTGACGATCTTGATCTTGTTGGCAAGGTCGCCCGTGCCTTCCCCACCCGAACTTGCCGCTTGGTGGGAGCCGGATATCATCTTGGTCTGCTCGGTCGACGTGAGGGTCATGTTATTGCGGAGCTTCGTTCCGGGCGTATAGGTGGTCCGGTAGCTGAGACGATACTGAGTACCGTCTATATTGCCTAGGTTCAGAGTGAAGGACTTGCCGTCGGTGGCAATGGTGAGCCTGCCTGACAGGTTCGCCGTCTCGTCTGTCTCGTGAACCTCAGAAACGCTACCTGTCGAGGTCATCGTGACACGTCTCAGTCTGAAGCTGCCTAGAATGTAGGTCTCGTTACCCGCTCCCTCGGAAAGGTGATCCGTTATCACCACGTTGGTCAGGCTCGCTTTCTGGTGGTTGATGCGGATGTGCCACTCAGCCACGTTCGGCACCGGCACACCCCCCCTCTTCCACGCCTTGACCCCACTTGCCGAGGATCTCGGGCTGCAAATCCGTAGGACCAGTAATATTCACCGTCACCGGGACAACCTGGCTACCAACTTGAATCTGGAAGGTATTCGGCTGGCCGACGTCTACCTGGCTCTGGACGAACTGAGCAGAGAGGCGGATCTTTCCCTTGACGTTCTCCTTGCCCTCCACCCAGTCGGTGAAGGTGACGCGCACCGATCCGCCCCTATCACCGGGGCCGGGGGAGACATGCGCCCTTGCAATCACGGTCACACCATCTTCATCGTAGAGATTGAAGTCCACGGCTGAACTGTTCGAGGGGAACTTCATCCGGTCGGGCAGCGTGATGTCGAAGTAGTCGCCCTCGTGCAGGTCTGCCCCACTCGAGCTGGCATCCCAGTCCATGGCGAGGTAGAACCAATTCGTGATGAACATCTCGTTCACCGTACTGCCGTTCAGGTCCTGGATGACAAAGCTAGTGATGGTAGCAGGAACCTCTTTTGGCGCTCCGCGTGTACGCAGCGGTGCAGGGCCCTCGTCCTCCTCGGCTCCGTCATTGTTAGGCTTGGAGGTCTCGCTGGTCTTGGCCTCCTCTGTGGTCTCCGGGTCTTCGAGGCCCTCTGTGGATTCCTCTGTCTCTTCCGGGACGTCGGCTTCCTCTGCGGGCTCCTCTGCGGTCGCCGCTTCCTCGAGATCCACCTCCTCGGTGACGATCTCTTCATCGAGGTTCTCGATAGAGACCTCTTCATCGAGGAGGACGGCTGCCACCTCGGAGGGCTCGGTTTCTTCTGCGTCGGCGAGCGCGTTCCAGCCCACGACGCCGAACACCAGCGTGAAGGCCAGCAGGAACGCGAGCGGCCTCCGCAGCCTCTTCGGTACGCTCATTGCCCACATCTCCTTTCCTGCTCGTCTGCCTGACCGTCCCTCCCCCCGCGGGGGGCGGGGCCGCGGCGGCTCGGCCCCCCGCGGGGCGGCCCGCCTCATCCGCGGCCCCGGATCTTCTCCGGCTCCATAGGCCCGCCTCCCTCCAGATGCCGGCGGGGCCTCCCGGCATCCCTCGTAGATGCCGTTCCCGCTCCCGAATTTGTCTGTGCGCCTAGCATGGAAGTGCCCCTCTAACAGTCCGGGGGCCGGATATCGGATAAGGAGGCCCCATGAGACGTCGTGCCTAGGTCGAGGTCGGTTGAGAGGATGCTCTAGGTGGCGGTCGTCGCGGCTTGGTCGGTTGAGGTGGATGGGCGGGCGGTGGCGGGGGCCCTCCGGGCCCGCCGCGCGGGTACCGCCCGTGTGCAGATCATCGGGACGCCCGGACCGCCGTCTGCGCGCGCCGGTCCCCAGCCGTCCACATCCGGTAGCTGAGCCGTCCATGCATGTAACGTTGCAGCTGGCTGCCAGCGAAGGCCCTGTAGCTTTGCGTCGCCGCCTTTCGGCGGGTTTGCCGGATAACGTTACCCCATTCTCGCATGCGCGCGGGATATCCCCGGCGGCACTCGGGGGGATCTCCCCCCTATGGCCCCCTATCGCCCCCCCCAGCGGGCAGCACGCGGGGGATCGGGCCGTCCCTTGCGATACACTGGAACGCGCTCGGACACCGCCGCACTACGGAAGGAAGCTCTATGCAGATCTCTGCCTTCGAGATACTCGGACCCATCATGGTGGGACCGTCGAGCTCGCATACCGCAGGCGCCTTGCGAATCGCGCTTGTCGCGCGCTCGCTTGCCCCGAACCCGCTCGAGCATGTCGGGTTCACGCTCTACAATTCGTTCGCGCATACTTACCGCGGGCACGGTACCGACCGCGCCCTCGTAGCGGGCATGCTGGGATTCATGCCCGATGACGTGCGCGTGCGGGAGTCCTTCGACCATGCGCGCGCGACGGGGCTCGGGTGGGACTTCATCGAGGGGTCCGACGATGCGGGGCT
This sequence comes from Actinomycetes bacterium, assembly GCA_029546925.1. GTDB lineage: Bacteria > Actinomycetota > Coriobacteriia > Coriobacteriales > Atopobiaceae > RUG721. The sequence goes on from JAKPQM010000105.1 coordinate 7,009, forward strand.
CCACCCCAACACCGTCACGATCGCCATGCGCTCGCGCACCGGCCAGCAGGTTTCTGTCACGGGCGAGTCCCTCGGGGGCGGACGCGTGCGTATCAGTTCGATCGACGGCGTCGACGTCGAGATCACGGGGGATTCCCCTACCCTGTTCGTCGCCCACCGCGATATCCCCGGCGTGCTCGCAGGGCTCACCGGGAAGATCTCCGAGACGGGCTCGAACATCGCGACCGTCAGGACGTTCCGCAGGGAGCGCGGAGGGCAGGCCTACACCATCTTCGAGCTCGATGCCCCTGTTGGCGAAGAACTCGCCGATGATCTGCGCACGGCGCCGAGCGTCTCGTCCGTGAGCATCGTCCAGATCCCGGGTGCCGGCCATACCGCCTCCGGCACAGAGGCTGTCCACGATTTCCTCTCGGGTGCCGAACTGCTCGAGCTGTGCCGGCGGGAAGGCCGCTCCATCGGTGAGGTCATGCGCCTCCGCGAGCGCGAGCTCGACCCGGACGCCGATGCCGATGCGGCGATGTGCCGCATCCTCGAAGCCATGCGCGCGGAGACCTGCGGTCCCATCGAGCGTCCCTCCCTCTCGCTCGGCGGGCTTCTCGGCGGGCAAGCCCGTGCCGTCTCACAAGCTGGCGCGTCCCTTGCCACGCCCCTCATGGGAGAGACGCTGACGAGGGCGGTCGCTTACGCGATGGCGACGCTCGAGCGCTCGGCCACGATGGGCGTCATCGTGGCGGCCCCAACAGCCGGGTCGGCGGGCGTCGTGCCCGGCGCCGTGCTCGCGGTCGGCGAGGCGGCGGGGGCTGATGACGCGCAGATCAGGGGTGCGCTCTGGTGCGCCTGCGCCGTCGGCGCGATCATCGCGCGAAACGCTTCGGTTTCGGGTGCGGAGGGCGGTTGCCAAGCCGAGGTCGGATCTGCTGCGGCGATGGCCGCCGCTGCCGTGGCGGAGCTTTTGGGCGGCAGCCCCGAGCTTGCGCTCAGCGCCGCATCGACGGCCATCTCGAACCTGCTCGGGCTCGTGTGCGATCCCGTCCGGGGGCTCGTCGAGCACCCTTGCCAGGATCGCAATGCGATAGGTGCTGCGAATGCGATCGTCTCCGCCCAGCTCGCGCTCTCCGGCGCGCTCGATCCCCTGCCGTTCGACGAGGTCGTCGCCGCCCTGAAGTCGGTCGGCGCGTCGCTGCCGACGGCGCTGCGCGAGACGGCGCTCGGCGGGCTCGCCGCGGCACCCTCCGCGCAGACGGCATGCTCGCGGTGCCGCGGCTGCATGTCGCTGTTCGAAGGAAGCAGAGTAAGGTAGAGAGCGCTTTATCGTCTTTCGATGGAGCTTTTCTGTGCACCTCCTGTTCTATGCGAAGCTCCCGATGCCTGTCGTTGCAGAAGCGCCGCCCATCCTGTAGACTGTGGTGCGGCGCAAACCCTCAGCGACAGTCTCGCGGTGCGCGTCTCCCATTTTTTGATAGAAGGGCTGCTGGGCCCTGGTTTCGGCGTGCGGCGTCCTGCCCGTTCACCGCATGCCGACTGTACAGAGGAGGAATTGCTATGGGCCGTTTCACCAATCCGCGCGATCTCTACTTCGGCGAGGGTGCTCGCCACGAGGTCAAGAACTTCAAGGGCGAGCGCGCCATGATCGTCACCGGCGGCAGCTCCATGCGCAAGGGCGGCTTCCTTGCCGAGCTCGAGGATGACCTCAGGTCCGCCGGCATGGAGGTTGCGCTGTTCGAGGGCGTCGAGAGCGACCCCTCCGTCGAGACCGTCATGGCCGGCGCCGAGGCGATGACCTCGTTCCAGCCCGATTGGATCGTCGCCATCGGCGGCGGCAGCCCCATCGACGCTGCCAAGGCGATGTGGATCAAGTACGAGTACCCCGAGACCACCTTCGAGGACATGTGCGTCATCTTCGGCCTCCCGAAGCTCCGCACCAAGGCGAGGTTCTGCGCCATCTCCTCCACCTCGGGCACCGCGACCGAGGTCACGGCCTTCTCGATCATCACCAACTACCAGGAAGGCGTGAAATACCCCATCGCCGACTTCGAGATCACGCCTGACGTGGCCATCGTCGACCCCGAGATCACCTACACCATGCCCGCCAAGCTCTGCGCCCACACCGGCATGGACGCCCTCACCCACGCCATCGAGGCCTATGTCTCCACGGCAGCCAGCCCCTACACCGATGCCAACGCGCTCTACGCGATGAGGGAGATCGCCGCGTGGCTGCCCAGGTCCTATGCCGGTGACAAGGAAGCCCGCAAGCACATGCACGATGCCCAGTGCATCGCCGGCATCGCGTTCTCCTCGGGTCTGCTGGGCATCGTCCACTCCATGGCCCACAAGACCGGTGCCGCATTCTCCGGCGGCCACATCATCCACGGCTGCGCCAACGCCATGTATCTCGGCAAGGTCATCCAGTTCAACGCCAAGGACGAGCGGGCGGCCCAGCGTTATGCCTACATCGCCGATGAGGTCTTCCATCTGGGCGGCGCCACCACCGGCGAGAAAGTCCAGAACCTCGTCCAGATGATCCGCGACCTCAACGACAAGATCGACGTGCCGCAGGGCATCAAGAACTACGGCCAGGGCGGCGTCGTATCCGAGGCCTCCATCATCGACGAGAAGGAGTTCCTCGAGAAGATTCCGCAGGTTGCCGTCAACGCCCTTGCCGATGCCTGCACGGGCTCCAATCCCCGTCAGCCGTCCCCCGAGGAGATGGAGCAGCTCCTCAAGTGCGTCTACTACGACCTCCCGGTCGAGTTCTAGGCGCATAGCCTGCAGAAAACCGCACAGGGATCGGCGTCTGAGGGCGCCGATCCTCTTTTGGATGAAATCTCCGGGAGCATAGGAGCGTGCGGGCCGCCCCTTCCCGTACCTATGGGCGATTCGGTGGTATCGAGATGGATGCTGGCTTGTCGGAGCTGTTGGCCTGCTTGTGCGATCCGCATATGGCCCGGAGCCGCTCTCCTGCCCGAGACAGCGTTTCGAATCACGGTTTTTGCCGGGCTGCGGGCCTCTGGCACACCCCCGCGCGGAATAGCATCCTCTGCCATTTGCGGTGAAAAAAATGCCTTTTATCATCTTGGACGATCATCCGATAATAAAGGCAGGCTTACTGTTGGAATAAACGTAGCCGCGATACGGACTCTTTTAATGGGGCTGGAACCATGGGCCATTCGACAGCCGACCATCTTAGAACAACCGCAGTATTTATGGGCGCCGAAGCCCTGATCCGACATGCATGTATGGCTCCATGCGCTGAGGAGGCCCATGCGATCTAAGTCTGCGCCGATAGGAAAAGGATCTGACAGATCCCAGAAGCTGCGTCCGCCGTGGATCCCCGGTACCGTTCGCGCCGAGCTGAGGAAGGCGCTCGGCGCGAACCCGTGGTTCTGGCTGCCCCTCGCCGCCGGGTGTGCGCTGGCGGTTGGTTCAGCAGCCTACTGCCACACGATCTTCCAGAACAGCTTGGAGATGGCGCTGGCTTACAATAGGCCCTACTCGAGTCTCAGCTGCTTCGTGTTCTGGATGCCGGTCTACAACTACGGGATCTTCACCGGCATGTTCAAGTTGGCGTGGCCGTTGCTGGCAGCCGCCCCCTATGCATGGTCATGGGGCGCCGAGAGGCGGCGTGGCGTGCTCCAGCAGGAGATCATGCGCGCGGGCAGGGGGGCCTGCTACCGTGCGAAGGCGGTGGCGGCCTTCCTGTCCGGTGCGCTCGTGGTCCTCGTGCCCTATCTGCTCAACCTCATCATCTGCGCCTGCTATGCCCCCGCCTCGCCGGTCTGGGCAACCGATCAGGGCTTCACCGGCATTTTTCAGGATGCCCCCCTCTCCTCCCTCTTCTACCATCATCCGTTTGCATTCTGCCTAGCATGGTCGGTCATAGCGAGCGTCGTCGCAGGGCTCTGGGCAACCACGGTCCTCTCCCTCACGCTCCTCATCGAGCGGCCGGTGGAGGCCATCACGGGGTCATACGTCATCCTCTACCTGCTCGTATTCGCAAGTGAGCAGGTGAAGACGGCGATCATGGGGGTTGTGGGGTACGATGACCAGCGGCTGCTGGACATCCTCCGCTCGGCCCCGCTGTCGCTCAACCTCTTCAAGGTCCTCTCCCCCAGCACGGGGATAGGCGGGACCGAACGGCTCATCATCGCGCTCGTGCTCCTTGCGTTGGCATCGATCATCGTGCCGCGCATGCGTCTGAGAGAAGACCTGCCATGAGCCGCAGCACGTTCCTCGGGATGACAGCATCGCTTTGGCGTGCGGGGCGCGTGCGCTTTTCGGTGTGCTGGGGACCGATCCTCGCCATCTCGGGCTCAGATGCCGTGGGGCTTGGGAGCGTGCTCGCCCTGCGCCGCCTGCCCGCCAATGCCTTCCCGGGCGGCGACGTGCTCTTCGGCCCCTTGGGCATCGGCGTGGGAAGGGGGCGGTGATGGACGGTATGCGGACTGTCCTGCGCATCGTGCGGAGAACCCTGCGCGCATCGAGGCTCGAGCGGCTCATCTGCTGCGCGCTCGGGGCGCTCATCGCCGTGGGCGAATGCGTTGTCTTGGGGTTGGGGCTCCTTGCGAACAAGGTCGTGCTCGCCCCGAAGCTGGGAGATGTCGTCTGCGCGGTCCTTGCCGGCACGCCGCAGCCCCCGCCCAGCCCGGACGTGCTCACGGTGGTGCAGGGGCTGGATATTCCCTTCGGCTGGCTCGCGCTCATGCTCGTCCCCATGCACCTCGTCTCGGTGGTGTATCCCGACGGCCGGGAGCTGCAGAGCGTGATGGTTGCCAGCGGCAGCCGCCGCGCCTGCTGGGAAGGCATCTCCCTGTCGATCTTGGCAAGCATGCTCGCCTATTGGGCGGGCGTTGCCGCCGTGTGTCTCATCGCGACGCTTGCCCTGGGCGGCGAGCTGACGTTCGACACCTCGACTTGGCTGACATCGATATGCGGTTTCGCACGCGAGACGCTCACGCACGGCTCGGTGCGCAGCGGCCTGCCCGTCTGCATCTCCACGCTCGTCGCGTCGTGCGCCATGGCCCTCGCGCAGTGCGCCCTCTCGGCCGCACTCGACAGAAACGTTGCATTCACCCTGGCTGCAGCCTTGGTTTGCGCGTCGCTCTTCGTGATGCACCCCCTCCTCATGGGCAACCTCATGATGGCCTCGCGCAGCGCGGAGTTCGTGGTCCAGGGCCCGATCGAGACCGAGTTCGGCGCATACGCACCGGGCATCGAGCTATGGGTATCCGCCGTGCTGTCCGCGATCGTCTCGCTTGCGGCGGCGGTCGTCGGGGGAATGATCGTCTCCACAAGGGACGTGCTGAGGGAGGATCGGGTATGAGCTATCTTGACGTCCGCCAGATATCCAAGCAGATTCGGGATGACGTCATCCTCGATGGCATCAGCCTCGCGTGCGAGCTGGGCGAGGTCGTGGGGCTCGAGGGGCGCAACGGCTCGGGCAAGACCATGCTCATGAGGGTCATCTGCGGGCTGGTCAGGCCGACCTCGGGCGAGGTCTTGATCGACGGTTCCGCCCTCTGGAAGGATATCTCGTTCCCGCCGAGCGCGGGCATCCTCATAGAGGCCCCCGCCATCCTCGACAACTACTCCGGCCTCGACAACCTCGAGCTCCTGGCCATGGTCAAGGGCATAGCCACCGCAGACGACCTCCGCGGGGCCATGCGGCGCGTGGGCCTCGACCCCGACAACCGCAGGCGATGCCGGACGTACTCCCTCGGCATGAGGCAGCGGCTCGGCATCGCCATGGCCCTCATGGAGAAGCCCCAGCTGCTCATCCTCGACGAACCAACCAGCGGCCTCGATGACTCGGGGGTGGAGGAGCTTGTCGGCATCGTCGCGCAGGAGCGGCAGCGCGGCGCCTGCGTCTTGGTGTCGAGCCACGACAAGGACTTCCTCGGTTCCGTCTGCGACTGGTGCTGCCATATGGATGCAGGCAGGCTGGCGCCTCCTGTGGGAAAGGACCGGTGACATGGGCAGGAGGGCGCATCGCATGGTGGTTGCGATTGCGGCTGCGGCGGTGGCGGTTGCCATCGGCGTGCGCATCTGGTGGGTGAACGAGACGCTCCCCAAGATTCCGCTCGAATACTATGAGGAGGGGGAGTGGGTTGCGCTCGAGGGCTGCTTCCACTACAACAGCAGCTCCGAGCCCACGCAGGACTACTCGGTGAGGGTCGAGGGCGTCTCCGTGATGACCTACGACGAGTATATGAGCGCCTATGGCGACAGGCCCGAGGAGATCGGCAGGCACGGCGACCAGCGCAGCATCGTATGCGTGGATCTGCGCATACGAAACGACGGGGACGAGCAGGGCGGTTTCCTCCTGATCGAAGCGCTGCTCACACCTGCGCGCGGAAACGAGTACCTCCAGATCGACATCTTCTCCGAGGTTTCGCTGTGGCCGTACAATGCCGGCATCTCCACGGCACCCCACACGGAGCGCCTCGTCCACGTGCCCTACGTGGTCAACGCCTTGGACGATGAGGCGTATGCGAACCCTATCGAAGACCGCGAGTTCACGCTGCTCGTCTCCCAGATGCCGGTGCGCAAGATGATCCATATGACGGTGGAAGACAGCCCCTCGTCATGACCCGGTGGCAGCTCCCCAGACAGATCTCCTCATGCAAGCATTGCAAAGCTCTGCTCCGGCATCATCAGGCATCCGCACGCGACGGCAGCCTCCCCGATCCGATAGACCAGCTCCTTCCCCAGAAGCAGCTCGCCCTCATAGCGCTTCTCCTGGGATGAGGGGTTGACCGCCAAGAGCATCCCTCCCCTGCGGTATACGAACGGCGCGTCGGCCTCGTCGTCATTGATAACCGCGAACGGCGCGTCGGCCTGCAGGTCCTCATGTGCATGACGCAGCGCGGTGAGCCTGCGAACCTCCGACAGCAGCGAATCCGCATCCGCCAGCTGCTCCTCCACGCAGGGTGCGCCTTCCAGCGCATCCACGGGCAGGTAGATCTGGTCGGAAGGCGCGTTCGAGAAGCCCCTGTTCCCCGCGCGGCTCCACTGCATGGGCGTGCGGCTGCCCGTCCTCTGGTACCCGCCCTCCTTCGTGCGGAGATCGAGATAGCGCATGCCGATCTCGTCTCCGTAGTAGATGAACGGCACGCCGGGCATGGTGAGGATGAAGGCGTAGGCAAGCTTCAGCTCGGCGGGGGACAGCGTCCTCGCGGGACGCGGCGTATCGTGGTTGCAGGTGATCATGCTGATGTAGCCGCACTCCCTGCTCTGCTCGTACTTGGGCAGATAGTCCTGCAGGAAGCGTCTGATATCACCGCCCGCATCCCTGCGGAAGTAGCTGTGGTCGCCGCCTTCTGTCTCATAGTCGCGCAGCAGGGTGTTGTAGCCGTTGTGGTGGTGATCCAGATAGAAGTCCATGTGGAATCCCGCTCCGCAAAGGGCGAGGGCCGGATTGGACCACTCGCTTGCCAGCACGGCCTCCGGGTAGTCCCTGTCGAGCATGCTGCGGATGTCGCGCCAGATCGCAGACGTGGCGCTCTTGCGCTCATCGTCATCCTTCACCAGCGAATCCGCCATATCCACGCGGAACCCGTCGCAGCCAAGGTCCAGCCAGAAACGCATCACGTCCTTGATAGCCTCTCTGGTCGCGAGCGCCTCCGGGGAATCCGCAGCCGACATCCAGGGCTTGCGGGGATCCAGCCATCCGTAGTTGAGCGCGGGTTGCGAGGCGAAGAAGTTGAGCAGGTACGCCCCGGCCCTCTCCGTCATTCCGGCGATGTAGGGCCGCCCTTCCATGCCCCGGAACGCGTCATCGGTCCAGATGTATCGACCCGAGTATTCGTTGGGATCCGCCTTGGCAGATTCCCTGAACCAAGGGTGCTGATCGGAGGTATGCCCGGGCACCAGATCCAGCAGCACGCGGATCCCGCGGCTGTGTGCCTCCCCGAACAGCTGCACCAGGTCCGCGTTCGTCCCGTATCGTGGCGCCACCTGCTTGTAATCCCGCACATCGTAGCCGGCATCCATAAAGGGCGAGTCGAAGCACGGGTTTATCCACAGGGCGTTGCATCCAAGCTCCGCAACATAGTCCAGCCGCCGGATGATTCCCTGAAGGTCTCCTATGCCGTCGTCGTTCGAATCTTGGAATGACTGCGGGTAGATCTCATAGAACACCGCGTCTTCAAGCCAACTCGGTTCCATCGGTCCTCCCCTGCGGAACGTCACTGTTCCATGTCGAACGTCAGCACGGCGATGCTGTACGGGGGCAGGCTTATGATGCCGTCCTCATACGATATGCTCTCCTCGTTGGTGCCGAGAACCGCCGCCAGCCTCAGGCCGTCGGAAACCGTCGACACATCCTTTTCGACTGCCTCGCCGCGCAGGTTCATGACGACCAGCACCTCCTCGTCGTCAACGCTCCGCCGGATGAAGCACGCCACGCTCTCGTCGCTGATGGCATCCACCGGTTCCGTCACGCCGCGCGCGATTGCCGGGAAGGCCTTCCGCACCCGGATGACCTCGGTAAACCATCTCCACAGCGAGAGGTCGTCTTCCATCTGGTCCTCCAGCGAGGGGAACTTCATCTGCACCTCGTCCATGTCGGGAGGTCCGGCGCACATGCCCGGCGCATCGGCATCGTCGCTCCAGTACATGGGGGCCCGCTTGTTCTCGTCCCTTCCGGAACCCTTCATGCCGATCTCCTCGCCGTAATAGACGAAGGAATCGCCTGGCATGAACAGGCTCAGGGCGTAGGCCATCTTGGTGACGGGGCCCTCGTCAAGGGCGTAGTAGCCAGCGCTCCTGCCCATGTCGTGGTTTGTATAGAACGGCGCATCGACATGGCTCGGGTTGGCCTCGCCGTAGACCTCCTCCGCACGCACCATGGCCTGCACGTAATCCGAAGCCGGATAGCTGCCGGCCATGACCGCGCGGATGATGCCCTCGGAATCTGCAAAGGGAAAATCGAAGAGCGAATCGATGCCGCTCGTATAGAGCATCGCGATGGACGAACGGTCCGTCCAAGCCTCCCCCACCAGATAGCAATCTGGATTCAGGTTTTTGCAGGTATCTACCAGAAATCCCAGGATTTCGATGTTTCCCTCGGGGCTACCGGTCATATAGGAGGTTACGGCATCCAGCCGGAATCCGTCCACGCCCTTGTCCAGCCAGTAGCGCATGATGTCGCGAATCTCGCCGCGCACCGTCTCGTTGCAAAGGTTGAGATCCGGCATCTCCGACCAGAACCGCGCCTCATAGTACCACGACGTCCCTTCCAGCGGGACAAAGCCGTCTTGCGGTTCGCGAGAGAAGCTGTAGTACTCGAAGTACGGGCAGTGCTCCGCACTCGGCTCCCGATCGGGCGGAAGATCCCGCAGATAGTCCGCTGCCGCGCGAAACCATGGGTGCGTGTCGGAGGTATGGTTGAGCACCAGGTCCATCAGGACGCGGATCCCGCGCGCATGGCATTCCTCCAACAGGGCCTCGTAATCCTCCATCGTCCCGAAGGCGGGGTCGATCGCGAGGTAATCGTCCACATCATACTTGTGGTAGGTAGACGAGGGGTGCACGGGGGTCAACCAGAGCTGATCGAAGCCCATATCGCTGATATAGTCCAGCTTCTCTCGGATGCCGTTCAGGTCGCCGATGCCGTCCCCGTCGGAATCGCAGAACGAATAGACGAATATCTCGTAGGTCGTACGGTAGTCGTCATCCCGTGCGACCGGCTCCAGACCGCTGTTGTATTCGATCATCTGGACAGAGGAGGCGGGCTTCCCGCCATCCGCAGCCTGGTTCCCAGCACATCCCGATAAGCACAGCAGCGCGCACAGGACCGCGCACAGCAATCTTGCGTTACATCTCATGATCAGCCCACCTAACGTGCCGGTGCCTTGATGGTATGACGGGCTGATCCGCCGCAAGGCACCTCGCGTACCGCTGCCATCGATCACCCCTTCACCGCTCCCGACATGCCTTCCACATAGAACCGCTGCATGTACAGGAACAATATGGCGATCGGTATGGAGATCAGAACCGCGCCTGCCGCGAAGCAGGTGTACCACTGGTAGATGTACTCCTTCTGCAGCATGTTCCACAGACCGATGGCAACCGTGAACTGATCCGCGTTCGCGCGGCACAGGACCTTCGCAAAGATGAAGTCCACCCACGGTGCTATGAATGCCGTCATGACGGTATAGATGACTATCGGCTTGGACAGGGGCAGGGTGATCCGCGTGAACACCTGCCATTGCGTGGCCCCGTCGATAACCGCAGCCTCGTCGATGGATTTGGGGATGGTGTCGAAGAAGCCCTTCGAGATCTGGAATGTCAGGCCGGCGCAAGCGCAGTACACGACGATCAGACCGATCCTGATGGACGACCCCTCCGTCAGACCCATGGACTTCAGGATGAAGTACTGGGCGATCATCGTCATGAACCCGGGGAAGAGCCCTAGGATCATCGCCAGGTTCATATAGGGCTTACGGAACTTGAATCTCATGCGGCTGAGCGAGTAGGCCACCGAAAGCACGAAGAACGTGCTGATCACGCAGCTGAATATCGAGATGATCAGCGTGTTCGTGAACATCTTCGGGAAGTTCAGGACGTTTCGGTCCGTCAGCAGCCTGATGTAGTTGTCGAGCGTATATCCCTGCGGCAGGAAGGTCCTCGTGTAGGCACCGGGCTCGGCGCGGAAGCTGGTCAGGATGATCCATACGATCGGAAGGACCCAGATCAGCGCCAGCACGGCCAGAAACACGTGAACAAGCAGGTTCACTGCCCTCCTGCTCGGGCTGGGCTTGTTTTTCGCCAACTGGTTCTCCATCACATGAACGCCTCCTCGTTCTTATAGGAGCTGGAGCTCCTATAAGTAACCAGCGTGATTATCGTCAGGATGACGAACGTCATGATGCCGATGACAGCACCCAGGTTGTAGTACTGCTGGTCGATGGTCAGCTTGTACAGCCAGGTCACAAGCAGGTCCGTCTGGCCGGCCGTGTCGCCCACCTGGGTAGGACCGCCACCCGAGAGCAGGTAGATGACGTTGAAGTTGTTGATGTTGCCCACGAAGCTGGTGATCAGGTAGGGCGTGGTGACGAACAGCATGTAGGGGAGCGTGATCCTGAAGAAGATCTTCACCGGCCCCGCGCCGTCCATCCTGGCCGCCTCGTACAGCTCTCCGGGGATGTTCTGCAGGATGCCGGTCACCTGCAGCATCGTATACGGGATGCCGACCCACAGGTTGATCACGATGATCGTGATCCTGGCCAGCATGGCGTTCGTCCAGAACGGGATGGGCTCGGTGATGAGCCCGAGGTTCTGGAGCAGCACGTTGATCGCACCCGACGGCTGCAGCATGATGTTCATGATCATCAGGGTGACGAACTGCGGGACCGCGATGGAGAGCGCGAAGCAGAACCTCCAGAACGCCTTGCCCTTGGTGTCCTTCCTGTTGATGACCATGGCCAGCACCATGCCGAGGATGTAGTTGAGGAACGTCGCGAATAGCGCCCAGACAACGGTCCATGCCAGAACGTGCCAGAACTGACGGCCGATGTTGCCGCTCATGTTCAGCACCCTCAAGAACTGGTTCACGCCGTCCCAGTCGAACAGGATCAGATGCTCGCCTTCCTTGGAATAGGTCGTGAACGCCATCGAGATCATGTAGACCAGCGGGACGACGTTGAAGACCAGGATGCCGAGGCACGGAAGGGTCATCAGCGTGATGTGCAGGTTTCCGTTGAAGAGGTTCTTGATGTCCACTCTGAGGGTGGGGATCTCTTTCCCGTTCTCGATCCTCTTCTGGAGGCTGTAGGAATGCCGCATCTGCAAAATCCAGAGCACGACGATTCCCGCAACCACGAAGCATGTGATCACGCCGGCCAGCAGTATCTGCTGCGAGTTGTCGCCGGCAGTGTACTCATAGATCTGCTTGGCCTCGTTCCAGACCTTGCCCTGCGCCTCGGTACCGAGGCTCGAAAGCATGCCCAGGTTATGGAAACCCGTCATGGCCATGTACAGCACGAAGGCGATCTCGAACAGGAACACCAGGGCGCCCTTCACCACCTGCCGATGCCCAAGCATCCCCGCTCCCATGAAAACAGCGGAGAGCCGTGTGGAAAGGTCGCCGTCTTTCAGAGCGTTGCGTACCGTGATACGGTCTTCATCCATAGTATCCAACCTTGTTTCCTATGAAGCGTACAGCAACGTGGCGACCGGGCCGAAACCCGGTCGCCGGGTAACGCGAGACAGTCTTACTGAACTGCGGAGGTGTTCATGGAGGTGTTCATTTCCTCCGTCTTCTCGGCTGCGTTTGCGTGCGTGACGGTACCTGCCACGAGTTCCCTGCCCATGGACTCTGCAGGAGTCCAGTAGTTGCCCATGTCGGCCTGGAGCGGCTGGACGATGGAGGCAAAGGCCATGGTGTCCATCTGGGCCTGCGCAAGCGCGTCATCGACGGTGATGCTGGTGTCGGTCGGGATGATATTGCGAAGATCATAGTGCGCCTGCTGCGCATCGGTGCCGCCAAGATGCGCCGCGAGGGCCACCGCAACCTCGGGATGCTCCTGGTACAGGGCGGTCACCGGGTTGACGCCGATAGCCTTGGAGCCCGCGAAGGACCTCATCTGCTTGAGCTCGCCGTTGATGGTGATGGAGGGAGGTGCAACGATGCCGAGGTTGTCACCGTATGCATCGACCGCCTTCTGGTAATCCCAGGTACCGGAGAAGAAGGCCTTGGCGTCCGCCTGGGTACCCACGTCGCCGTTTGCGAAGTTCGGGTTCGCAACCAGATCCACCAGGTAATCGGTAACCTGCACGGCCTTGTCGCCGCTGAAGTCGAAGCCCGCTTCTGCATCGCTGCCGTCGGCACCGAAGAGCGTGCACCCGTTGGCCACATAGAAGGACGCAATGTACCAGGAGTTGTCCAGGGGGAAGGCCACCTTGCCCTTCTCGAGCATGGCATCGAGGGACTTGACGTCGTCATCCGAGAAAACGGACTTGTCGTAGAACATGAACCAGGTGTTGCCTGTGAAGGGAACGCCGTACACGGAGCCGTCGTAGGTAACGGTGTTCACCGTGGTCTCGGAGTTGCTGGCCTGGATGGCGTCCAGCGTGGAGCCGCCAAGCTCGGCAATGCCGCCGGCCTTGAGCAGGTCGGGGATCTGGTCGTTCGCGAACATGTATACGTCCGCGCCGACGCTGGGGTCGGTGCCGATGTTGGTCTTGGCGTCGCCCTCGGAGCACACGCCGTACTCGAACGTGATGTTCCACTCGGGATGGGCCGCCGCAAACGCCTCGCACTGGGTCTGGAGCCACTTGCCGTTCTCGTCGGACTGATCCTCCTGCGGTCCCCACACGGTAACCGTAACGTCGACGTTCTCATCGCCGCCGCCGTTTCCACCGCCAGCGCCGCCATCGCATGCGGCAAGCGCCATGGTGAACGCTCCGGACATACCGAGAGCGAGGATCTGGCGGCGGTTGAGCATGATCTTCTTCATTTCCATCTCTCCTTCTAACAAGTACTTTCATTACCCTTCATGTGCCGATCCGGACGTTCGGGTGCTTCCGAGTCCGGTTGAAGCTAGGGAATCAGACGTGCTCGAGATTCAACTCGGTTTTGGGATCGAACACGTGCACGGCATTCTGAGCAAAGGTGAACCGTACCGTCGAGCCGGCTGCCATCCCATCGAGATCCAGATCCAAGGTGGACGCAACGATGATGCAGTCCTTCCCTCCCACGTTGGTGTGAAGGTGCACGGAGCTTCCCATCATCTCTGAGACGTCCACAACGCCCTCGATCATGGAGCCTTCCTTCTCGTCCAGCGTGATATGCTCGGGTCTTACCCCAACGATGACCTTCTGCGGGCCGGTGTTCC
>JAKPQM010000134.1 GCA_029546925.1 Actinomycetes bacterium
CGTAGAGTCCGCTCGCCGACCACAGGTAGTCAGCCACGTTGAGCACGACCGCCACGACGACGGCGGCGAGCAGCGCCCACTTGCCGACCACGCCAAAGGACTTGAGGAGCTGCACGATGGCGAGCACGGCGGGGACGCTGAGGATGGTCGTCACTGTGTCCATTGAATCACCTCCGATCGTAGTCTTCGTGGATGAGTCTCATGTCGTCTTCCTCCGCACCGGATAGTTCAGCAGCCAGCGCTCCTCGAGAATGCGCAGCCATCGCTGCACGGTAGCCGGCGAGCGGCCAGCCCAAGCGGCAAGCTCGCGCCGCGTCGGCGGGTTTGATGGGTCGCAGGCCACGAGGCTGTTGTAGTACCGCGCGAAGGCCGCGAGCTCCTGAGGCGTCGTGCGTTTGCTCATGAGTCGGCCTCCGTGTCGTCGCGGCGAGGTTCGTGATACCGCAGGAACTGGCATTCGCCGAGCAGCGTCATGACGATATGCGTCCTGCCCGGCTCGGCTTCGGCGTGGTCGTCATAGGACGCGCCAACTACCGGAGAGATGTAGGTGCTGTTGACGAGCATGTCGAGCAACCGCAGGTACTCGCGCACGAGCTCCTCGTCCGCCACAGCAGATAGATCACGTACCGGCTGATTAGCATTCCAGCTGTCGTAGAGCCTCTCAGCGACCGAGCTGCCGGAATCAAGTGCTCCACGGAATGCTTCGAGCACCCGCTTTGCCTTGGCCAGATTCTCCTGGGCTAGCGCGAGCTCCCGCTTGCGCTCCTCAACATGTTCCCTGAGGCAGGCTGCCAGCGCCTCGATAAGGTCCTCAGCCGCCGGCGGTGCCATGTACGTGTCGCTCACGAGGTCACCTCCCCATGACCAGCCTTCCATTCGGCGTAGCGCTGCGCGACTTCCTCCATGCTCAGAAGGCGGTCGTGATACCGCAGGAACTGGCATTCGCCGAGCAGCGTCATGACGATATGCGTCCTGCCCGGCTCGGCTTCGGCGTGGTCGTCATGCTCCGGATAGCCCACGCTCCGCAGCGTGTCGATGGCGGACTCGCAGGCTTTGATCTGCTCGTAGAGTCCTCGCACGTCCTCGTCGCGACCCTCGTCAAAGGCCGCGTACATGGCCTTCCGTGTGGTCTCGATGCGCTTCTCGAGAATCTCGATCGCGTTCATCATCCTCCCCTCTCGTGGTACTGACTGACACGCTAATCTAAACACACATTCGCAGGCATGTCCAGAGCCGGCGTGG
>JAKPQM010000006.1 GCA_029546925.1 Actinomycetes bacterium
AGTCGCGCACGGCGATGTCATAACGCAGGATCAGGCTCGTCCGATCCGAGGTGATGTCCTCGAAAACGTGACGCACGCGATACTTCCGGAGCTCCTCTTCATGATAGGCTCGCTCCAGCGCACGCAGCACCCCGCGCGTGATATCTCCCGGCGTCAGGATGCCGACGAGACGGCCTTCCTCGTCCACCACTGGGAGCCGTCCGACTGCAGCGCGCGAGAAGACGTTGATCGCGCGGACCGCGGACTCGCGCTCGCCGATCGTATGGACCAGGCTCGACATGTAGCGATTGACCTCTGCGTCGAGGTCGTTCTGCTCGAGCGCCTGAATCAGATTCTCGATGCTGACGATGCCCACAAGCTGATTACCGCGCATCACCGGCAGGCCCGAGATGCGATGGTCGCGCAGCACCTGCTTCACCTCGCGCATGGTTGTCTCGGGGGTGACGCTGATCAGCCGGCGCGTCATAATATCGCCGATCTTCAGCTCGTAAACCAGCTCCTGGGCCTTAAAGACTTCGGATGGGCTCATCAGTTGCCGTGAAACAGCTTGCAGGCGGGCAAGCCCGCGCCGAAAAGGCGACCACACGATTCGAACATCGTCAACTCGGTGCCGAGGAAGGGAATGCCGATTTCTTCAGCCAGTTCAAGGGTTTCCGGGGTGGGGGCCTTGCCTCGCACCATCAAGATAGCGGCCACATCGGCCATCTCGGCCGTTCGCACCACTTGGGGATTCGCCAGGCCCGATACAAGCAAAGCCCCTGACAGATCATAACGCAGCGCGTCGCTCATCAAGTCTGCTGCAAAACCCGCCCGCACCTCGATACGGGGATCGACATTGGGAGAGATAAAGCGAGCGCCGAGGGCCGCCAACACATCGCGAAGCTGCATGACACCAGCCTTTTAAATAGGGTACCCTCGTGTTACCACACGAGGGTACGAACTGCAATGACGGCTGTCATATGCCCAACCAGGGCTCAAGGAGTCGCCGCTTGCGCCTGCGTCTGGTCATT
>JAKPQM010000012.1 GCA_029546925.1 Actinomycetes bacterium
CTCCTCGCCCAAAGCGACCCTCACCGCGGGGGCGATCTGCACCATGACGGTCTTCTTGGGATCGTCCAGGGCCTTCCATACGTCTGCGGTGTAGCTCCTGGGCATCAGCGCGCCGGTCGGGCAGACCGTGGTGCACTGTCCGCACTGTACGCAGTCGACCTCGGCGAGCGGCTTGCCGAACGCCGGGCCCACCATCGCCTTCGATCCCCTGTACATGAAGTCCAGTATGCCCACGCCCTGTACCTCGGCGCACATCCTGACGCAGTCCCCGCAGAGTATGCACTTGTTGGGGTCGCGCACGACCGCGGGCGTGCTGTGGTCTATGGCGTACCTCTTGTCGCCCTTGCCGAACCTGAGCTCGGACACGGCAAACCTCTCGGACAGCTCCTGGAGCTTGCACTGGCTGCTCTTGCCGCAGGTCGTGCACTCACGGTCGTGGTTTGCCAAGAGCAGCTCGAGGATGGTCTTCCTTATCTTCCTGAGCCTTTCGGTGTTGGTCTTTACGACCATGCCGTCCGCAGGCGGCACCGAGCACGAGGCCACGATGCCCATGCGCTCCACCTCGACGACGCACATCCTGCACGCGCCGTAGCTGGAAAGCTGCGAATGATAGCAGAAGGTGGGAAGGTCTATCCCAGCCTTGCGGACTACCTTCAGCAGATTATCCTCGCCCTCTAGGGGCACTTTCATATTGTCTACGGTAATATATCCGTTGATCGGCATATGCCTTTACCTCCTCACCTTTTGACGATGGCGTTGAACGCGCACGTCTCGGCGCACGCCCCGCACTTGATGCACTTGTCGTAGTCTATGACATGATGCGCCCTCAGCTCGCCAGATATGGCCTCCACCGGGCACACCTTCTTACATCTGCCGCATCCCTTGCACAGCTCGGGGAGTATCTCGTAGTGCTCGAACGCCTTGCAAACGTGGGCGGGGCACATCCTGTCGTCTATGTGCGCGTCGTACTCGTCCTTGAAGTACTTCATCGTGGTGAGCACCGGGTTGGGAGCTGTCTTGCCTAGGTTGCAAAGGGAGCTGTCCTTGACCACCGATGCTATCTCGAGAAGCGTCTCGACGTCGGCCTTGTCGGCCTTGTCCGAGGTTATCTTGGTGAGCAGCTCCAGCATCCTCTTGGTTCCCTCACGGCAGGGCACGCACTTGCCGCACGATTCCTTCTGCGTGAAGTTCATGAAGAAGCGCGCCATCTCCACCATGCAGGTGTCCTCGTCGACGACGACCATGCCGCCTGAGCCGACCATGGCGCCGGCCTTCTGCAGAGAGTCGTAATCCAGGGGCATGACGAGGTGCTGCTCGGTCAGGCATCCGCCGGAAGGCCCGCCTATCTGCACGGCCTTG
>JAKPQM010000024.1 GCA_029546925.1 Actinomycetes bacterium
GGCGACGTGCCCGAGGGGCTCAAGGACAAGACGGTGTTCGCCCTGGACATGGGCTCGCTCGTGGCGGGCGCCAAGTACCGGGGCGAGTTCGAAGAAAGGCTCAAGGCAGTGCTGAACGAGGTCAAGGCGAGCGAGGGGAGGATCCTGCTCTTCATCGACGAGATGCACAACATCGTTGGCGCGGGCCGGGCCGAAGGGTCCATGGACGCTGGCAACATGCTCAAGCCCATGCTGGCCAGGGGAGAGCTCCACTGCATCGGCGCCACCACGCTCGACGAGTACCGCAAGTACGTGGAAAAGGACAAGGCGCTTGAAAGGCGCTTCCAGCCCGTCACCGTGGACCCGCCCACGGTGGAGGACACCATCTCCATCCTTCGCGGCCTGAAGGAGCGCTTCGAGGTGCACCACGGGGTCAAGATCCAGGACAGCGCCCTGGTGGCGGCCTCCATCCTGTCCAACCGCTACATCTCGGACCGCTTCCTGCCGGACAAGGCCATCGACCTGGTGGACGAGGCCTGTGCCATGATCCGCACCGAGATCGACTCCATGCCAAGCGAGCTCGACACCGTGACCCGCAAGATCATGCAGCTCGAGATCGAGGAGGCTGCCCTCAAGAAGGAGAAGGACAAGGCGAGCCACACCCGCCTGGAGGAGCTCCGGAGAGAGCTCGCCGACCTCAAGGAAGAGGCGAAGACCATGCGGGCCCAGTGGGAAAAGGAGAAGGATTCCATCCACAGGATAACCAGGCTCCGGGAGGAGATCGAGGAGACCAAGCGCCTCATCGGCCTTGCCGAGCGTGACTATGACCTGAACAAGGCCGCCGAGCTCAGGCACGGCAAGCTGCCCCAGCTGGAGAGACAGCTCGCCGAGGCGGAGAAGGCGGAAAGTGCATCAGAGACGAGGCTGCTCCGCGAGAGCGTCACCGAGGACGTCATCGCGGACATCGTGTCGCGCTGGACAGGCATCCCGGTGTCCCGGCTCGTGGAGGGGGAGAAGGAGAAGCTCCTGCGCCTCGACGAGATTCTCCACCGGCGCATCATCGGCCAGGACGAGGCTGTCAGCGCCGTGGCGGACGCGGTCATCCGGGCGCGCGCAGGCATCAAGGACCCCAAGCGCCCCATCGGCTCGTTCATCTTCCTGGGCCCCACGGGCGTGGGCAAGACCGAGCTCGCCAAGGCACTGGCCGAGGCGCTCTTCGACACCGAGGAGAACATGGTGCGCATCGACATGAGCGAGTACATGGAGAAGCACACCGTGAGCCGCCTCATCGGATCGCCCCCGGGCTACGTGGGGTACGAGGAGGGTGGCCAGCTCACCGAGGCGGTGCGGCGCAAGCCCTATTCGGTGGTGCTCTTCGACGAGATCGAGAAGGCGCACCACGACGTGTTCAACGTGCTGCTCCAGATCCTGGACGACGGCCGTGCCACCGATGCCCACGGACGCACCGTGAACTTCAAGAACACGGTGATCATCATGACGAGCAACATCGGCTCGGCAGACCTCATCGAGGGCGTGACGAAAGACGGCGAGATCACCGAGAAGGCCAGGAATGCCGTCATGAGCGAGATGCGCCTGCACTTCAGGCCGGAGTTTTTGAACCGCGTGGACGACATCGTG
>JAKPQM010000050.1 GCA_029546925.1 Actinomycetes bacterium
TTCGCCCATCTCCTTGTAGATGCCGACCATATCGGTTATGTAATATTCGCCCTGGGCGTTGCCCGTCTGGATCTTGTCGATGTTGGCGGTGAGGCGCCCGCCGCAGAAGCAATAGATGCCGGAATTGCACTCGAAGAGCTCGTCGCGCTGCTCTGGCGTGCAATCCTTGTGCTCGATGATGGCTTGGAGCTCGCCGTCCTCGCCGCGCAGGATACGTCCGTAGCCGCTTGGATCGTCGGGCTCGAAGGTGAGGATCGTGCAGGCATTGCGGTGGGCGCGCGTCTCGTCCACGAGCTCGGCGATGGTCTCGGGCCGCACGAGCGGCGTATCGCCGTAGAGGACGACCGTGGGGCCTTCGAAGGCGCCGATGGCATCGCGCACGCAGCGAACGGCATGGCCTGTGCCCTTGCGTTCGGGCTGCTCCACGAACTCGACATCCGGTTCGCTTGCAAGCGCCGCCCTGACCTCGTCTGCGCCGTGGCCGACGACCACGATGATGCGCTCGCACCCGGCTTTCCGCGCGGCATGGACGGGCCACCAGATGAGGGGCTTCTCGAGCAGCTTATGGCATACCTTGGGATGGGACGATTTCATGCGGGTGCCCTCGCCGGCGGCGAGGATGATCGCATTGATGGGCATAGCGCGCCTCCCGAAAAAACGTTGACGGAACCTTCCGCCCGTAGGTGATTATGCCTCGGATGCGGCGGCCACAATCGATGATAGCCTAACGCTTTGCACGGATGGGCGGACAATGCATTTTGGATTCAATTAGCAACAGATATGCGCTTTTGTCAGGCCAGGGGCTCTCTGCTACAATTGGCTTCTGCATTTTGGCGTATCGTCCAATGGTTAGGACATCGGTTTTTGGTGCCGAGTATGAGGGTTCGAATCCTTCTACGCCAGCCAGCACCTCTGCGGGCCGCCTTGTGCGGCCCGTTTTTTGCCTCTCGGTTTGCAACGCTGCCGTAGTTCTCCCTGTTGAGAACAGTCTACGGGTCGTTGGCCTGCTGCGATAGGGCCCCTTGTATTGCTCCCGTACGCACTGCGCTTACATCACGAGTACGGCAATGCGATAGACCACCAGACCGATCAGGAGCGAGAGCGCGAAGTAGAACAAGCTGATGAGGATGGTCCACTTGAGCGAGTGTGTTTCGGAATGGGTCGCGCCCATCGTCATGACGCAGGGGATATTGAACATGAGCGCGAAGATGAACGCCATCGCCTCGGCGGGTGCGACCTGCGTGGCGATGACTGCCGGGCTGAAACCTGCCGCCGCCGCACCCGATGCCGCCGTGAGCATGGTGGCGCTTGTGGAGGAGAAGAGCGCCGCGAGCGAGCCGAGGACGGCCTCCTTGGCGAGCACTCCGGCGAGAAATGCCATGAAGAGCTTCCAACCCATGCCGAAGAACCTGCTGAAGGGTTCGAGCGCATTGCCGATGGTATAGATGATGCTGTCTTCGATGCTGCCGGTCGCGCTGTAGGAGAGTGTCCAGAATACCGCGGCTACTACGAAGATCGTCTTGAAGGCGCGCCAGAGGATATCCGCATAGCGGCGAAACGCGGTCTTGAGCAGCGGCTTGATGCGCGGCTTGTGATAGGGTGGCAACTCCATGATGAGCCCGGCGCGTTCCTCGATGGGGGAGAGCCGGCCGCCGAACATCTTTGCAGCGAGCAGCATCACCAGCGGGATGCCTGCGGCAAGGCCGATGAGGACGATCGCCATACCACCGAAGCCGAAGAACGCATAGGCGAGCGTGGGGATGACCGAGAGGGTGGTGCCGCAGGGAACGGCCCATGAGAGCGCAATGGCGAGTACCCGCTGACCCCACGAGTCGACGACGCGCATACCGGTGACCGAGGCGATGTTGCAGCCGAATCCCGAGAGGAAGGGCATCATGACCTTACCCGGAAGTCCGAGCTTGCTCATGGTGCCGTCGAAGAGGTAGCTGATACGCGCTACGAGGCCGATCTCGTCAAGCAGGCCGAACACGAAGGCCACGCCGAACACGAAGCCTCCCATCGAGAAAACATAGAAGAGCACTGTCATGAGGCCGCTCGATACGAAGCTCACGAGGGCAGGATGGACACCTAGGGCATCGAGCCCCTGCGCGAGCGGCTGGGAAACCATCACCGGGATCTGTCCGAGCATCATGAGCGGGGCGCCGA
>JAKPQM010000054.1 GCA_029546925.1 Actinomycetes bacterium
TGAGGTTGTTGGCGACGACGCCGTCCTTCTCGGTGACGTTGGCGACGCAGTAGTCGAAGTTGGCCTGCTCGGCGAGCTCCTCCTCCTGGCCGACCATGGACAGGGCCTCCTTGGGGCAGACGCGCACGCAGACGCCGCAGCCCATGCAGTCGAGCGGGGAGATGGCGATGGAGAACTTCATGCCCGGGAACTTCTTGGCGGGCATGAGGTCGAGCAGCTTGATGCCCTCGGGCGCTGCGGCGACCTCGTCCTCGGAGAGCGCGAACGGGCGGATGGCGGCGTGCGGGCAGACGTTGGAGCAGCTGTTGCACTGGATGCACTTGGTCTGATCCCAGCGCGGCACGAAGGCCGCGACGCCGCGCTTCTCGTAGGCGGAGGCGCCGAGCTCGAACTGGCCGTCGGCGATGTCCTTGAACGCGGAGACAGGCAGGCTGTCGCCGTCCATCAGATCGATCGGGTGCAGAAGCTCCTTGACCTGCTTGACGATGGCCTCGCGGCCCTCGAGGGTGAGTGCGGAGGGCGCGTCGGTTGCGGTCTTCCAGGACTCGGGGATCTCGATCTCGGTGAAGGCGGTGGCGCCGGCATCGATGGCCTTCCAGTTGGCTTCGACGATAGCCTGGCCCTTCTTGGCGTACGAATGCTCGGCGGCATCCTTCATGTACTGGATGGCATCCTCCTGGGGCAGCACGCCGGAGAGGGCGAAGAAGGCGGACTGGAGGATGGTGTTGGTGCGCTTGCCCATGCCCACCTGCATAGCCAGGTCGATGGCGTTGATCAGGTAGACGCGGATGTTGTTCTCGGCGATATAGCGCTTGGCAGCGGCGTTGAGATGGTGCTCGAGCTCGTCGACGGTCCACTGGCAGTTGATGAGGAAGCTGCCGCCGGGCTTGACGTCGCGGACCATCTTGAAGCCCTTGGTGATATAGGACGGATTGTGGCATGCCACGAAGTCGGCCTTGGTCACATAGTAGGGCGAGCGGATCGGGGTGTCGCCGAAGCGCAGGTGGCTGACGGTGACGCCGCCGGTCTTCTTGGAATCGTACTGGAAGTAGGCTTGGACGTACTTGTCGGTGTGGTCGCCGATGATCTTGATGGAGTTCTTGTTGGCGCCCACGGTGCCGTCGCCGCCGAGACCCCAGAACTTGCACTCGATGGTGGAGGGGTCGGCCGTGTTGGGGGCGTCTGCCATCTCGTCGAGGGAGAGCTTGGTGACGTCGTCGACGATGCCGATGGTGAACTCGCGCTTGGGATCGTCCTTGGCGAGCTCGGCGTACACGGCGAAGGCGGATGCGGGGGGCGTGTCCTTGGAGCCGAGGCCGTAGCGGCCGCCGACGACCTTGATGCCGGGCTTGCCGGCCTCATAGAGCGCGGTGATGACATCCTGGTAGAGGGGCTCGCCGATGGAGCCGGGCTCCTTGGTGCGGTCGAGAACGGCGATGGACTTCACGGTCTCGGGCAGGGCGGCGATGAAGTGCTCGATGGACCAGGGGCGGTACAGGCGGACCTTGACGAGGCCGACCTTCTCGCCACGGGCGTTGAGGTAGTCGACGACCTCCTCGAGGACCTCGCAGAACGAGCCCATGCAGACGACGACGCGGTCCGCATCTTCGGCGCCGTAGTAGTCGAACAGGTGGTAGTTGGTGCCCAGCTTGGCGTTGACCTTGTCCATGTACTCCTCGACGACGGCGGGGAGCGCATCGTAGGCGGGGTTGCAAGCCTCGCGATGCTGGAAGAAGATATCGCCGTTCTCGTGGGAGCCGCGTGCGTGCGGATGCTCGGGGTTGAGGGCGTGATCGCGGAACGCCTGGACGGCATCCATGTCGCACAGCTCTTTGAGGTCCTCGAAATCCCACACGGCGACCTTCTGGATCTCGTGCGAGGTACGGAAACCGTCGAAGAAGTTGATGAACGGCACGCTGCCCTTGATGGCGGAGAGGTGCGCGACGGCCGAGAGGTCCATGACCTCCTGGACGCTGCCCTCGGCGAGCATGGCGAAGCCGGTCTGGCGGCAGGCCATGACGTCGGAGTGATCGCCGAAGATGTTGAGCGCGTGGCTGGCCACGGTGCGAGCGGACACGTGGAAGACCGACGGAAGGCCCTCGCCCGCGATCTTGTACATGTTGGGGATCATGAGCAGCAGACCCTGGGACGCCGTGTAGGTGGTGGTCAGCGCACCGACGCCGAGAGAGCCGTGAACGGCGCCTGCGGCACCGGCCTCGGACTGCATCTCGACGACCTTGACGGTCGTGCCGAAGATGTTCTTCTGGCCTGCGGCCGCCCACTGGTCGACATAGTCGGCCATAGGGCTGGACGGCGTGATGGGGTAGATGCCCGCCACCTCCGTGAACGCATACGACACCCACGCCGCAGCGTTGTTACCGTCCATGGACTTGAATTTTCTTGCCATGTCCTCTCCTCTGCTTGGCTCCTCATCCCGCCTGGAAGGCGGTTTTTCCACAGGGTATTTGGGGGCGCATCAGAATGCTTTGGCGATGCATCCTCAAAACACATCAATTATATACGCAACATGCTTGCAATAAATCCGAAACGTCCTTAAAGCGAGGGCAATAACAGCAAATCCAGAGACGGGTGGGGATAAGGGCTCAGCGCTTTTTATGCGCGTTATCGAAAAGGCGCTGGTAGGATGCTGCGAATCGGGCTGCGCGCTCGCCCATGCGATCGCTCGACACCACGATGCCATGCTCGTCGGATGCGAGGAAGGTCTCATCGGCCTCGATGGCGCCCTCAGCGAGGAGGGCCGCAAGATCCGGTCGATACGTGGTCGCGATGCCCAAGGTCTGGGCAAGCTGCACGACGAGGCTCGAGGCGGCGCTCTTATCGACGTTCGCCGCAATGCCCGCCATAAACTCGCCATCCACGTAGGCGAAGATCGTTTCCGGGGCGATGCCCGTCCCGTCCTGCTCATACGCCGCACGCTGAGCACGGGCGAGAAGCACGCGCTCGTTCGTCTCGGCCAGCGGCTCGTAGGGACCGACGGTCATCGCAGCGGCGCCGTTCTCGTCGACGATGAGCATGAGGACGCCGTCCGGATGCTCGTGGCTGCCCTCGGCGAGCGTCCATTCCACGTGCTGTTTAGCCCAGGCGACAAGCTCGGGCGAGATCGCCGCGCCGCCCACCGCACGGCGGGCAAGGGCGCGCATGTGGCGGTTCTCGAGCAGGAGACGACCGGCGGCGAGACGCCAGCGGCACACGAGCGCCGGGGTTCCCAGCGAGAAGCCGACCGTCTCATGAGGGGTCATTCCTGCCATGGTGCCGCTCCTTTTTCGCCGCGCTGCGCCAGCCGTTCCGATATGCGAAACTACATCGTAGCGTATGTTTTGAGGAGCAGATATGGATCCAACCGCTGTAGAACGAGAAGTGCCGACGACGGTGGGGCGCCTCGCTCCGTCGCCGTCGGGGCGCATGCACGCAGGCAACGCCTTCGCCTCGCTCATGGCCTGGTTGGCGGCGCGGTCGGTAGGCGGCAGGATGGTGCTCAGGATCGAAGATCTCGACGAGCGCTGCCGAGACCGCAGCGTTGCCGAGGCGCTCATCGACGACCTTGCATGGATGGGGCTCGACTGGGATGAGGGGCCGTGTTGGCAGAGCGAGCGCGCGGACGTGTATGCCGAGGCCTTCTCGCAGCTCGAAGAGGCGGGTCTCACCTACCCCTGCTTCTGCTCGCGGGCAAGCCTGCATGCGGCCGAGGCCCCCCATGGGAGCGATGGCACGCCCGTCTACCAGGGCACATGCCGCAGGCTCTCGGCAGCCGAGGTCGAGGAGCGCCGAGCCGTGCGCGAGCCGGCTGTGCGGCTCATCGTGGGCGGCGCGGAGATCGTCTTCGACGATGCGGTCCTCGGGCGGCAGCATGAGCTGCTGGCCCGCGATTGCGGCGACTTCGTGGTGCGACGCGCCGATGGGGTGTACGCGTACCAGCTGGCCTGCGCCGTAGACGATGCGCTCATGGGCGTCACGCAGGTCGTGCGCGGAAACGACCTCCTGGGGTCGACGGGGCGCCAGATCTATGTGCAGCAGCTGCTCGGCTTGGCGAATCCCGGCTATGGGCATGTGCCCCTTCTCGTAGCCCCTGACGGGAGGCGCCTCGCCAAGCGCGACGGCGATCTCGCCCTCGGAGCGCTCCGCAGGCGCGGGGTCTCTCCAGAGCGCTTGGCCGGCTGGCTCGGCACGCTTGCGGGCTTCGTCGATCCGGGTGCGGAGCTCTCCGCAACGGAATTGGTCGCGCACTTCTCGTGGGATGCTCTCAGGGCATGCGGGAATAATATCGTTGTGGACGCGGAAGCTGTTTCTGCGGTATGATGCGTAGGCACCTATTGGAGAGCTGACCGAGAGGCCGAAGGTGCTCGCCTGCTAAGCGAGTAAGGGCTCCAAAGCCCTTCTGGGGTTCGAATCCCCAGCTCTCCGCCAGCCCGCTATGCGCCCCCGCTGTGGGGGCGTTTTCGTTTGCACGACAACAGAAGAGGGACACCCCTTCTATCGCATCTCCCCCGCCGAGCGGCACGCATCCTATACTGGGAGCATGATGGACGAGACGGACAGCCATGCCGATGTCGGCGCAGCAGTCGAGGAGCTGCTCTGCACCGCGAGCACGCGTTACGGGTTCGCTGACCATAGCTTCTCCTTGGGCGTACCGTTCCCGCCTATCCTCCATGACGACCGCGGCGCACCGTACCTGCTCGGCGCGGATGGCCTTGAGGACCGCAACCTGCTCGTGAGCAAGACCGATGAGGAGGCAGCCGTACTCATCGCCTGGATCCGTCCCGAGCAGGGCTCCCCTGTTGTGGGATTCGGCATCGATCTCGTGGCGCTCGATGGCTTCGAGGGCAAGCACGGCGCGTTTTTCGTGAAGCACCTGCTCAGCGAGCAGGATCTGCGCTTCCTGCCCGAGATCTCCTCCAGCGGGCCAACCGCCAGCGCCTACGCCTTCTCCGCCAAGGAAGCCGCTTTCAAGGCCTGTTCGCAGCCCCTGCGCGCATGGATCGACGCATACGGAGAGGGCTTCTATTTCGAGGCGCGCGGATTCGAGCTGGCAGACGCAACCCACGAGCAGGGCACCGCCCGCAAAGGAGAGGCGCAGGCCGCCATGGATGCCCTCGGCATCGCGCAGATCGAGCTTTTGCGCGCGCCTGCTGGCAACCTCCTCGTCACAGCAGCCTTCGCGCTCGCACGATAGCGAAGGGAGAGGCCTGCTATGTACAGTCAAGGTAAGGTCAAGGGTTAGCCTGGGATTCTCGACGGGATCTTGGGGAGGCATTTGCCCGGCAAGGCGGGGGTGCACAGAAGGGACGGTCCTCGCTGTGCAAAAAATGCACAGCGAGGACCGTCCCTTCTGTGCACCCCCGCCTTGCCGGAAACCGAGCAGAAAGGGAGCGCTCTTCTCTATCGACCCCGCCTGCCGCTTATCTATCTCCGTTTGCATGGGATGGGCTTGGGCGGCGTCTTGGGCTTCTCGGCACCAGCTGTGATGATAGCGCCCTCGGGACAGACCTCGAGGCATCTGTTGCACTGCGTGCAGTTCTTCTGCACAACCACGTGCACGAACTTCGGCTTGCCGAGAATAGCATCGTCCTCGCAGACATCGAGGCACTTGCCGCAGCCGATGCACTTGCTCACGAGGATGTGGTAGGTCTGGAACGCACGGCAGGATCCTGCGGAGCAGACCTTCTTCGTGATGTGCTCCTTGATCTCGGACCCGAAGAGGTCGAGCGCCTGCGCGACAGCGCGGCCGAGAGCCTTGCCCTCGTCGCAGATCGACTGGACGGCCATGACCGGAGCGAGATCGCGCAGAAGGGCGATGTCGCCCGGCTTGCCTTTCTTCGAGCAGATATCGGTGAGGATGGTGGCGATCTGGAAGCCGCCCTCGTGGCCGAACGTGCAGGTGCACTCGGTCGAAAGGCGCAGCTCTTGGACGATATCCAGCAGGGCGTCGGCCATGCAGGACTTCTCGTCGTAGGTGCGCAGCATAATACCATCCGCAAACGTCATCTCGTCGCCGAAACGGTCGGGTGTGGCGAAGGTTGCCGCAGGAAGGGAGAGCCACACGGCCTTGAGGCCGCTCGGATCGACACCGAGGGTGGCGAGCAGGTCGTTGACGGTCGTCGCAGAGGGCGTGTTGGAGATTGCGTAATCCACGGTATGTCCCTCCTAGTATTCGTTCCACAGGCGCGGGCGGGTGATCTTGAGGCGCAGGTCGCATTTGAGGCAGCGGGACGCCTCGCATGAGGCCTCGTCCTCGGTGAAGGGGCACTCGAACGGCTCGAAGGTGGCCTTGCGCTCCTCGCCGGGCGTGAACCGGGGCTGCGTGGCCTTGGTGTAGAACTCCGCAGGAGCCTTGCCCAGATCGGGGCTGGGTTCCTCGGGATCGAGCAGCTCGGCCGAGATATCGCCGTCGCCGCCGAGGTAGCGGTCGATGGAGCTCGCGGCAACGCGGCCTTGGGCGATGGCGGCGATGACGGACTTGGTGCCGGTCACAACGTCGCCTGCAGCGAAGATGCCCTCGACGCTCGTCCTGAGGTCGTCGTCGGCCGCGATGTAGGGGCCGTGGGTGAGCTCGAGGCCCATGCCTGCGGTGTCCTCGGGCCTCTGGCCGACGCCGAAGATGACGTAGTCGGCGGGAAGCGTGAGCTCTCCGCCCTCGACCAGCTCGGTGACCGCACGGTGGTTCTCGTCGAAATAGAACTTATCGATCTTATGGATGGTCATGGAGCCGACCTTGCCGGTTCCATCGTCGTTGATGGAGGTGAAGGCGTAGGCGTCATGCAGGACGACGCCCTCCTCGGCAGCCTCCTCGCGCTCCTCGGGCGTGGAGGTCATGGCGTCCTCGGCCTCGAGGCAGGCTACGTCGACGCTTTTCGCGCCGAGACGGACTGCGGTCCGTGCGCAGTCGTAGGCAACGTTGCCGCCGCCGAGCACCACCACGCGGCCGCCTTCGACGGGCTGCGGGCGGCCCTCGCGGGCGGCTTTCAGGAATTCGGTATTGACGTAGACGTTCTCCAGATCGTGGCCCTCCATGGGAAGGACGTTGCCCCGGTGCGTTCCCACGGTGATGAGAACGGCATCATAGCCTTGGCGGAGCAGTGCCTGCGGATCGGTGACGCGCTCGCCCATGCGGAGCCCGATGCGCGGCTCGGGGTCGGCGCCTTGGGAGATCTCGAGGATGGTGGCGGCTTCCTTGTCGATCGTCTCGTCGGGGAGGCGGTACGCGGGGATGCCGTAGCGCAGCTGGCCGCCGGTCTTGCCGTTGGCCTCGATCACATCGACCTTGTGGCCCTTCTCGGCAAGGTAGAGCGCCGCCGTGAGCCCGCCGGGGCCGGCACCGATGACGGCGGCCTTCTTGCCGGTGAGCGGCTCGTGGCGCACGCGGCTCTTCCACGCACCCGTGTCGCGCACGGCGGCGGCGCGCTTCAGGCGGCAGATGGAGAGCGGCTCGTAGAGGTGGTTGCGCTTGCAGACGCTTTGGCAGTCGTGCGTGCAGATGGTGCCGAGGGTCTCGGGGAACGGGACCTTCTCGCGGACGACCGCGGTGGCCTTCTCCCACTCGCCGGCTTCGATATAGCGCAGGTAGCGCGGGATATCGACATGAGCGGGGCAGCCGCTGCGGCAGGGGACGATGTTGTCCTCGTGGCTGCGGCCCTCCTGCACGAGGCCGACCATGTCGAGGATCGAGCCCGTGGGGCACACCTCGACGCAGGCACCGCAGAAGCGGCATCCGGCCTCTTCGAGGGACGCGCCGTTGATGGCGACGCGCATGGAGCCGTCCTCGGCGCGATGGAACCCGATGGCGCCCACGCCGCGCAGGCCCTCGCAGGCACGCACGCAGCGCCCGCAGCGTATGCAGCGGGTGAACATGTGGGTGATGAGCGGGTTGGAATCGTCGGTGGGGACGGTGCGGCCCTTGCAGCGCCAGCGCTGCGGCGAGACGCCCATGTACTGGTACATCGACTGCAGCTCGCAGACGCCGTACTTGGGGCAGCCCGTGCAGTCCGCCGGATGCGTCGCCAGGATGAGCTCCATGGCCAGGCGGCGGAGCTTGTCCGCGCGCTCGCCCTTGGTGTTTACGACCATGCCCTCCTTGACGGCGGTCATGCAGGCCCTGACGGGCTCGTCGAGGCCCTCGACATCGACCATGCACAGGCCGCAGCCGCCGATCGGCTCGAGGTCGGGATGTCCGCACAGGTGCGGGACGAAGATGCCGGCATCGAGAGCGGCATTGAGGATGCTCCGATCCCCACGCGTCTCGACGGTTTGGCCATCGATCGTCAGCTTCATGCGCTCCCCTCCTTTCCTCTCTCCCAAGAGAATGCCATTGGGTTGACAGATACGTAGGAGCGGGACCCCCGTTGAGAGGGGCCCCGCACGCGTTACCTGCTATGCACGCCTAGTCCCACTCGTCGTCTCCGGCGTCCTCGAAGGCGAGCAGGGCGGCGTTCTCGCCGGCGATGCGGCCCGAGTTGAGGCAGAAGCCCATGGTGTTGCCGGGGATGCAGTAGTTGTAGGAGTCGCCGTAGATGGTGCAGGCGTCGGTGCCGACGCAGTAGAGGCCGGGGATGACCTCGTAGTCGTCGGTCATGACCTCGAGCCTGTGGTTGACCAGCACGCCGCCCAAGGTGCCGTAGGCGCCGATGAACTGCTTGCAGCCGTAGAAGGGACCCTGCTCCAGCGGGATCATGTACTGGCGATCCTTCTCGAAGAGGCCATCGAAGCCCTCGGCGCACATCCCGTTGTACTCCTCGACCGAAGCAAGGAATCCATCGACGTCGATGCCGAGCTTCTCGGCCAGCTCCTCGAGGGTGTCGGCCTGGGCGATATAGGGGTTGCCCTCGTCGTCCTTGTAGGTCTCGAGGTCGGCATTCCACTGGGCCTCGAAGCCCTCGTAGAGGTCATGCGGGTGAACGTGGGAGACGATGTCGGGACCGTACTTCTTCCAGCGCTTGAGCATGTTGGCATCGAAGATGGCGAATCCGACCTTGCCGGGCAGGTGGTTGATGGCGTTGCCGACGAAGGTGGTGTTGAAGATCTCATCCTCGGGCATGAAGCGCTCGCCGAGGCGGTTGCACCAGTAGCACGGTTGGCGGAAAGCGCCCTCCACGTAGAAGTGGTTCATGTTGTCGGGCAGCTGGTACATCATCTCCATGGTGACGGGGGTGCGGCCCGCGCCGGCCTGATGGCACATGTTGAAGCCGTCGCCGTCCATGCCGGGGATGGCGAAGGAGAAGAGGTTCTTACCCCAGTCGAGGCCGATGAGGTCGCTGATCATCTTGGGGTTGTTGCCGAAGCCGCCGGTGGCGACGATGACGGCCTTGGCCGAGATCTCGACCTGCTCGCCGGACTTATCGACAGCGGTGACGCCGGCGATCGCGCCGTTCTCATCGGTGATGAGGCCGGTGCCGGGGGTCTCGAGCATGAACTCGACGCCCAGATCCTGGGCCTTCTCGGTCATGCGCTTGGTCATGGTGGTGGCGGCACGCGGGCCGGGCTCGGAGCCGTCCTCGGGCTGCACGACGTGCCAGGTGTACTCGCCGTCGGCGTAGGCCTTGGTGCGCTCGCCGGCACGGAATGCGGGGCGCACGGAGTTGAAGACGACGCCCATGTCCATGAGCCACTGGATGGTGTCGCCGGACTTGTCGTAGTATGCCTTCACGAGCTTGGCGTCGACCTGATAGTGGGTGTAGAACATATGGCGGCGGAAGAGCTCGCCCGGGGTGAGGGTGATGCCGGACATCTTCTGCATCGGAGAACCCGCCGCGCAGGGGCCCATGCCCATGTTGGCCGCACCGCCGGTATTGGATGCCTTCTCGAGGCAGATGACGTTCGCGCCGTTCTCGGCAGCGGAGATGGCGGCTGCAAGGCCCGACAGACCTGCTGCGATAACGACGACATCGGTCTCAAACTGCTTTGCCATTCGTTCCTCCTTATGTCCTTCTCATCCGAAACCCGCCTGCCTGTGCGGGCGGCTAACTTACCGGATAAGATATTCACACAGGTGGATACCTGAAACCATGTGTGCCCACCCGAGTCTTGCGTAGAAAAGCGCGGAAGGCTCTGTGCATTCGAACAGAGACTGCTGGGGGTAAGATGCCCAAGTGCAGCATACACTGCCCGCAGGCCGGTTGGCACGCGGCCGCCTGACGGGGCGGACTGTACCCGCGCACAAACTGCGCGGCGCAAAGAGGCGGGTTTTCATGGGCGGGAACATTCCGTGCACGCATGCCGGCGCGTAGGCTGGTGACGTATACCGCACGCATCCGCTGAAAGGCCGGCCATGAACAGGAAATTCCACTACGCATATGCCATCATCGCGAGCTGCATCGCCATCACCTGCCTTCCGTGCGCGCTCGTCCTCTCGTGCGCAGGCATCTTCTTCACGCCGGTATCCGAGTTCTTCGGCGTTCCCAAGGCATCGTTCACGCTGTACTTCTCGATTCTCAACATCATGATGATGCTGACGCTCCCCATGGCGGGAAGCCACCTGAGCAAGCTCGACGTGCGCAAGGTGCTCACGGGTGCCACCTGCCTTTCCGGGCTGGGGCTTATCGGCATGAGCCAAGGCAACTCCATGCCGTGGTTCTATGTCTGCGGCGCGATCTTGGGCGTAGGCATGGCCCCCCTCATCTACCTCGCGATCCCCACGCTCATCAACGCATGGTGCGTGAAGCGCGTGGGTTTCTTCGTGGGACTCTGCATGGCATTCACGGGCATCGGGGGCGTGATCTTCAACCCCGTCGGCACGGCGCTCATCCAGAGCGGTCCCGAGGGGTGGCGCGCGGCCTATCTGGTGTTCGGCATCATCGCGCTGGTGGGGACGCTTCCGTTCACGCTCTTCGTCGTGCGATCCAAGCCCGAGGACAAGGGCCTTCTCCCCTACGGTGCCAACGAGGAGCCCGAGCCCGCAGTTTCCGAGGAGCAGCCCGATGCGGCAGCCGGGGTTCCCGCAGGCGTTGCCCTGAAGACGCCCGCCTTCTTCGCCCTTGCCATCTTCTGCGGCATCATCACGCTCAACCAGACCATCTACCAGTTCCTGGCAGGCTATGCCACCTCGTTCGCCGACACGCTCCCCGCCATCGCGGCCGCCTCCGGCGTGGTGGCCAGCGCCGCCATGGCGGGCCAGGCAATCGGCAAGGTGGTTCTCGGGATCATCAACGACAGATCCGTGCGCCTGGGAATCGCCTTCGGTCTCGCCTGCGGGGTCGCGGGCGTCCTACTCATGTGGTTTCTGCCTTCGGCGCTCGCAGTGCTGCTCGTGGGGGCGTTCCTGTTCGGTGTGGTGTATGCCATGACCACCGTCCAGACGCCGCTTCTGGTGCGCTCGGTTTTCGGGTCGGCGGACTACACCAACATCTACTCGCGCATCTCCATGGTGGGCTCGCTCATGAGCGCGGTCGCCGCCGTGTTCTGGAGCTTCGTCATCGATTCTCCCGGGGGATTCCCGCTCATGTTCATCGGCGGGATCGTGTGCATGGCGGTCTGCCTTGTCGCCTCGTTCTTCGCGCTCGGCCAGAAGGGTAGGCTCGGCTAGCAGTGCCTGCCAGCGCGTTTCCCCAGCAGGGTCCTTGGTGACTGTACAGTCGCTGGGGGCCTTGCTGGGCGGATGCGTTTCGAGGGCCCCGCGCCCCACCCCTCCGGGCGCGTTTCCCCAGCGGGGTCCTTGGTGACTGCACAGTCGCTGGGGGCCTTGCTGGGCGGATGCGTTTCGAGGGCCCCGCGCCGCGCCCCTCCGGGCGCGTTTCCCCAGCGAGGTTCCCAGTGACTGTACAGTCACTAAAGGTTGTGCTGGGCGGATGCAACCCAGACTCTATTCCCTGCCCTTGAGCAGCAGCTTGCAGAAGGCGTCGACGCCCCAGCCCACATACCAGACGCCTACCAGCATGGCA
The DNA here is from genome assembly GCA_029546925.1 of Actinomycetes bacterium. Lineage (GTDB taxonomy): Bacteria > Actinomycetota > Coriobacteriia > Coriobacteriales > Atopobiaceae > RUG721. The sequence continues at coordinate 11,889 of JAKPQM010000054.1, forward strand.
ACGCCGATCTGGATGGGCAGCGTGCCCATGCCGGCGGTGCCGAGCGGCCCCATGATGGTGAGGCCGATGGCCCAGCCGCAGAGCACGGCGGGCAGGTAGATCCACTTCTCGAACGCATTGGCGATAAGCACGGCGGCGAAGCCCATGACGGCAAGCGTGGCGAAGGTGTTGATGTCGGCCGAGAAGGGCAGGTTCTCCATGCTCCACAGGGCGATGACCGCCCAGAGAATCGCCATGAGGAAGCCGATCGAGATCTTGGGGCCGTCCTCGACCTTGTTGCCGTTCGCCACGTAGATGCCCGCGCAGATAAGCGCGACGGCTCCGCAGGTGATGCCGGCATAGCCGGACAGAACGGCCCAGATGGGCGGCAAGAGGCCGATGCCGACAGCCAATGCGAGGACTTCCTTCTTCATGAAAAACCTCCTCAAGCACGCACGGGCCGCCGCGCATAAGGCGCGGACAGCCCGCGACGGGTTCACGAACCTGGACTTACTTCTCGCCGCGCTTGTCATCTCTGGGCAGGGGCATGAGCGCCGCCATGGCGCGCTCCTTGCCGAAGATGGCGCTGCAGACCACCATGCCGGACAACACCAGCGCAACGGCGAGGACCAGACCGTAGCACCAGAAGCCGAGCAGCTCGACGAAGAGGATGGGATCGGTGTTGGCGCCCATCTCGGTGATGAAGAACGAGGTGGCCATGCCCATGAAGATGCAGGGGACGTTGGAGAATATGGCGCCCTCGAAGAAGTTCTCATGCACGGTGAGGATGCAGAAGATGACGAGGATCGTGGGAATAAGCATGCCCAGGATCATGTTGCCGCCGGCGAAGCTGCCGAAGATGCCCATGACAATACCGTTGATGATGCACCACAGCTCACCGACCGCGTAGCTGATGATCATCATCGGGATCATCTTGAAATTGGCGCCGAACGCGAAGAACATGAGAAGCGGCAGGAAGCACATCCACGTGTACTGCCCGAAGCCGACGATACCCATGACCTGCATGAGCAGGGTGAGCGCGACGGCGCCGACGGCCGCTTGGACCAGCTTGATCTTGTTCCTATCGGTCATATTGGGTTCCTTTCTCGAACGGACCGCAGCGGTGCAGGCAACGCCGCTCCAACCGATGACAGGTGCCTTGCATATCGAAGGATACGCAAGGCACCTGTTCGTTCCTATGGATGGCCCTACGAAGAAACGCCGATCTTCGATGGACCCGTTGTGCGGCAGCACAAGACTCTTAAGGATCTTGTCAATACCGGAGACGAGGCTCGTTGCATTCCGTTCCGCAGCCGAAGAACTATCCCCTTAGACGCAACTTCGTGCCCGCACCGCCAACTGTGCCCGTGTATTCGATAACGCCCTCGTCGACAAGTTCCGACACCACTTCGCGTAGCGCTTTGCTGAGGGATCTGTAGCCTAACCTTCTGGCAAGCTCGCGCTGAGAAGCCTTATCTCTGCCCAATTCCTCGATCACGACGGCCCGCAGCTCAGCCCTCGTCCTTCTAGACTGTGCCGGGCCCTGCTCAGAGATCCTCCCTCTGCTTCCAAGCTCCTTTGAAAACGCCTCGTGCAAGAAGAAGGTCACCTTGAAGAAGGTCCTGTCATCATCCGTCTCGAAAAGAGGCGGCTTTGACCCGTTGTCCGAGAGCGCTCGAAGCATCGTCGGCACTCCCGTATTACGTCCTTCGATGAGATGAAGCTCTTTGAGGAAGTCGCCGATGCGCCTATTACGATACCTCTGGGCAACGAGCCGGTTCGCTGCCAGATCCTCGTCGGTGATGGAGCGATCGGGGACCGGGACAGCTTGTGATGGAGAGTCTGTCCGCCTCTACGCGCAGCGTCACTGGCTCATGTTCGATGTAACTGCGATGGTAGATAGCATTTCCAAGCGCCTCCTCGAGCGCCTCATAAGGATAGTTCCACAGGCGCACGGCCTCCGCCTGTCCGGGAACCTTGAACACCCGCTCCTCGCACACGCCCCCGCGCAGATAGGCAAGGGCATCCGAAAGCTGGCGGTCGATAGGACCTCGGAAGGTATGCTCCCTCATCCCCTGCCCTGCCGGATCGGGGATCTCGACGACCTCGATGCGCGTATAGGGGAAGAAGCGCTCGGGATCATCAGAGAACAACATAAGCCCGACGTTTATAGGACGCAGCGCTTCGGAAGGACCGCCACCACCCGGAGGTCACGAGCCACAGAGAGTAATCCTGCGGCAGATGCTCCTCGTGCGAGCGAGCTTCCAACAGCATTGAGATAGTCCTGCATACGGCCGAGCCGTAGATCGGAAACCTCGGCCTGGTTATTGATCCTGTCATCGAACGGTACCCGACCGCCCATCTCCACAAGATCTCGCTCCTCGGTGACCTTGGCCTTCACGGTCTTGGAGAATCTGCGAATATACACCGCATGGTCGCTGCGCTTCGCCGAAAGAGAGACGGGCGCACGATAGGGACGGTCGTAACCGCCAGGCACCCAGATAATCAGGAGAACCGCGCCCTCGTATTCAACAGGCTCGCAGACGGGCATGTAGTTGGGGTTGAGGCGGTTGCATAGGTTGACGAGCTCCTTCTGAAGCAAATCAAGAGATGAGGGAGAGACCCCTTTGACCGGCTTGACGGGAAGACCGTCGCAATCCTCAACTCCGATAACGATGCATCCACCGCCCCAATTATCGATATCGTTGGCAAAAGCACAGATGGAGTGGATGATATCCTCGGGATTCCATCCGCTTTTGTACTCGACGCGCGCGTACTCCACAACATTGCCATCGATAAGCTGATTCACACTGATGGGAATCGCCATGCCAGCCCCCCTCGCCTGAGGGCTCCATTGTAGCCCTCTGCCGACTTAGCTGTCGACTTAACTGTCGACTCAACTGCCGAGGACATACAACCGCTCCTCTGATACAGCGGTCACAGGCTAGATGGCAAACAGCTCGCAACGCATGCCATAACGAACAGGACATACGGGCGAGCTGCAATGCCAATGGTTCGAGCAGGTTCTCACAAGCTAGCCGTCGAAGCCTTGGAACACGGGGATACCCGTGTAGAGCTTGGGCTCCTCCTCGCCGGTAAGGACACGGATAGCGCCGGCGGCCATGGCCTCGAGCTCGAACTCGCCCGGGTACGCGGAGACGGGCGCGATCCAGCCGCAACCCCGTTCGATGGAGGCAACGAGATCCTTGTTGTGGACCATGCCGCCGCCGAGCAGGATGCCGTCGACCTTGCCCTCGAGCACGGTGGCCATGCTGCCGATGTACTTGTTGAGCTGGTAGAGCATGGCGCCCCATGCACGGGCAGCAGCCTTATCGCCGGCAGCTGCGCGATTGCACACCTCGATGGCATCCGAGGTGCCGAGAAGATCGACGAAACCGCCGGTCTTCATGCAGAGCGCACGGGCCTCCTCGATGGTGTGGCCCGCCTCGAGGTAATCCAAGACTCCAGCCACAGGCACGGCACCGCAGCGCGTGGGAGCTATGGCGCCCTCGCCCTGCACGATATCGAAGCCGTCTATCATCTTGCCGGCCCTGTGGGCGGAGATGGAGATACCGCCGCCGATGTGGCAGACGATGAAGTTGCAGTCGCGGTAGCGCTTGCCCATGCTGTGGGCATGGCGGATCGCAGTCTCCTTAAGGTTGAGGGCGTGCAGATGCGCGTTACGATAGACGCCCTTGATGCCGGTCATGCGGGCGTAGTCGCAGAACTCGTCGGTATCGGGCGGGTTCACGACGAAAGCGGGCTTGCCGGCCTGCTCGGCGAACTCATGGGCGAGCTGGCTGCCCAGCTGGGCGGGATGCTGGATGCCGTTGGCGCCGCGGTAGGCATGGTCGAGCATGACGCCGTTCACGGTGTAGGTGCCGCCCGCAAGCGAGAGCAGGCCGCCGCCCCGGCCGACAAAGGCATCGATGGTCGAGAGGTCGACGCCGTTCTCGGCAAGCGCGGCGAGGATCATGTCGCGACGGTAGGGCATCTGGTCGGATACGGATGTGAACTCGGCCAGCTTGGAGGCCTCATGGGCGACGTTTCTGGTGAAGACCTCGGTCGCGCCATCGAAGACGCCGACCTTGGTGGAGGTGGAACCGGGGTTGATGACCAGGATGCGATAGATGTTCTCGGCCATGATGTTAAGCCTCCTTCTGCGCCTGCGCGCGAACGCAGCTCATCACGACGTTGCCCACGAGCTCGGAAACGGGCGCAGAACGGCTGCAGTCGCACACGATCTTCTTGAAGCCCTGCAGGAAGGGGCCGTAGGCGTCGGCGTTCGCGAAGTTCTGCACGAGCTTGACGCCGATGTTGCCCACGTTGATGTCGGGGCAGATGATGACGTTGGCACGCCCGGCCACCGCGCTCTCGCGGAGGACCTTCTTGGCGGCAACGGCCGGATTGATAGCCGAATCGAGCTGGAACTCGCCATCGATGGCGAGGTCGGGACGGCGCTTCTGGGCAACCTTCACCGCAGCGCGGACCTTCTCGACGAGCGGGCCCTCGGCCGATCCGTCGGTGGAGTATGAGAGCATGGCCACACGCGGCTCCCAGCCCATGAGGGCGCGGACGGTCTCGGCAGCGCTGATGGCGATGGAGGCGAGCTGCTCGGGATCGGGATCGACGCACACGGCGGCGTCGCCGAAGCCCAGCAGATGGCCTTCGCTGCCCTCCCAGCCGGGAATATTGAACACGCCGCAGGAGGAGATGGTATCGATGCCGTCGGCCAATCCGATGATGGTCTGGCCCCCGATGATGACGTCTCCGGTGGAGCAGCACAGGCCGCCGAAGGTGATGTCCACGTCATCGATGCGCTGCATCATGAGCGCACGGTCCATGGGCTTCTTGGCGCGGCGGCGGATCCCCTTGCTCTTGAACGGGCAGTCGGGCATGGCCTCGAAGCGCACGGCGAAGGCCTCGTTTGCCCCGTCATCGGCGATGTCGACGATGGTGACCTTGGATAGGTCGACACCGAGCTGCTCGGCCACGCCGCGCAGCGTCGCGCCATCACCCACGATGAAGCACTCGGCAAGGCCGGCAGAGGCGAGCTCGCCCACCACTTCCATCATCTTGGGGTCGTCGGCCTCGAAGAAGGCCACCTTCTGCGGATTCGCCGCAGCTTTCGCGCGCAGCTGCTCCATAAGGTCCATGAGATGCTCCTCTCACTTGTGTAAGGGCACAGAAACCTACTGCTACCTATTTTTCCAAGTGAGGTCCTCCGCCGCTATGGGTGCACTGCCAATTGTTTCCCTCTCCTATCGCCGACCGCCTGTGTGAACGTACAAGATCAGCGACATCAGTCGAGCTGCGTCCTGCAGGTACGCGAACTGTAGAATCACCTAGGATACTCGTAGCAAAAAGGGTATATAATAAACCGCAACTTGATCGACATAACGAGTAAATTGCGGGTGAGTTGTCGATGATCATACGGCGCGACAGGTACCTGAATCTCCTCATAGGTAAGATGCACAACGGACAGATCAAGGTAATCACAGGTGTCCGCAGGTGCGGAAAGAGCTTCTTGGTCTTCAACCTCTTCCGCACGTATCTCCGCAGCCAAAACATTCCCGATGATCACATCATCGAAGTGGCCTTGGATGACGATGCCAACGACGCATTGCGCGATGTGGGAGAACTGTCCAAATATATCCGCGAGAGAATCGTCGGTGATGGATCCATGCACTATGTCCTGCTCGACGAGGTACAGCTTGCCATCACGCGCGAGGAGATGCGCAATCCCGACAAGCAAGTCAGGCTATACGGCCTGCTCAACGGTTTGCTTCGGCTTGGAAATGTTGACATCTATGTTACCGGCAGCAACTCGAAGATGCTCTCCAAGGATGTGGCCACCGAGTTCCGCGGGCGAGGCGATGCACTCCAGATCCATCCCTTGAGATTCTCCGAATACTATGGCTTTGTAGGAGGAGATCGATCCTTGGCATTCGGTTCCTACATGCTGTTCGGAGGTATGCCGCTCGTCCTTTCAAAGAACACGCCAGATGAGAAGTTCGCCTACCTCGACAGCTTGTTCAAGGAGGTCTATTTTCACGACATCCTCGAGCGCTACAGCATCGAGCTCCCGTCGGTGCTCTCGGAGCTTGTAGACGACCTCTGCTCTTCGATCGGCTCTCTCACTAACGCAAGCAAGATTGCCAAGACGCTTAAGTCTGTCAAAGGCATCGATGTCGATAACGAAACCATCTCCGCCTATCTCGGTCACCTTACAGAGTCCTTCCTTTTCTCGTGTTCGAAGAGATACGACGTGAAAGGTAAACGGTACTTCGAATACCCGAGCAAGTACTACTGCGAGGATGTGGGCCTGCGCAATGTCCGCCTAGGGCTTCGTCAGCAAGAAGAGACCCACATCATGGAGAATATCGTATACAACGAGCTTGTAGCGCGCGGGTTCTCTGTAGATGTAGGTGTTGTCGACATCGTCGAGAGAGACGGAGAGGGAAGACGCCACCAGAAGAACTGCGAGATAGGCTTCATCGCACGCAAGGGTGGGCAGCAAGTTTATATCCAATCCGCTTATTCGATGGTAGATCCGGAGAAGGAGAAGATGGAGCTCCGTCCGCTTCTTTCAGTCAGGGATTTCCACAAGAAGGTCGTGGTGGACCGATCTGTCATGCCGCCATGGACCGACGAGTCGGGCATTCTGCACGTGGGCATCTACGACTTTTTGCTGGATGAGAGCTTGATCGCATAGCAGGCGGCCCGTGCACATCGATGCACGGGCCGCCCGGATGCGTGCTGTGGCTTGCGGGAAGGATCTACTCCTCGATCTCCTCGGCAACACGCTCGACAAGCTCGCCGAAGGTCTTCATCTTCATGACCTCGTGGATAGTGACCTCGGCATCGAGCTCGTTCTCGATGGTGGAGGTGAGGGCGATCATCTTCATCGAGCCCTTGCCCAGCTCGTCGAAGGTGGTGTCGGCGGTGATCTCGCCGTCGTACTGATAGGCGGTCTTGGCGAATCCTGCGATCTGATCGAACAGTTCCTGGTCCATGATGTTCTCCTTTTTCTTTCTTCGGCGGAGCGCGTCTTTTGGGAAGCGCGCTCCGCTGTGTTCCCGTATCGTTTCGTTACCCAGCAACCTCGTCGAGCTCGAAGCAGAGCTCGCTGAAGGAGACCATCTCCTCGGAGCCCTCCTTCAGCGGCACCTCGCGGGCGATGGGCTTGGCGTGCACGCCGATGACCTCGCCGTCGGCCAAGCGCTGCTGGAGGCCTTTGACGACCTTCTTCTTGCCGGCGAACACGACGAAGGTGTAGACGGGGCCCTCGTCGAGCTTGACCGCGCCGTATCCGTAGGGCGCAACGGCCTTGAGGTAGGGTTTGTCGTTCTGGATGCCGGGCACGACGAACGACTGCAGGGTGCCATGGCCCGACAGCTCGACCCACTCGGTCTCGTGATAGCCGCAGGTGTTGCAGGCTAGGTGCGGCGGAAACTCGATGGCGCCGCACTCGGTGCACTTGCGGCCGTAGTAGGTGCCCTCGGCAACGCCGTCGTAGAACTTCTTGACGATGGGCTCCATGTTCTCGATAAGCATGGGATGTACCTCCTTTACGCGTGCGCGACTACTCGACGGTGCGGATGAACTGGACGCGGACGTTCTGGCCGCCGCCGAAGCCGCGGAACATCGTGGTGCGCGGGAGCTTCTCCATCTGGGTGGCGCCCGCCTCGCCGCGCATCTGCTTGACGGCCTCGACGATGTCGGCGACGCCGGAGGCGCCGTGGGCATGTCCGAAGTTGCAACGGCCGCCATGGGTGTTGATGGGCTTGTCGCCATCATAGGCGGTACGACCCTCGATGGCATACCTCCACGCCTCGCCGCGCGGGATGTAGCCGCACTCCTCGGCGGCCACGATCTCGGAGGCCAGGAAGAAGTCGTTGCACATGAAGAGGTCGACCTCATCGGACGAGACGCCCGTGAGCTCGTAGGCTTGGGCGGCGGCGCGCATGGTGCCGGCCTTCTCGTTGGAGAGCGTGGCTCCTTCGTAGGCGGCCGAGCCGGTGCCGAGCACCTCGACGGCCTTGTGATCGAGGCCGCGGGCACGGGCCATCTCGGTGGGCATCACGACGATGGCAGCCGCGCCATCGCACTTGGTCTCGAATCCGGTGACGCGCAGGTACTGGGTGACCTTGGGGTTGAACATGGATGTCAGGAAGGCATCTGCGTCGGGCATGCCCTGAGCGGCGGCCACCTGGCCGAAATCCACGTCGTAGAACGCCAGCGGGTTGAGCACGGCGGCGCGGCGCAGGTTCTTGGAGAGGGCATTCAAGGCGTTGTCGATATCGGTATCGGACAGGCCGTAGGTCCAGCGGTATTCGTTGATCCAGTTGTCGAACGAGATGCCGAAGGCGGAATCCAGCGGACGGCCGTAGGCGCGATCGTAGACCATGGGGATCGAGGGGAGCATCTCCTCGAGCGGGAAGTCGCGGCGCATATGGCCGGGCGCACCGACCACGGGCAGCGATGCCGCAAGATCCACCGCGCCGGAGAGCACGATGTCGAACTCGCCGGATGCTACGGCAGCCGCAGCCTCCTGCAGGGAGACGTAGCCGGTGCAGCAGGCCTCGGAGTGGTGCACCGAGCCGATGCCGCGGGTGCCGAACCAGTCGGCGACCTGCATGTTGGGCGTGAGCGAATCGCCGATCATGAACGGGTTGGCGGCACCATGGTAGAAGTACTGGATGTCGCGCGGCTCGAGACCCGCATCGGCGATAGCCTCGAGGGCGGCATAACCAAAGGCCTCGCCCTCGGACATGCCCTTGGTCTGTGCATGATCCTCGAAGTTTTTGAACGGGGTGCAGCCGACGCCCACGATGGACACGCTGCGCGCATACTTGCCAACCTTCATGATCATCTGCTCCTTTCGGCAATGGACAGAGGTCTTCGTACGTATCATCACTCGCCGCTCCCGGCAAAACGAGGGTCCCGCACCCGACGTTTCGCGCGATAAAGGCGTATCCTTTTGTGTAAACTCACAACATCGCGGGAGGGCTCTACTTCCGAGCCAATCCATTAAGGGGCCGCCATGAAGCTTGAGGACCTGATCGCTCGCCTCCCCAAGGAGTCCGTTGCACGCACGATGCTGTCCGATGCCGAGTGCGAGGTGACCAATGTATCGTTCCTCACCAGCTGGGATGCGCGCAACCTTCACGGGGACGTGCTCTATTTCTGCGACTCCACGATGCTTCCCCAGAGCGTCGATGGCGTTGAGGTCTTCAACTGCGTCATCGTCGACCAAGACGGCAGGTCCGATCTCGAGAAGCGCCCCGGCGCCAACCTCATCTGGCTCTCGGAGGGCACCGATTTCTACTCCTGCTACAATGCCATCCAAGCTGTGTTTCTCGAGGATCAGGCGCTTACCGCAGCTATCCGCAAGCTTCTGACCGCGCATTTCTCGAATCAGGGACTCCAATATCTTGTCGAGGAGGCGGCGAGCACGCTCGGCAACCCCATCGTGGTGGTCGATCCCGCCTACCGTTATATCGCACATCATCTGGGCATCACGCCCGATGATGACAGCCGGCTCGCGCATATCTTCCGCGAGGAGCTCGCCAACGAGACGGTGCTCGATGATGCGGTGGCCTATATCCGCGACAGCCACATCGATTCCGAGATCGCACGGAGCAAGGGGCCGTACGTCCACTTCAACGAGATCCTCCAGTGCAATACCATGACGCTTGCCGTGATGGTGCGCGGCATCTGCATGGCGCATGTCATGATGGTGGAGTATAACCGCGCATTCAGCAAGCTCGACCGCGAGGTCTTCGTGCGTTTGGCCAATTTCGTCGGCCAGGAATTGCAGAAGTCCGAGGTGTGGGGTCCCACGAGCGGCGAACTCGGCTCGTACTTCCTCGAGAACCTCCTCAGCGACGGCACGCCGAGCGCGGCGGTTACCAACAGGCGCTTGAAATCGCTGAACTTCCACCCCAAACCGCTGCTCTACGTCTTCTGCTTCCATGCCCCCGGCGAAGGGCTCACCCAAGTGCAGGCCGAGAAGATCGCGGCGCAGCTCAAGCCCGTCCTCCATCATTCGCTCTACACGCGGCACCATCAGCAGCTTGTGGCCATCATCTCCCGTGATATCGACGAGGGCATCTCCCCGCGCACCGAGCATAAGATCCGTGACGTGGCGGCTCTGAACGGCCTCTCCGTGGGCGTCTCGAACGCATACCGCGCGCTCACCGAGACGCGGCAGGCCTACCAGCAGGCACGCTCGGCGATCCGCTACGGCGAGATGGCCTCGGCTACCATAGACGACGGGGGCTATTTCCTCTATGCAGACTACGCCTTCATGCATATGCTCGCCCTGACCGGACGCAGGACCAACCTTCTGGGGCTCTGCCATCCCGCCCTGCTCGACCTGCTCGAGTACGACGAGGTCCACGGAGGCGAGCTGATGGAGACCCTCCACTGCTATCTGCAGGTGGCAGGCTCCACCTCGCGTGCGTCGGCGATGCTCAACCTGCACAAGAACACGATGCTCTACCGTCTGGGTCGTATCCGCGAAGTGCTGGGCATGAACCTCTCGAGCGGCGAGCAGCTCTTCCAGCTGCAGATTAGCTTCCGCATCCTCATGAACCTCGGACTCTTCACCCCGCGCCTACGTCTCAACCGAACCGAGCTCATAGACGAGAAGTAGCTCGCGGGCAGCCGCGAGAGCCTGCAATTTCCATGGGACCGTTTGCGGTAATCGTGGGGCGGTTGCGGTAATCGCGATCACCGCACTTCTCGGGGCGGGGGAAAGCTGCGGTATTCGTAAATGCGCAGGTAGACGCTGCGGAGCTTGCACCGCCAGCGGAGAAGAACTGCGGTATTCGTGGCAGCCACGGCAAAGACTGCGGTAATCGTGAAGGCGGGTGCGGCCGAAAAAAGGGCGCACCGGCAGTGCCGGCACGCCTTTCGCAAGCAGATGATCCGAGCGGCTTAGCGCTTGATCTCGAGCGTGGGGAACTTCATCGAGCGGTACTTCTTGAGGGCGTCTTGGATCTCGCCTTGGCGCTGGAGGAAGCCGATGCGCGTCTGGATGATCTCGTTGAGGTGCTCGGCGCGGGCCTTATCGTTGTTGCGATCGCGAACCCTGCCATTCTCGGGATCGATGATGAGCATGGGGCGGCCGTTCTCGGGATTGGTGCCGAGCGTGCCACCGCAGCCGCAGACCGCGCACTCGTACGGAAACTCGATGCCATCCCAGTGGGCATCGCCGGGATAGACGAGGCTGGAGTAGCAGACAGGGCACACGCCATCATTGGGATCGCCGAGCCACGTGCGCTCCTCGACGGGGGTCTGGATTGCCTTGACGATGTTCTCGCCCATCTTGCGGGCACGATCGAGCTGATCCTGATGGAGCAGGACGTTGCCCGGGCGGCCGACGCGCTGGCTCATGAAGCGGTCGACGACGGAAAGCGACATGGTGAACATGGAGGCCTGCAGGCTCTCGAGGGCGAGGGTCTGCCAGTCGTGCATGGAGCCACCCACGGAGATCAGGCCGGCAACGGTGTGCGGGTTGTGGTCGATGACGCCGATCTCGAGCAGAAACGACAGCTCGTAGGCGAGGAAGCGCTGGCAGAGGCGGGTGTAGAGGGAACTCGGCATGAGGTCGTAGGTGGGAACAGCGAAAATGATGCCCTCGCAGGTGCGCATCTCGGCGATGATCCGATCCACGTCGTCCTTATCCTTGAGGATGCAGCCGCGATACTTCTTGGTGGGGTCCATAGCGACCTCGCCCATCTGCATGGTGCAGTCCTCGCATCCGGTGCACGGAAGGATGTTGTAGTCGAAGAGGTTGAGCAGCTCGACCTCGGCACCCAACTCCTGAGCAGCGCAAAGCGCCTCCTTGGCGAGAATCTCGCCGTTGCCGTTCCTGCGACCGGCGCAGATTGCCATGACCTTCATGCGTTGTCTCCTCTCACTGTGGATAACAGTATCCGCAGCCCGCATGCACGGGCGTATTCCCGGTATCTACATGGTAGGAAACGTTATTAAGGATTAAACCGTTTGGATAGCCGAACGTTGGGCGTGGCTTTCACGTATCGATTGTCCGTTCACACAAGAGAGGGTGTGCGGGATCGAATAATGGAGAAAACGCCCGGCCCTCGGGAGCCCTGCCCCGCCGTGCAAAAAACCGCCCCCCGAGATGAGGGGCGGCCGATATGCGGGTTTGTCGTGCGATACGTGCTTAAGCCTTGAGATAGCGGCGCATGGCGATGGCCGAGCCGAAGAGGCCGATGACCACGCCGATGCCCAGAAGCAAGCCGAAGGTCATGAGCATCGTCTGGGGAGCGATGTCGAACGACAGGAACTGCAGGCTATTCGACAGGCGCGAGATCAGCTCGTTCATGCCGAAATACAGGGCAGCGATGGCGAGCAGCGCCCCGATCAGAGCCTCGAGCACGCCTTCGAGCAAGAACGGCCCGCGGATGAAGCCGTTAGATGCACCGACGAGGCGCATGATCGAGATCTCGCGGCGACGGGCAGTGATGGCCAAGCGGATGGTGTTGTTGATGAACACGAACGCCACGAACGTGAGCAGGCCCACCAGCACCAATGCGGCGAGCTGCAGGAAGTTGGTGAAGCTGAAGAGCTTCTCGACCGTCTCGCGGCCATACTGCACCGACGAGGCGGGGTCGCCGCCATCGGCCACGTTGCCGAAGTCGGTATCTCCGATGAGGCGATTGGCCGTCTCCTCGACGAGCTTCGGATCGGTGAGTTTGATGACGAGCGATGCCGGAATGGGATTCTCGCCGTCCAAGGCAACGACCGCGTCGTTGGCGTTGCGGTTGGACATGGTGTTCCGGTACTCCTCGAGCGCCTCTTCCTTGCTCTTGTACGTGACTGACTCGACATTGTCCCAGCCTTGGATCTTGAGCCGGAGGGCATCGACATCTGTCTGAGGAGCATCGTCGGCGAGGAAGGCCTGGATGGTCACGCGATCCTCGACCGTGCCCACCATGTTGTCGAGCAGGGCCGAGCCCAGCAGGAACAGGCCGATGATGAACAGTGAGAGGAAGATGGTCACGATAGCACCGAGCACGGTGGACCAGCTTCTGCGGAAATGGTGTCCGACTTCGCGGAACGAATAGCCGAAATTAGAGAGTGCCATAGAAACCATACCCTCCCTTCTCCTGGTCACGGACAACCTGTCCGGCCTCGAGGGTGATGACGCGTCTGCGCATGGAGTCGACCATCTCGCGGTCGTGTGTTGCCATGACCACGGTGGTACCCGTGCGGTTGATGCGATCCAAGAGCTTCATAATGCCCAGAGAGATGGCAGGGTCGAGGTTGCCCGTAGGCTCGTCGCACACCAGAAGAGGCGGGCGGTTGACCATGGCGCGGGCAATGGAGACGCGCTGCTGCTCTCCGCCGGAAAGCTGGTCGGGGAACTTGTCCATCGACTCTCCCAGACCGACGAGGCGAAGCACCTCGGGCACCTGCGCTCTGATGACCGACTGGGGCTTGCCGATGCACTCGAGCGCGAAGGCCACGTTCTCGTAGGTGGTCTTGTCGGGCAGGAGCTTGAAGTCCTGGAAGACGCAGCCGACCTGACGGCGCAGGTAGGGCACCTTGCCATTGCGCATCTTGGTGAGCTCTTGGCCCGCAACGATGACTTGGCCCTTGGTTGCGCGCATCTCGCGCGTGATGAGGCGCAAAAACGAGGTCTTGCCCGAGCCGGAGTGTCCTACGACGAAGACGAACTCACCGGGGTAGATGTCCACGCTCAGATCGTCGAGGGCGGGCTTATCGGGTTGCGACGGGTAGATGAGTGTTACGTTTTTGAACGAGATGGTCGGATTGCCGGTGTGAGCAGCGGGCTGATCATCGTCGGATGCAAGGGACGAGTAGATGTTGTCAGCCACAGGCCTAGCCTCGGACTCGTCGACAGACTCGGTGGGTTCGTCCGTAACGGACGGCACCGAGAACGCGGGAGCCGCGGCAGGCTGCTCGATCGTGGGCACTTGGATATGGCCGAGCGCCTCGCTTTCCCCAAGGTCGGGAAGCTCGGGATCGGTCACGTCCTCGGAGAAGGCCTCGACGCGCTCGGCCTCCTCTTCCAAACCATCGCGCTCGATGCTGCGAAAGTGGTTTGCCACGTGAGCTCCTCTTCTAAACGCATAAGGTACAGATACGCGCATCATTATAGCGGAGCGGATAGAAATTGACCTAAAGGAACACGACCCCTACAGAAAAGCACGCCTGCCCGTGGCAGGGGGCGGGGCGCCTGTCGTGCCTGGCAAGCGCAGGGTGCCTCTCATCTACCGGAAAAGAACTCCTCCTCGAGGATGCGAGCAGCGCAGAGCATGCAATCATGGCAGCTCATGAGCGGCTCGGACGTGCCGTCGCCCTTGATGGCGCCGCAGATTGTGGAACCCACGGCCTCCTCGAACCGGTCGCAGATCCGCGCGGTGACCGCTCCGGTGGATTGCTTGCTGGCAGGCTGCTCGAGATTCCCGTCAGAATTCCCGAGACCGACAACCGCGCAAGCGCCGAGCAACGCTCCGCATGTTCCCTTCTGGTTGCCGAGACCTCCGCCAAGACCCTCGGCAAGACGGTACACCGTCAGATGGTCCGCGTTTACGAGATCCGTGTAGGCACAGGCAACCGACTGCGCGCAATTGTAGTGAAGGCCGTGGTTCGCCGAAACGCGATCGAGTCTGCTCTCCATGATACTGTCCCCCGGTTCTTCAGCCTAAGCGAATGAACGGCGTCCGAAGCTCGTCTCCCAAGCATCCACGAACTCATCGACGGCAAGCTGCGTCGAGGGATGTATGACCATGTTCCACACCACATCGGGGCTGACCGTGACGGCTTGGATGCCGGCTGTGATGAGCTGATGCACCTGATAGGTGTTCTTGAACGAGGCGGCGATGATTCCGGTGGGCAAACCAGAGCCCGCGAGCATCTGGATGAGGTCGAGCACCTGGCCCACGCCATCGCCGAGATTCTCCATGCGGTTGACGTAGGGGGCAAGGTAATCCGCACCGTTCATCGCGGCGAGAAATGCCTGGTCGGCGGTGTAGATGGCGGTCGCAAGCACGCACATACCCTCGGCCTTGGCGGCTTTGATGGCCTTCATGCCCTCGGGCGTCACAGGGATCTTCACGCACATGTTCTTGTCGCGCAGGCTGCAGATGCGGCGCGCCTCGTCGATCATCCCTTCGGCATCTCCGGCGATGACCTGCATGAAGAGCTTCTGGTCGGGCGCAAGCACCGCAACCATTTCGGCGGCGACCTGCTCGGGTGTCTTGCCCGACCTGGTGATGATGGTGGGGTTGGTGGTAACGCCGGCAACGGTGAGCACCTCGGAGAGCTCGGCTACGGCGTTGGCGTCCGCAGTGTCCAGAAACAGTTCCATGATCGATGCCCTTTCTCTTCGAGGCCGGCAGCTCTACCGGCTATCCACTACAGTATGGAGCTTCGCAGCCTTGCGCGGCACACCAATCCAGCAAACGTCGGGAGAATGAGGTCGAAAAAAGCCGCCGAGCATATCGGCGGCCCGCATAAGATCGTGGAGCCGGTTATCAGACTCGAACTGATGGCCTACGGTTTACAAGACCGTTGCTCTACCAACTGAGCTAAACCGGCGCACCGCCCATTCTAACGCATTTGCGGGGATCTTCGCTCCGCTATGGACTGGATGGGCATCGCCGCTCGCACCCCTATTCGGACCAAGCCTGCGTATTGGCAACATGGTTGCAGAAATCCTCGACCGACCAAAGCCAGCCCCGTTGGGCGCGGCTATAGGAAGATTGGATCGGCGCGGGTACCACAAGCTGCAGGTTCCTTTCCTCCATCTCGTCTGTCTGCTCAATCGTGATAGCAGGCTCCAACGTGATGAGATGCTTCCTTTTCACGCGCCTGCCCTCTTGGAGGATCTGCCTCCACCGGTCTTTCGCCGTCGTCTTCGCTCCGAGAAGGGTCAGCCCGGCCTCGGGAAAGCCCGCGTCGCGGTAGGCGGAGATGGAGGGGAAGATGAAGTCGGGCCTTTCGCGCCCCTCGGTCAGGCTCTGGGCGGTGTAGCTGATGTCCCTCGCATCGAACAGCGCCTCGAGATGATACTCGAGCGCATGGCCTGCAGCAGATCGCCTGCGCTGGAACATCGACATGGCGACTTTGAGAATCGCTTCGTAATCCGGGTCGCCCACATTGCGGACATAGGGGCCCAGGCGCCTCTCGTGCTCGTATCGCTCATATCCCATGAAGAGCATCGTCTGGGTGTTGTAATACTCGACAAGTGCCTCGTCGGGATTGGAGCGTGGGTCGATACCGGAAACATCACGGGCGAATCGGGAAAAAGCGCGGCCAGAAGGGAAGGCGTCGGGCCAGAGCCGAAGCATGTCCTCAAGATAGCCATGCAGCTCATCCGGAGGCTCGACCTCGAAGCCCAGCACGTCGAGAAGCTCCGCACCGGTGGCGTCGATCCGCCGTTCCATGTCGCGGGCGGGGGTGAAGCTTCCCTCCTCGCCATCGATACCGAAAAGCCAGAGCATCTCCGCCTCGCGATAGCTGCCGCTCGCCACGAAGAAGAAGGCCAGCTCGCCGTCTTTGGTCAGGCATGTGATGGTCAAATCCCCTGCGCACGCACGCTTCACCGGTTCGACGTCGGGATAGTACAGGCGATACTCCGGTCCGCGCGTCGCCTGCTTTCTCCGGGTGTCATACCACGTGGTCCACGACCTATCCGTACACACTCCCTCGTCATCGAGATAGATGTAGAGGGACGGGATACGCTGGATGTCGTCATCTCCCAAAAGGGGCCTCAACGCCGCGAAGCCGCCGAGCTCATGCTGATGGCTGATCCGCTGATCGACGTCGACGGCAGACAACCTCTTCGACAGGACTAGCTCGAAATAGCTTCCGATGTTTCCGAAATCCATAGCGCATCCCTCATAAGCCGCGCCAGCTCGGCCACTGCGGGAATGCAGACGGAATTGCCGAACTGGCGATATGCCTGCGTGTCGGAGACGGGGATCTCGAAGGTGTCCGGGAATCCTTGGAGCCGTGCGCATTCCCTCGGGGTAAGCCTTCGGGGGTTCTTCCCCTCCTGCTTGACAAGGCACTCCGACCCGTCTTTATAGTAGCGTGCCGAGATGGTCCTGGTTGTATCGTCGGGGCCGACGAGCCCGTAGCCGAAGCCATTGCCGCGGGCACGGTGCTTCTCGGCATATCCCTGGAGATAGGACCACAGCTTATCCGAAAGGGTGTATTTCTCGGGAACATCGGCTTCCATGACATCGGCAAACACCCCACCGGAATCCGGGTATGCGAGCTTGCAAAAATCGAACGCCACATCATCGCGGAACCCGACGATGTATATGCGCTCGCGGTGCTGCGGGGTCCAGTGCCCGCCGTCGATGATCTGCCAGTGCACCCGATAACCCAAGTCCTCGGTAAGAACCCGCATGATAACCCGGAAGGTGTTGCCGCCGTCATGGGAAACGAGGTTCTTAACGTTTTCGAGGAGAAACGCCTGAGGGCGTTTCTCGGCGATGATGCGGGCGACGTCGAAGAAGAGGGTTCCCTGCGTCTCGTCCGCGAAACCGGTCGCACGCCCGAGGCTGTTCTTCTTGCTCACCCCCGCTATGCTGAAGGGCTGGCAGGGAAAGCCCGCTAAGAGGATGTCATGGTCGGGGATGTCTGCCGCCGCAACGCACGTGATATCTCCAACGATATCGTGCGGAGTGTCGAAATTGGCACGATATACCTTGTTGGAGTATTTGTCCCACTCGGAGACGAACACGGTCTCGATATCGTCGCCGAAAGCTTGCTCGAAGCCAAGCCTGATCCCTCCTATGCCGGCAAACAAATCGATAGCCTTGTACATGATGCCTCCCCTTGCTTAAGCATCATACAATACAGGCTGGACGTAAACGGACGATACGCCTCCACGGCAACAGAGATTGCGCATCGCCTCCCCTCACAGCACGAGATCGGGCGCACCTTCGAGCTGGTAAGAATACCAGTTTCCGTTCTCGATAAGCTCCTCGCGGGCAATGCGCTCGAGAAGCTCCTCGCGCTGGCCGCACGCATCGAGCTGAGCGCCGGCCCACGCGAAGAAGCGCTCCATCTTGACATGGTCCTCATGCACGCGCGAAAACGATGATTTGTCGTAGTAGCTGCCGATGAACAGGGTGGCTGCGGAAACCGATCCGAGCGCGATCTTCAGCCCCGCGCGCACGGGTTCGATGGGATCGATAGGGAAGAGGGGCGCGCTGGTGAGATCGCCGCAGGCGAGCTCGAAGATGAAGGCCGCAACATAGAGGGCGATGCTCAACCAGAACGCCAGCTTGACCACACGCTTGCTCGCGGCTTGGTCACGCGTAGAGCGTGCGGCCGCACGCTCATGATAGCTCCGCTGATCTTCCACCCAAACGTCGCGGATATCGTGCACCGGGGCAGTGCCGGCATGTGCCATGAGCTCCTCCACGCGGTCGCGCACCCAGCCCGTCTCCTCGAGCTGCGTCCACGTGAGCAGGTCGGCGGCATGCAGGGGGCTTCCCGCATAGCGCAAGAAGATCTGGACGCGCAGCACCTCGGCGAGCTCGCGCTGCTCGATGAAACGCTTGTGACAGTCGAGGCGCCTCGCGTAACGCTGTATCGCTTGAGCCGTGATGAGCACCACGCCGAGCAGGATGAGCATCCAGTGGGCTTCCGCTTCGTCGTAGAGCAGGAACGCCAGGGCGATAGCGGTACTTGCGCATGCGAGATACACGAGGATGCGCCGATAGACTCTCTGGGCCTCACCGCTCGTGCGGTCGGCCTCATGGTAGGCATCCTCAAGCCGCACGAGGACCTCGTCATCGTACGCATCGGCGGGCAGGAGCGTGTATGGCCAGTCAGAGTTCATAGACCGCCATCCCCACGCGATCCGCAAGGAGGGGGATGTTGCGCACCGTATTGCGGTCGAGCTCCTTGATCTCCTCCGAAAGGTCCCGGTAGGGCACCAGATACGGCGTGGTCTTGCGCTCGGCATTGCGCTCGCCCAAGGTCCATCCGTTGGCAATGCGCTCCCTCATCCACTCATCGTGCTCGAACTCGGCCATGACTTCGACAAGCTCCGGGGCAAATGCTTCGATCGCGCCCGGAACCCCTTTGTGGCGCATCGTGAGGCCCACCATCCCGAGCTTATCGTAGATACTCTGCGCCTGACGCATGTTGGAGTATTTGAGGTCATCAGGCAGCTCGGAGAAACGTGCGTAGGCGAGCGGTCGGTCGGGATGGCGCGCAAGCTGCTCCTCGTTGTAGCGCGCGTGTATGGCGATGGCGAGAAGCTCGATGTCCTTCAGGAGCGGCCGTGCAGACAGCGACGCCAGGCGCGGCTTCAGATCATAGAAGCTGTCGAGCGATTCGGCATCGAGATCGACGCCTGCGGGGAAGAGCTCGTCGAGGGCGAGCACACGATCGAGAAGCTCCTCCTTCTCGGCGCAGTAGCCTTCGGGCAGCCGACCGGATTTGGTGACATAGGTTGCCGCGAGGTAGTCTCTGCCCAGCGAGAGGTGCACCGTATCCGCAAGGATGAAGGTGCGCGTGATGATGCCGCGCGCCTCGCGATTCCACTCCTGCAGCTCGTCGCAGAGGATGAGCAGGTACGCCAGCGGATTGTCGCCCACGTGCATCTCCCCCAGCGAGAAGGGCTCTTTTTGGAGGTAGTTGCGGTAGTAGTGGTGGAGGAAGATGGCCTGCGCCGCATCGAGGACCGGCCAATAGAGCTTCTCGGGCACGCCGCCCGCCTTCTGGAGCGCGAAACCGTACCACTTGAGTACGATGAGGGCGCTGTAGTAGCCGTGGTCGATGAAGCCCGTGGCTGCCATGGTGTCCACGTGGCCGTCGAGCGCTTCCTTGATGGTGGCAAGGTCGCAGCCGAAGGATCGGTGGATGCTGTACGCAAGCAGATCGAGCAGGGCGAGCGGATCCAGATCATCCGCATCCTCGTACGCCTCGCGAAACGCCGCGGTGAACGTCTCGGCAGGCACGATCTCGTTGATATGGTTGAGCTCGTCGAAGTTCTCGTAGCTTATCCTGGCTTTGACCCTCACGTCCGCGCCGTCCATGTCGGCCACGATGCGCATGATGCGGTTGATCTGGTTGCCCACGATCTCCACGGGATACCCCACGTCGTGGAAGAGCGATGCAATGCCCCAGCGGAAGAAGAACTCCTCGTAGGGAGTGGTGTAGGCGTAGTCGTAGCCCTCCTCGGGAACGGCTGCGGCAAAGGCGTTCCGCAAATGCGGGTTCTCGACCCAGATAGCGAGACCCGTCACGAACACGTTCACGGCGTGCACGAAGTGGTCGCGCTGCCTATCGGTGAGGGTGGCGGCCGTCTCCTCGTAGGATCGCAGCATGTCGACGAGGTCGATGAAGGGATTGCCCTCCCCCTCGACGGCAATGCGGTAGCTGTCGAAGAAGATGCGGTAGACTTCGAAAGCGCTGTCTTGGTTCTCATGCGAGAGGAACGCGCTCACGGCGGTGCGGAGATAGGCTTTGTAGCTATGGCCGCCTTCGACATCCTCTTTAAGCTGGAGCTTGTCGAAGAAACGATCCACATACGTCGCGAGATTGCTCATGGCTGCCCTCCCCATCGGCTGTGGATAGGTCAATGATACCCGTTGGGCGCTGCAAGGGATCCTCTGGGCAGAGCCAATCGGCGAAGAGGGGCCCCCTGTCGCGCCGACTCTCCCGTATCATGTGAGGGGTAATGGCATCGTCGACGTGAAGAGGCCCGCATGTTCAGCTTCCAGCACATCATCTGGCTCTCTATCTCCGCAATCGGCATCATCATCGCCTCGAGGCTCCTGCTTGCGCGCCGCGTTCCCATCGAACGCGTCCTCACCGTCGCCTGCGTGCTGGCCGCCCTCTCGGAGATCATCAAGATCTTCTCCAACATCCAGATGGTACCCGCCGCCGACGGCGCCTCCATGCACCTGTTCATGGAGTGGCGCCATCTGCCCTTCCACCTGTGCTCGATCCAGATCTTCCTGATCTTCTACGTGCGCTTCACCGAAAGCGAGCGGCGGCGCACGGCCGCTCTCGCGTTCATGTATCCCACCTGCATCGCGGGCGCTGTCGCGGCGCTCCTTTTACCCTCCATCTTCACCAACGGCATCACGCCCGATCAGGCATTCACGCATCCCATCGCCTACCAGTTCTTCGTCTACCATTCGATGCTCGTGGTGTTGGGCATCTACATCGCACGTTCCGGCGAGGTGAGCATCACCGCACGGCACTTCTGGTCCACGCTCGCGCTGTTCTACGCCTTCGGGCTCATCTCCATCTATCTGAACTCGGCCTTCGCCTTCCCCACCTATACGGGCACGGTGCTGCGCTCCGTGGAGAACACGCCCAACTTCTTCTTCACCTTCCGCACGCCCATCAACCTCGCCCTCACCGAGATCTGGCAGTGGTACGCTTACGTGGCACTCCTCGCCGCGCTGTCTTTCGCGGTGATCGGAGCCTTCTACCTGCCCTTCCGCACGAAGCGCTGAGGCTGCGGAGGCGGTCGCACCTACCGTTCACGGACATCTTAGGCACACCACATATTGCGTATTGATTTCTTTATATCCACAAGTTATTGTGTTTCTTGCAACCACGCGTCACAGCGCATATTCGGGACGGTCAAACGTAGCCGAGGAGGAGCCCATGCCGTCAGCAAGCCATCATTATCCATCCAGCATCGTCAAGCGCGACGGCTCGCTCGCATCGTTCGACCAGAGCAAGATCACCGCTGCCATCGAGAAGGCCGGCGCGGCAACCGGCGAGTTCGGCCCCGACGAGGCCATCATCCTCTCCGGCCAGGTCTGCAAGGTCATCGCCCACCGCTTCGACGGCGCCGCCCCCACGGTCGAGGAGATCCAGGACATCGTCGAGCAGACGCTCATCGCCGCCAATCACTTCGCCACGGCCCGCGCCTACATCGTCTACCGCGAGAAGCGCACCCAGACCCGCCGCGATCGCGAGACCTACATCGACGTCACGAGCTCCGTCAACGAGTACCTCTCCCGTGCGGATTGGCGCGTCAACGCCAACGCCAACCAGGGCTACTCGCTCGGCGGCCTCATCCTGAACGTCTCCGGCAAGGTCATCGCCAACTACTGGCTTTCCCATATCTATCCGCCCGCCGTGGGCGAGGCGCACCGCTCGGGTGCCGTGCATATCCACGACCTCGACATGCTCTCCGGCTATTGCGCCGGTTGGAGCTTGCGCACCCTGCTCAACGAGGGTTTCAACGGCGTGCCCAACAAGGTCGAGTCCGCACCCCCCAAGCACCTCGGCGCCGCTATGGGCCAGATGGTCAACTTCCTCGGCACGCTCCAGAACGAGTGGGCTGGCGCGCAGGCCTTCTCGTCCACCGACACCTACCTCGCTCCCTTCGTACGTATCGACAACCTCTCCTATGAGAGCGTCAAGCAGGAGATGCAGGGCTTCGTCTACAACATGAACGTCCCCTCGCGCTGGGGCACGCAGACGCCGTTCTCCAACCTTACCTTCGACTGGACCTGCCCCGAGGATCTCCGCGACCAGGTCCCGCTGGTGGGCGGCAAGCCGGTTGATTTCACCTTCGGCGACCTGCAAGAAGAGATGGACATGATCAACCGCGCGTTCATCGAGGTCATGACCGAGGGCGATGCCAAGGGCCGCGTGTTCACCTTCCCCATCCCCACCTACAACATCACGAAGGACTTCCCTTGGGATTCCGAGAATGCGGACCTCCTCTTCGAGATGACCGCGAAATACGGCCTTCCCTACTTCCAGAACTTCGTGAACTCCGATCTCGAGCCGAATATGGTGCGCTCCATGTGCTGCCGCCTCCAACTCGACCTGCGCGAGCTCCTGAAGCGCGGCAACGGCCTCTTCGGATCCGCCGAGCAAACCGGCTCGATCGGCGTCGTCACCATGAACATGGCGCGTCTGGGCTATAAGCACAAGGGCGACGAGGAAGGCCTGATGAAGGAGCTCGACTCCCTGCTCACGCTGGCCAAGATCTCGCTCGAGCTCAAGCGCAAGGAGATCCAGCGCCTCATCGATTCCGGTCTCTTCCCCTATACCTGCCGTTATCTGGGCACGCTCCGCAATCACTTCTCGACCATCGGCGTGAACGGCATGAACGAGATGGTGCGCAACTTCACCGACGACGCATGCGACCTCACCGCACCCGAAGGACGTGCGCTCGTCATCCGCGTGCTCGATCGCGTGCGCGAGAAGATGGTGGAGTTCCAAGAGGAGACGGGGCACATGTACAACCTCGAGGCAACGCCTGCCGAGGGGACGACGTACCGTTTCGCGCGCGAGGATCGCAAGCGCTACGCCGACATCATCCAGGCCGGAACCCCTGAAGAACCCTATTACACCAACTCGTCGCAGCTGCCCGTGGGCTACACCGCCGACCCGTTCCAAGCCCTCGCCGAGCAGGAGGAGCTGCAGAAGAAGTACACCGGCGGCACCGTCCTGCACCTCTACATGGGCGAGCGCGTCTCATCTGCCGAGGCCTGCAAGCAGCTGGTCAAGCGCTCCCTCGAGAACTTCCGCCTGCCCTATATCACGGTCACGCCCACGTTCTCGATCTGCCCCAAGCACGGCTACATCGCAGGCGAGCACAGCTACTGCCCGATCTGCGATGAGGAGCTGGTGCAGGCCAAGCGTGCGCAGCAGGAAGCGCTGGGCAACTAGCGGAAGCGAAGTGCCGGAAGAGGATACGACCCGATCGAAAACGGGAAGAATATAAGTAGAAGTCACGGCGAGAAAAGAGAGAAAATCATGGTCAACAAAGAAGAACTCACGCAGAACAGTGTCGTCATCGACGGTATCAAGCTCGACAATGGCGAGCGTCAGGAGTGCGAGGTCTGGACCCGCGTCATGGGCTATTACCGTCCCGTCTCCTTCTACAATGTCGGCAAGAAGGGCGAGTTCCACGAGCGCGTCGAGTTTGCCGAGCCCGCTTCCTGCTGCATGGACTAGCTTCCTCGCGGCATGATGGTCCACGACTCCGCTGCCGCCCCCTCCCAGAGCGGCAGCGGATTGCTCTATATCGGGGGAATCACACCGTTTTCCACGGTCGATTGGCCGGGCAAGCTCGCGTGCGTGGCGTTCCTCGCCGGCTGCCCGTGGAGGTGCCCCTACTGCCAGAACCATATCCTGCAGTCGCGCGATGCCGCCACGCTGGGCGCCGAGAATCTCTTCTCGTTTCTCGAGACACGGCGGCGCCTGCTCGACGGCGTTGTCTTCTCGGGCGGCGAGCCGCTTGCGCAGCCGGGCGTCATCGGTGCGGCGCAACGTGCCCGCGAGCTGGGCTTCGCCGTGGGACTCCATACCTGCGGCGCATTCCCCGAGCGCCTGCGCGAGATCCTGCCGTTTATCGATTGGGTGGGCCTCGATGTGAAGGCCCCTTGGGATGCCTATGACCGGGTGACGCTGGTGCCGGGCGCCGGCCCCCTCGCGCGCGAGAGCCTTAGCATCCTCCTCGAAGCGGGTGTGGACATGGAGGCGCGCACCACTTGGCATCCAGATCTGCTGTCGCAGGAAGATATCGCCTCGATCGGCCGCGATCTGGCCGCGCGCGGCGTGAAGACATGGGCGGTTCAGGCCTACCGTCACACCGGCACGGATGGGTCCCTTCCCAACGAGACGGTTTACCCGTCTGATATGCCCGCAGGGGTGGCCGATCTGTTCGATCGCTTCGAATTTCGGCGCGCGTAGGAGCGGAGGATAGACCATACCTGCGAGCAATTTTGAGTTGTAGGAAGATTTCTCCCCCATCACTCGATTTCGCTCTAGGGGGACGCCCTTCCACCTGCGCTTCTTTGATGCCTTTCCTCCCACAATGCCAAGCGTCACCCAAAATCTTCCTACAACTCCAAATTGCTCGCAGGTATGGTCTAAATGAGGCCGTATCCGCCGCTTGGAAGCAGCGTTACAATCGAGGCGTGCGTACAGGGGGGGCAAAAAAGGGGGGGTGCCATGTCCAACCTGGGGTTCGGCCTCATGCGGCTGCCGCGCAGGGGCCTCATGACCGACATCGGGCAAACCTGCACCATGGTCGATATGTTCCTCGAGGCGGGTTTCACCTACTTCGATACTGCACTCATATATGTGGGCTCGGAGGATGCCACGCGCAAGGCGCTCGTGCACCGCCACCCACGCGAGTCGTTCACCGTCGCGACCAAGCTCAATGCATCCGTCGCGCCTACCGAGGCTTCCGCGCGCAAGCAGGTCCGCACGAGCCTCAAGCGCATGGGAGCCGACTACATCGACTATTACCTGCTGCACTCCGTCATGTCGGGCAACCGCAACAAGTACGACCGCATGGGTCTCTGGGATTACGCACGCCAGCTCAAACGCGAGGGCACCATCCGCCATTGGGGTTTCTCGTACCACGATGGTCCCGATCTCCTCGACGAGCTTCTGACCCTGCATCCCGATGCGGAGTTCGTGCAGCTGCAGATCAACTACGCCGACTGGGAGAGTCCTACCGTGCACGCGCGCGCCAACTATGAGGTTGCCCGTGCACATGGCAAGCAGATCGTGATCATGGAGCCCGTCAAGGGCGGCAAGCTCGCAAACCCGCCCGCCGAGGTTGCGCGGATCCTTAAGGCAGCGAATCCGGATGCCTCCCCCGCCTCTTGGGCCATCCGTTTCGCCGCATCGCTCGACGGCGTGCTCGCAGTGCTCTCGGGCATGTCGAACATCGAGCAGATGGCCGACAACCTCTCGTTCATGCGTAATTTCAAGCCCCTCGATGCCGCAGAGCGTGCGACCATCCGCCAAGCGCAGGCAGCTCTCGGCGCGTCGGGCATCATCCAATGCACGGAATGCAGCTATTGCACGGCAGGCTGTCCGCAAGAAATCCCCATCCCCGCTATCTTCTCGGCGATGAACGAGCACCTCGGCAACGGCCAGAACGTTCGAGCACGCGAGCTGTATGCACAGGCCACAAGCACGGGAAACCCCGCCTCGGCCTGCATCGCATGCGGACAGTGCGAAGCGGCCTGCCCGCAGCACCTGCCCATCATCGATCTGCTCGCAAGCTGTGCAAAAACGCTGGAATAGCGGAGAAGGTTCGCCGTGCCCCTCCATCCGCGCCGCTTGCCCTATACTCTTCCTTTGCCGGTTTGGGGAAGCGGGCATGAGGAGGGGGCATGGGTCTTTTCGAGCTGACATTGCTCGCTGTGGGGCTGTCGTTGGACGCCTTCTCGGTATCCATCTGCAAGGGCCTTGGGATGGCGAGGATCAACTGGCTGACAACGCTCGAGCTCGCGCTCGCCTTCGGCCTGTTCCAAGCGGGTATGCCGCTCATCGGCTGGGCGCTCGGCAGCCAGTTCCTTTGGCTCATCGAGCCCGTCGACCATTGGATCGCCTTCATCCTCCTCGCCCTGATCGGCGGCGGAATGATCCGCGAAGCCCTTGGGAACCAAGAGGATGTCGAGCGCGGCTCGGTCGACCATGTACCGCTGAACGAGCTGCTCATGCTCGCCATCGCGACCTCCATCGATGCGCTGACCTCGGGCATTGCGCTTGCGCCGCTCGCCATCGATATCATGCAGGCCGTGGTGCTCATCGGCATCACCACGTTCTGCTTCAGCTTAGCGGGCGTATTCATCGGCAACCGCTTCGGCGCGAAGCACCATAAGGTTGCCAGCATCGTGGGCGGCGTGATCCTCATCCTCATCGGCGCGAAAGTCCTGCTCGAGCATCTGGGCGTTCTTGCGCTCTAAGGCTCCTACCACACAAAGGGAATGATGCGGTGGCGCACGCGCTCCTTGTACGCGCGATAGCCCGGGAGACCCCGCTCGAGGACCTGCTCCTCGTTGGCGATGCGCCGCGAGATGATGGGCAGATAGGCCAGCATGATCACGAGCGAGAGGGGCGCGTCGAGCACCAGCGGCATGCTCAGGAACAGCAGCAGCGTGGCGGCATACATGGGATGGCGGACGATCCCGTAGAGGCCGGTGTCGACGACACGTTGGCCCTCTTGGACCTCGACCGTGCGCGAGAGGTACTCGTTCTCGCACAGCACTTCCGCAAAGAGCAGGTATCCGGCGAGGAAAAGCGCCACGCCGATAAGTTCGGTCCAAGCAGGGAAGCTGATCCAGCCGAAGCGGTAGGTCAAGCCCGCCACCACGAAAGCCGCTAGGAACATGAGGCCGCTTGCAGCGATAACGCCGCGCTGCTCGGCCTGCTCCTCCCTTGCCTGAAGGCGCTTGCGGAGCAGATCGGGCTTGAAGGCAAGCATCACGATACCGGCGAGGAGCATGGGGATGAAGAGGATGCCCATGAGGATCCATCCTGCGCGGTAATCAAGAGATCCTGCAGGTACAAATAGGAGCAACCCCACCAAGACCACGCCGGCGAGGAGCTTCACGAGTGCTCCTCTCACAAGCTTCGCATCCATGGCCCTCATTATAGGTCGGGTTGCCTGCGCGGCGACACGGTGGGCCTGATCGGGAGTCGGATCCGCCCGCGCGATTCTGCCATGGATAGACTGTCGTCTCTCGCTACGCCCCTTCCCCGAAGAAGAGCTCGAGGTCATCGTCGACCGTTCCGATACCGGCGATCCCGAAGTTCTCCACCAGCACGTTCGCAACATTGGGCGAGAGGAACGCCGGCAGCGTGGGTCCGAGATGGATGTTCTTCACGCCCAGGTAGAGCAGGGCGAGCAGCACGATAACGGCTTTCTGCTCGTACCAAGCGATGTTGAAGACAAGCGGCAGGTCGTTGATATCCTCGAGACCGAAGATCTCCTTGAGCTTGAGCGCGATGAGCGCAAGCGAGTAGGAGTCGTTGCACTGGCCGGCATCGAGCACGCGCGGGATGCCGCCGATATCGCCGAGGTCCAGCTTGTTGTACTTGTATTTCGCGCAACCCGCTGTGAGGATGACCGCATCCTGAGGCAGGCGCTGGGCGAACTCGGTGTAGTATGAGCGGGATTTCATCCTGCCGTCGCATCCGGCCATGACCACGAACGTGCGGATGGCCCCGCTTTTCACCGCGCCGACGATCTTATCTGCAAGGGCGAACACCTGCTCGTGGGCAAAACCGCCCACGATGGTGCCCGTCTCGAGCTCTGTGGGAGGAGCACAGGTCTTGGCCTGCTCGATAAGCGCGGAGAAGTCCTTGACCTCGCCATACGCCCCGCCGATATGCCGGCAGCCGGGCACGCCGGTTGCACCGGTGGTCCAAAGGCGATCCTGGTAGGAAGCTGCCGGCGGCACCACGCAGTTGGTCGTCATGAGAATGGGTCCGTTGAACTTCTCGAACTCCTCCTTCTGCTTCCACCAGGCGTTGCCGTAATTGCCCGCGAGATGCGGGTGCTTCTTGAGCTCGGGATAGTAGTGGGCAGGCAGCATCTCCGAATGGGTGTAGACATCAACGCCCGTCCCTGCAGTCTGCTCGAGGAGCATCTCGAGGTCGCGCAGGTCATGCCCGGAGACCAAGATACCCGGATTGTTCCGGACGCCGAGCTGCACCTCTGTGATCTCGGGATTGCCGTAAGCTCCGGTGTTGGCGGCGTCGAGCAGCGCCATGCCGGACACGCCGTACTTGCCCGTCTCGAGCGTAAGCGACACCAGATCATCCACCGAGAGGCTGTCGTCGAGCGTCGCTGCAAGTGCGCGCTGGATAAAAGCATCGACTTCCCCGTCGTCCTTGAGAAGTGCGTTGGCGTGCTTGGTATAGGCCGAAAGGCCCTTCAGGCCGTAGATGATGAGCTCGCGCAGGCTGCGCACATCCTCGTTCTCGGTCGCAAGCACGCCGACCGTAGATGCTTTGGCATCGTACTCGGATGAGCTGCCATTCCAGCGGGCGGCCTCGGAAAGCGCGGCGGCATCGTCGACCTGCGCAAGCAAGCGGTCCTTCTCCGCAAGCGTCTCACGCACGCGCGCGACGATGGCATCGCGGTCGAAATTCGCGTTGGTGATGGTCGAGAACAGATTCATCGTCACCAGATGGTTGGTGGAGGAATCGACCGGAAGACCCTTACGCCGCAGTTCCGTCGTCACACACGAGAGTCCCTTGGTTGCATAGACCAGCAGGTCCTGCATGGCCGCGACCTCGGGCGATTTGCCGCAGACGCCTTTGACCGTGCAGCCTTTGCACCCGGCCGTCTCTTGGCACTGATAGCAGAACATGCGAGCTTCCATTGAAACCCTCCTTGTGTCGATGCCGCACCGCTTCGAGGCGGAATGGCGGGTAGTCCGATGGATAGCGGAAGCATACTATGGACGGATTGATAAATTCCGTTGCCATGGCAACATGGCGTGATCGGAGAGCGGTGCAGAGGGGGGATGTAACGGAGGTGCGGGGGCCTTATGGCAGCGGACAGCCCTCGCCCAGCATGCCGAGCAGCCGCCCCATCGCCCGCACCGTGGATTCCTGCGATATGACGAAACTCTTCTGCGGCAGATCCGCCATGCTGATAATGACGCAGTCCTTGAGCGCCATGACATCCATGTGCCCCGTGAACCCGTCGGTCGTCCGATCAACGGGAGCCCCACGGCTCGAGAAGAACTCGATGGTGTCGCGGAGATGCTCCTCCCATTCGCCATCACGGTAGGCAAGCCCCGCCACAGCACCGAAGAGCCTGTCATCGGCAATTATCCGAGGATTGCTCTTCCCATCCGCATGGAGCAGGAGGGCCACGTCGTTGTCGGCAAGCAAGCGCTCGAGCCGCTGACGAGCGCGGCGATGGCGGACTAGGGCGCTATCGATCTC
Source organism: Actinomycetes bacterium (assembly GCA_029546925.1). Classification (GTDB taxonomy): domain Bacteria; phylum Actinomycetota; class Coriobacteriia; order Coriobacteriales; family Atopobiaceae; genus RUG721. Next base: position 41,583 of record JAKPQM010000054.1, read on the forward strand.
GCCTTGGCCAGCAGCCGTACGCGCGAGCATGGCAGCCAGATCATCGGCGTCAAGCGTCTCGGCGGGAAGACTGCTCAGCGAGAGGATCATGCTCTCGCCCGAACGCTGGGCGATCCGTTTGACCTGATCGTGCTCGATCGCACTCGAGACGAACGGTCGGGAGGTTTCCACCAGCTGGTTGAAGAGCGCGTCATGCTGAACCAGCTCGGACTTTGCGGTGATATAGCGGTATGATCCGCTGTCCTCGCTGCCGCGCAGACACGTGCCTGCGACGGCGGCATGGCCGCGATGGCTCATGAGTGTATGGCAGAACGCCTGGCCGGGATCCTTCGTGAGGTAACGCGATTCCACCTCGCCGAGGAAGTACAGGGGGATCCAAAGCTTGAGGCCCTCGATGAGCTCATCATCGTCCCTGCTCAAGAAATGGACCACCCGTATGCTGACACCCGCGAGAAGACAGCCGGCGACTATACCCTGCAGAGCGACCCCGACCTCGTGATCGACCGATGTCCATGAGATGCCCTGATCCGAGTAGATGTCTAACCTTCCTACGGGTTTTGTATGCGCCCCGTAGAAAAGTCGCAGCACCGCCTCGGAAAGGCCCTGACGCCCGAAATACGTCCGCCGGCTGGCTTTTCCCGCAATACCCGACAGCAACTTGGGTACATCTGGAAGCGTTCCGTCCCGCATGCGAAGCATTTCGGAGCACTTCTGGATCGACCTGACGATCTCGACCGTCGCGGTCATATCGAGGCCATGCTCGTTCGATGACATCCAACTTCGGTAGGCAGCGAGGAATCCCTCTTGCGTATAGGGCGCTTGCAGGCTTGCGCCCTCCGGCTCCATGCGTTGAACGGTCTTTTCAACGAGACCCTGATCCCACAGGCGCCCTCCGAGCTTATCGCAGACGAGACTCATGAGCTCGGAGTTGGGTTTGGGTATCCTCATCCCGCACCGCATACGGCTGACATAGGAAGGATCGATATTCAGGAGCTTCGCTACAACCGCATTCGAGTGGCCGAGGATGTCGAGCGACCATCCGAGCTTTTCCGAGAAGCTGGAGATGTGACCATCTGGCATGGGAGCGGCTCCGTGTTCGTCCAAGGGCGGACATCGTGGGCCAAGTATACCAAACCATGCATAACCGCCACGCGAGTCTCACGAAGACCGCCCCGAGTGGAAACACTCCCTCCGTTCGGAGCCGGATCCTCCTTGCAAAGCTTCGGACGGGGACCCGGATCCCGGGCCCCCGTCCGATCGCTACGGGCCTTCATCTGGAAACGCGCGCCCCTAGCAGCCGTCCTCCCTCCTGCGGATGGCGAGCGTGCCGCCCATCAGCAGCGCGGCGAGGCCGAGCATGGCGGGCAGCGCGGCGCTCCGGGCGCCGTCGCCGGTCGCGGGCAGCTCGGTGCGAGACGATGCCTGCTGGGGTGTCTTCTCGGGCTCCGGCTCGGGTACGGGTACGGGCTCGGGATCCGGGTCGGGGACTACTTCCTCGGCGGGCTCGTCCACCGTAATCGCAAATCCGCGCACCAGCTTCTCTCCCAGTGCAAGCGAGAGGTCATGCCACGAGATGGCGAATAGGCTATGGTCGTCATCGGCAGTATTTACACGCTGATCGGAGAAGTAGTTGTCGCTGTCGTCCCAATAATCGTAATAGTCTCCGATCCACACAGTCGTGGGCTCGTCGACGCCTGAGGTGTTGCTGAACAGGACGATTAAGTACGGGAGCCCCCCGTTGTCGTCGGCATCATCGGGATCGGTCGAGGTCATATAGAAGCCCCGCCCGCCGTCCATGAGTATTATGCTCGCGCTGTCATCGCTACCGATTTGGATATCTCCCACAATGGCGAAATCGAAGTCGATGGTATCGTCCGCGCGCGCCCCTCCCCTCAAAGCGAGCTCAGGTACTCCGGAGTACTCGATGGAGTAGCGGACGAAGATGACGCGCCCATCCTCGGAGAAGCTGGGTTGGGCCGTGACCACCAGACCTGTACCCCAGAAGATATCTTCGACATCAGAAAAGATATCGTCACCGACGCGGACAAGGGGCTCATATCCCCAATTGCCGCACATCGAGCTGATCCACTCACCATCGAACAGGAAACGAACATCTATCGTCTGATCATAGTCATCGACGTAATAGGCCAGGAGCCCGTTGGGCCCTGCCGTGTAGCCATCGGGGGCGGGGACAGACGTCCCCCTCATCACCATCGGGGTTTCAGAATCTCCCTGCCCCTCGCCATCCTGCGCCTCGGCCGTTGCAAGCAGCTCTCCCTCCACGGGGCCTTCCTCCACCGCAGGTGCCCCCTGCTCCGTCTCTGACGCATCGACAACGGGTTCGGTATCATCGTCGACTTCCCCGTCCGTGGTCTCGGAAGCGATCGGCTCAGACGCCTCATCTGCAGGCTCTTCCTCCACGACAGACAGATCTGACTCCATCTCTTCCGTGACGGTCGCCTCGGTCGCTGCCTCCTCCACGCCGTCGCCGGACAGGTCCTCCGCGTAGGCGAGCGGAGCTGTTCCCAGGACGAGGCATACCGACAGCAGCGAGGCGAGCAGACGGGAAAGCGCCCCCGCCCCCTTGCCCTTCCGCGGCGATTGCGACCTGTGCGACATGTATGTCCCCTTTCTCCCGCGACGGGCCCGCTCGATGCCCGGGGCCGTCCCTCTGTATGCGGGATACTGTAGGGCAAGCACGGGCGGCGGCCTTCAAGCCCGAGCCGTTTGTCAATGACAGTCCGCCGGAGCGCCGCTTCCGCCTGCGGGCGGCAAGACGTGAGCGGGCAGCGCCCTTTCCGCCCGCTTTTCTGCGAGAAGAAATCGGACGGGGACCCGGATCCGGGCCCCCGTCCGATCGCTGCGGGCCTTCATCTGGAAACGCGCGCCCCTAGCAGCCGTCCTCCCTCCTGCGGATGGCGAGCGTGCCGCCCATCAGCAGCACGGCGAGGCCGAGCATGGCGGGCAGCGCGGCGCTCCGGGCGCCGTCGCCGGTCGCGGGCAGCTCGGTGCGAGACGATGCCTGCTGGGGTGTCTTCTCGGGCTCCGGCTCGGGTACGGGTACGGGCTCGGGTACGGGTTCCGGCTCGGGTACGGGTTCCGGCTCGGGCTCGGGATCCGGTTCGGGCTCCGGTTCTGGGAGCGCCTGCTCGGCGAGCTCGCCCACCGCACTCGCAATACCACGGGTCAAGATCTCCCCCCGCTCAAGCGAGAGTCCCCGCCACGAGACGGAGAATGCGCTGTCGATGCCACTGGCATTTGCGCGCTGCTCGGAGAAATAGTTGTCGCTCCAATACCCAAAGTCTCCTATCCACACGGCCGTGGGCTCGTCGACGCCTGAGGTGTTGCTGAAGTAGATGGCCAGAGACGCCGGCGTCCCATTGTCATCGAAATTATAGGCCGAGGTCATATAGAAGCCCCGCCCGCTGTCCATGAGCACCACGTTCGCGTAGTCATCGCTACCGATTTGGATGTCTCCCACAATGGCGAAATCGAAGTCGATGGTATCGTCCGCGCGCGCCCCTCCCCTTAAAGCGAGCTCAGGTACTCCGGAGTACTCGATGGAGTAGCGGAGGAAGATGGCGCGCCCATCCTCGGAGAAGCTGGGTTGGGCCGTGACCATCAGCTCCGTACCCGTCATGATCGACCCAGCACCCACGAAGATCCGGTTGCCGTCGATGCGGACAACAGGGCGATATCCCCTATTGCCGTACGTCGAACCGATCCACTCGCCGTCGAACAGGCCGCGGACATCGACCCTCTGTTCGTTGTCGATGCGATAGGCCAGAAGCCCGTTGGGTCCTTCCGTGTAGCCATCGGGAGCGGGAACGGCGGGAGCCTGCCTCATCATCGGGGTTTCAGAATCTCCCTGCGTCTCGCCAACGGATCCCTCTTCTCCGGCGCTTCTCCTGGTTGCGGCCTCGGTGTCAAAGCCCCCCTCCTCAGCAAGCGGATCCTGCGTGGCTGTCGTCTCTATATCTGCTGCGGCTTCTTCGGTGATCTCCCCGACTGCGTCGGGGCCATCTTGATCAGAGCTCTCCACTGCGGCAGGCTCCGACTCCTGCACCGGCTCCGGCTCCTGCACCGGCTCCAGCTCCTGCACCTGCTCGACCGCTGCCTCCTCCACGCCGTCGCCGGACAGGTCCTCCGCGTAGGCGAGCGGAGCTGTTCCCAGGACGAGGCATACCGACAGCAGCGAGGCGAGCAGACGGGAAAGCGCCCCCGCCCCCTTGCCCTTCCGCGGCG
>JAKPQM010000138.1 GCA_029546925.1 Actinomycetes bacterium
CGATTACCAGACCCCCGATGGCTCGGGCATCTATCGCTCCCTCTACACGCTGACCGATCCCGTCGTCCAGATGGGCGACTACTTCGCCGACGCCCTGCGTTCGCAGATCCCGAGCCGCAAGCTCGATGAGGTCTTCACCGAGAAGGATGCCATCGCCACGGCCATCGACGATATCGTCTCGGCCAAGATGCAGGCCTACGGTTACATCATCGTGACCACGCTCATCACCTCGATCAAGCTGCCCGTGGATGTCCAGCAGTCCATGAACCGCATCATCGCCTCCAAGAACGACCTCGAGAGCGCCAAGAACGAGGCCGAGGCCGAGCGCCAGAAGACGGTCATCGCAGCCGCCGCCAAGGCCGAGGCCATGGAGAAGGAGGGCGAGGGCATCGCCAACCAGCGCATCGCCATCGCCCGAGGCATCCGCGAGTCCATCGATACCATCCAAGGCGCCGAGCTTGATTCCGAGGAGGCGAACCACCTCTTCGAGTACACGCAGTGGATCGGCATGATGGAGGAGTTCGCCAAGAAGGGCAGTTCCACCGTGGTGCTTCCCGGAGAATTCTCCAGCCAGGAATCGGTGCTGCGCGACATGCTCATCGCCGGTCGGGAGCCGGAGGGTGGCGCATCCAAGCGGTAGATGCGTCCAGACAGGTATCCTGCCGGCAATCGATCTCCCGGTTCCTCGAACCGCTTGCAACAGCCTGCCGATGCCCTATGGTATCGGCAGGCTGTCAGCATAGAGCGGCGAGGCTTCAAAAACCGCATCGTGGTGGCGGGGAGCATCCTTCCCGGTCAAACCGATCCCGTTGGCTATGATGCCGGGAGAGCCTCACCAGCTTGGCAAGGTCAGGAAAGGTGCCGATGTAGAAAAAAGCACGAATCAGCCTATTCCTTAAGGATGGCGGTGCTCCCCGAGCTTCTCCGCTTCCTCGTCGAAGCCCTCCTCGCCGGGGTGTACGAGCTTGTCCGTGCCGGTCTTGGGATCGTAGTGATGCAGCAGCACCGGCTCGAAGAGGTGCAATTGGATGGAGAAGACCACCGACATGATCAAGAGCACGAGGAAGATGCCGATGCGCGGGATGGTCTGGACCTGCGTCATGATGAGCGACCCCACGCACAGAAGCACCGTCCAGCCATAGATCACGAGCACGGTCTGGCGTTGGTTGAAGCCCTCGGCCATGAGCCTGTGGTGGATATGGCCCTTATCGGCTTGCCCCACGCTCACATGCGCGCGTGCGCGGCGCACGATGGCCGAGAAGGTATCGATGATGGGCACCGCTGCGATGACGAGCGGCACGATGAGGGTCGTGAGGCCCGCGACGCGCGTGACCGAGAGGATCGAGATGGCGCCGAGGGTGAAGCCCAAGGTGAGCGAACCGCAGTCACCCATGAAGATCGAGGCCGGGTTGAAGTTGTAGCGCAAGAACCCCAGCGTGGATCCCGCGACGGCGATAGAGAGGACCGCCGCATCGACGCGCCCCGCCCAGAGCGACAGCACGAACATGGTCAGGCTGGCGATGAAGGAGATGCCTGCGGCCAATCCGTCGAGGCCATCGATCAGGTTGATGATGTTCATGTAGGCGACGAGGTAGACGACCGTGATGGGGTAGGCGAGCCAGCCCAGCTGGAGATAGCCCGGCGCGAAGGGATTATCGATTACGCCGATGACGAGCCCCGAGCACACCGCGATGATCGCTGCGGTGAGCTGGCCCGCGAGCTTCTTCTTAGGCGAGAGCGAATGGATATCGTCGATGACGCCCGTGGAGAACACGGTGGCGAAGGCGAGGAAGAGCAGGGGGTAATTGAGGTGCAGATGGGGGGATGATTCGAGGATCTGCGGCCACCACGAGAGGAATCCACCGATGATCTGGATGATGTAGACGAGGATGATACCGGTGAAGATGGCGATTCCGCCCATGCGTGGTGTGGGCGCACGGTTGATGCGCCGCTCGCTGGGGTAATCGATGGCACCGACGGAAGCGGCGATACGCTTGGCGAACGGCGTCATGAAGTACGCGCCCGCGAGCGCGGCGAGAAAGAAGCAGGTGAATGCCGTTCCACTATCCAAAAGAAGCTCCAAGGCGGTACGAAGCGCTTGCATGCACACTCTCCTCATAGTAACCGATGCGGGCAGGATGATGCTCGAATCGACCGTATACCCGAGAAGAGATGGTCAAATCGTGAAGTGGAATCTATAGTTGAGATGCCGCTCTCCTGCGGAACAAACTGGGTGAACCGACAAGTTATCGCAGGGGAGTCCGAACGGCCGCACACAGTACAGGCATCCTCCGCTGTTGTGGAAGCTGGAACCGGCGGTCGGGACGCCCACCTTAGGAAGGTGGGTTCATAGAGCTTTCGCAGGGGGCGGCAGCAGGTTGCTGTGTTCTTGTCACGAAAACCCCGCCTGTGATCGCCTGCAGCCGCCGCAGCACGGGAGGGCCCGTGCCCACGGGATGCTGGCACGGTAGGGCCTGTATCCGCAGGTTTTCCGCGGACAGGGGCGCTTTGGCGGCTCGAAGCGCGCGGGCAGGGGCGTTCTCGTGCCTTGCCCTGCAAGAGACGGATGCATGGCGAGCGACTTGTCCTCTGCCGCGACAATGATGATTGACATTTTCGCGCATGATTGCGAAAATGCCTATTGCTCGCTAGAGCGATCGGGGATGTAGCTCAGCTGGGAGAGCGCGGCGTTCGCAACGCCGAGGCCGAGGGTTCGAGCCCCTTCATCTCCACCAGGCGTTCACGGCACCCCTCATGCGAGGGGTGCTTTTTTCCAAGGATGGCCATGGGGCCCGGATTTTCCGCATATGCGCACTGCTCCCTCTGCCCGCGCGCCTGCGGCGTCGATCGATCGGCGGGGGAGCGCGGCATATGCGGCTGCGACGATACGCTCCGCATCGCCCGCGCGGCACTCCATTACTGGGAGGAGCCTCCCATCTCGGGTGATGCCGGTTCCGGCGCCATCTTCTTCTCCGGCTGTCCGCTCAAGTGCGTTTTCTGCCAGAACTGCGCGATCTCGCGCGGCCTTTCCGGAGAGGCCGTCACGACGCGGCGCCTTGCGCGCATCATGCTCGAGCTCGAGGGGCAGGATGCGTTGAATATCAACCTCGTGACGCCCGCGCACTTCGCGCCGCACGTCATCGCCGCCGCCAAGCTGGCACGCGAGCACGGTCTCTCCATCCCGCTCGTCTGCAACACCTCGGGTTACGAGACATGCTTGGCGATCGAGGCGCTTTCCGAGGTCGTCGACGTGTGGCTGACCGATTACAAGTACGTCGACCCCGAGCTCAGCGCACGCTTCTCCGGAGCCCCCGATTACGATGCGGTGGCATCTGCCGCCTTGGGAAAGATGCATGCAATCGTCGAGAGCCGCGGCGGGCGCATCCTCGGCAGCGACGGCCGCATGCTCCAGGGCATCATCGTGCGCCATCTGGTCCTTCCCGCCCATGCTGCCGATTCGTGCGCCGTGCTCGATCGCGTGTGGGAGATCTGCGGCAACGCAGCCGACATCTCCATCATGAATCAGTACACGCCCAACGCCGCCTGCGTCAAACGTGGCGACGAGCTTGCGCGCTGCGTCTCTTCCGAGGAGTACGAGCTCGTGCTCGATCATGCAGATGACCTTGGTTTCGAGCGCATGTGGTGGCAGGAATCGGGAACGGTATCCGAGAGCTTCGTGCCCCCGTTCGATAATTCGGGGGTTCTCGGCCCAGAGCTCTGATAAGGGCTGTTGTTTGGTATATCCTTGAAAAGATGTCCAATGTGTATGAAGGAGGGGACATGCCCGATACCACGCCCGCCCTCACGGATGGCGAACGCGCCGAACTCGAGTCGCTTCGTGCCGAGAAAGCCAAGCGCGATCAGGCCCGGGCATCTGCCGCCGAGCGCTCCGAGCTCGAAGCGCTCAAAGCGGAGGCGGCGCGTACCCAAGCCGATATCGAGCGGGATCGCGCGGCAGCGGAAGCGCGCGAGCGCGGGCGCAGGATCATGGAGCCCGATGAAGATGATCTTTCCATGCCCATCGGCCAGAAGATCGTCATCCTCGCCGTTATCGGCATCGCGCTCGCGTTCATCCTCATGACCGTGCTCGGCACCTAGCATCGTATCTGTCAAGGTCAAGATCAAAGAGATAAGAGGCAGCCATGTCACTGACCGACCAGACCAAACCCACCGACGTTTCCTTGAATACCGACCTCTACGAGCTCACCATGGCTCAGGGCTTCTGGGAGTCGGGCATGGTCGACGCCCAAGCCAATTTCAACGCCTTCTTCCGCGATAATCCCTTCGGCGGCGGATTCGCGATCGCCTGCGGCATCGGCCAAGTCCCCGAGCTCGTCGACAAGTTCCGTTTCGATGACGAGGACATCGCCTACCTTGCGTCCCTGAAGGCTCCCTGCGGGGGCGACATGTTCAAGAAGGGCTTCCTCGAGTATCTCAAGGACTTCCGCATGCGCGTCGACATCTGGGCCATCCCCGAGGGCGAGATCGCCTTCCCGCGCGAGCCCATGATCCGCGTGCAGGGCCCCGTGATCGACTGCCAGCTGCTCGAGACCGCGCTTTTGAACCTCGTCAACTTCCAGACGCTCGTGGCTACCAAGGCGGCCCGCGTCGTCCGCGCTGCGGAAGGCCGACCGGTCTCCGACTTCGGCCTGCGCCGCGCCCAAGGTCCCGATGGCGGTCTCGCAGTGGCCCGCGCCTCCTATATCGCCGGCTGCTCCTCCACCTCCAATGTTCTTGCCGGCAAGCTCTACGGCATCCCCGTGTTCGGCACCCATGCCCATTCATGGGTCATGGCGTTCCCCACGGAGCTCGACTCCTTCCGCGCGTTCGCCAAATCCAGTCCCAAGAACTGCTGCCTGCTGCTCGATACCTACGATGTGTACCAAGGCATCCAGAACGCCATCATCGTGGCAAAGGAGATGGAGGCCGAAGGCGAGCGTCTTTCCGCCATCCGCATCGATTCGGGCGATCTCACCAAGCTCTCCAAGGCCGCACGCAAGGCCTTCGACGAGGCGGGCCTTCCCTACATAAAGATCGCCGTCTCGAACGATCTCGACGAGTATCTCGTGCAGTCGCTGCTTGCCCAGGGTGCGCCCATCGACTCCTTCGGCGTCGGCACCAAGCTCGCGACCTGCGATCCCCAGCCTTCGCTCGGCGGCGTCTACAAGCTCTCGGCCATCCGCACCTCCTCCGACAAGGCGTGGGATCCCGTCATGAAGCTTTCCGAACAGGGCTACAAGCGCACCATCCCCGGCATCCAGCGCATCAGGCGCTTCTACGATGCCAACGATTGCCCCACGGGCGATATGATCATCGATGACTCCTTGGCCGAGGGAGAGAGCAATGTCGTCCAAGACATCCTCGATGCCTACTCCACCTATGCACTTCCCGGTACCCCCCGCGAGCTCATGGAGCATATCGTCCATGACGGCGTCCGCACCTCCGAGCCTCTCACCATGTTCGAAACCCGCGACAGGTGCCGCAACGCCCTCATGCATCTCGATCCCACCATCACCCGCTTCCTCAATCCGCAGACCTACCCCGTGGGTCTCGAACTCGGCCTTGCCAAATTCCGCGGCAAGCTTGCCCAGGAGCATTCGGGTTCTGGGAGGGACTGAGGGCATGCAGGAACACTTGGATGCGTGTATCCGCGAGGCGCTTGCTGCCGCCCAGCAGGAGGGGGAGCTCCCGGTTTTCGAACTTGCCGACACGGGCATCGAGCGTCCGGCCGATCCGGCGAACGGCGATTTCTCCTCGACGGTTGCCCTGCGTTCGGCCAAGCTCGCACGCACAGCCCCGCGCACCATCGCCGAGGCCATCGTTGCCCATATCCCTAAGACCGGCGCGATCGACCACGTGGAGATCGCCGGCCCCGGCTTCATCAACTTCTACCTCACGACGGCATCTGCCAACGACGTCTTCAGCCAGATCCGCCGCCGCGGTGCCGATTTTGGCCGCTCCACGCTCGGGGGCGGGCAGAAGATCCAAGTGGAGTTCATCTCGGCCAATCCTGTGGGGCCCATGCACATCGGCCACGGCCGCTGGGCGGCCTTGGGCGATTCGCTCTGCAACGTGCTGGCGCATGCCGGCTACAACGTGCAGCGCGAGTACTATATCAACGATCACGGCTCTCAGATGGATGTCTTCGGCTCCTCGATCGCCGTGCGCTACCTGCAGCTCGCCGAGCTCGTTGCCGCCGGCAAGGGCATCGATGAGGCGCATGCCGCCCTCATCGCAGACCGCAATGCCTTCGTCGAGGACGAGGAAGACGAGCACCCCGAAGCCCATCCGCTTATGGATGCCTTCAACGAGGCTCTGGGCGGCAACGCCTACGGCGGTGATTACATCATCGATCTCGCCAGGCGCTTCTGGGATATCGATGGGGATGCGCTGGTCGGCGCTGCGGCAGACGAGCGCATGGCCAGCTTCCGCGAGCGCGGCCACCTCATGATGCTCGATTCCATCCGCGAGACCTGCCATGAGGCCCGTTGCGACTTCGACGTGTGGTTCTCCGAGCGGTCGCTCTATGTTCCCGACGAGGACGGCAAGGATGCCGTGCACCGCGCGTTCGACCGCCTTGACGAGATGGGCTATCTCTATACCTCCGATGACGGTGCCCTGTGGTTCCGCTCCACGGATTTCGGCGACGACAAGGATCGCGTGCTCGTGAAGAGCAATGGCGAGTACACCTATTTCGCATCCGATGTCGCCTACCACTGGAATAAATTCCAGCGTGTCGAGCATGTCATCGACATCTGGGGAGCCGATCATCACGGCTATATCAAGCGCGTCGACTCTGCATGCGCGGCGCTCGGCTATCCCGACCGCTTCGAGGTTCTGCTCGGACAGCTTGTGAACCTGCTGCGCAATGGCGAGGCGGTGCGCATGTCCAAGCGCAAGGGAACGATGGTCACCTTCGCCGAGCTGCTCGACGAGGTCGGTGCCGATGCCACGCGCTATACGCTCGTCTCCAAGTCGTCCAACCAGATGATCGACTTCGATATCGACGTCGTGAAGCGTCAGGACAACTCAAACCCGGTCTACTACGTCCAGTACGCCCACGCGCGCATCTGCTCGATTCTGCGCCGCGCGGCCGGCGTGACTTTCGAGCAGGCTGAGACCATGGGCATGGATGCCGTGGCCGATAAGGCAATGGGGGCGGTCCCCGACCTCTCGCTGCTCACCGACGAGACCGAGAACGCGCTTGCCCGCAAGCTCTCCGAGTTCAGCACCCTCATCGAGGCCTGCGCTCGCGATCGCGCCCCGTTCCGCCTCACGCACTACGCCGAGGAGCTCGCCGCCCATTTCCATTCGTTCTATACGGTCTGCCAGGTTCTTCCCAGCGAGGGGCGGCCTGTGGATGGGGACCTCTCGAAAGCCCGCCTCCTCGTATGCGATGCCACGCGCCGCGTGCTGGCGCTCACGCTCCGCCTGATCGGTGTTTCCGCTCCAGAGCGTATGTAGCGGAATGTGAAGAGCTATTTAAATCAAAGCCGGCCCGGACGATAGCGGGCCGGTTTATCCCGTACACTCGACATGCTTCGGGCGCGAAGAAGGGTGTAGCGTGGATATAGGCGAATACATCTCCGCTCGCAGGGCGTACAACATCGTGCGCCAGCGCATCTCGTCCGAGCAACGGCTCACCTTCGAGGAGCTTTCCGTCCTCGCCCTCTTGGAACTCTCCTCTCGTCCGCTGTCCACCTCGGAGATTGCCGGCTGGCAGCATGCGCTGCGCCCCACCATGACCCATCGGGCGGATCGTCTTGCGGCCCTCGGCCTCATCGATCGCAGCCAAGGCTCATCTGATCGCCGCAACGTGGTGTGCTCCATCACCGAGGCGGGTATCGAGAGGTTGGGGGAGCTCTGCGGCCAGATCCGCCATGTGCTCGCCCGGGGCAAGGTGCTCGCGCGCATCGACGCCGAGCGCATCAAGCAGTATGTCCGCGCCATGGGGCAGTACTACATGCGGGCCTCCGACCTCGTGCTCCTCGATCTCGCGGTCAACAGGCGCGAGGGGGCTCCCATAGCCCTTTTGGTCGGATCCCTCGGCCTTCTCCAGCCTACGGTGTCCATGTCGGTCCAAGCCCTCGAGGATGGGGGCTTTGTCGAGCGCGTTGCTTCCGGCACGAAGGACGCCAAGGCCCGTCTCACCGATACGGGCCGTCTGCGGGCCGAGGAGCTTATCGTGCGCATCGAGAGCTTGGTTGTGAAGCGAAAGGCTCGCAGCTCTGTGTGGGAATCTACCGCAGGAAATAATTGAAATTCTTCAAATAGATGTAAGTTTCCCCGTACTGTTTGCATTTCGGGGCGCTTATGGTATTCTCTTTACGGTCCGAAGCCTGTGCCGACGACCTTCCCGTCTTGACATCTCCCTGCTCTGTCCTAACGAAATTGTGCTCATAAGCTATGACGGGAATCCCGCATCATCCCTAGGATGCGATCGTGTTCATCGTTTCAGGGCGTTCAAGCAACAAGAAAGGCTTTTCCATGGCCGAAGAAACCAACGAAGCAATCGAAGCACCCGAGACCGCATCGCCTGCCACCGTCTTGGCAGCCGAGCCCCAAGATGGCGCGAAGACCGATGAGGCCGCGCCCAAGGTGCGCAAGCCGCGCACGACGAGGCGACGCACCAAGAAAACCGATGAGACCGGTCCTGCGGAGCCTGCCGCCGCCGATCACGCCGAGACCGTCGCCCTCGAGTCGAAGGAGCCGGCCTCGACGGTCGCCGAGGCTTCCGACGAGCCTCATGCCGCGACCGCTGCGGCCAAGCCCAAATCCAGGGCCAGAGCGAAGCGCGTGCGCCCCTATGCCTCGGTCGAGGAGATGACGCGCATGACGCAGGCCGCCACGCTCGCCTCCTCCGAGCTCACCTCCTTCCCGGCGTCCACGCTCTCCGAGGCGGATGCGGGCGAAACTGCAGGGCCCGCAGCAGAAGAGGCCGCCCCCGAGCAGGCTCCCGGCTCACGCCGTAGACGTCACGTCCAGGAGGGCAAGCCTGCGAATGCCCCCCGCAGCCAGAACGACAAGCAGAATCGCCGCGGCCGCCGCACTGTCGAGCCCACGCTCACGCACGAGGAGCTTGCGGGACTCAAGGTCGGGGAGCTGCGCATCAAGGCAGGCGAGCTCGGCATCGACTATGCAGGCATGAAGAAGAACGACCTTATCGAGGCGATCTTCGAGAGCGCCGCGCGCGCCGAGGGTTTCAAGACCGTCAAGGGCCTTCTCGAGATCTCGAACGAAGGTTATGGGCTGCTGCGTACCGGCAACTATATGGAGGGCGATGACGATGCCTTCGTGCATCAGTCCCTCGTCAAGCAGATGGGGCTGCGCCCGGGCGATAGCATCGTCGGCACGGTCGCGCCTGCACGCTCTGGAAACAAGTATCCACCGCTCACCTCTGTCACCTCCATCAATGATCGCGATCCCGAGGAGATCCGCAACCGCCCCCGCTTCCGCGACCTCACGCCCATCTTCCCCGATGAGCGCCTCACCATGGAGCATGGCAAGGATTCCATCACGGGCCGCGCCATCGATCTTGTCGCACCCATCGGCAAGGGGCAGCGCGGTCTGATCGTCTCTCCGCCCAAGGCGGGAAAGACCACGGTCCTGAAGCGCATCTGCCAGTCCATCGCGGTCAACAATCCCGAGGTCCATCTCATCTGCCTGCTCGTGGACGAACGGCCCGAGGAAGTCACGGACATGGAGCGCTCCATCAAGGGCGATGTTGTCGCGTCCACGTTCGATATGCCCGCCGAGAACCACACCAAGGTCGCCGAGATGGTCATCGAGCATGCGAAGCGCTTGGTCGAGCTTGGCGACGACGTGGTCGTCGTCCTCGACTCCATCACGCGTCTCGCCCGTGCCTACAACCTGGCGCAGCCTGCGAGCGGACGCATCCTCTCGGGCGGCGTCGATTCGGCCGCGCTGTATCCGCCCAAGAAGTTCCTGGGCGCTGCCCGCAACATCGAGCACGGCGGATCGCTCACCATCATCGCCTCCGCCCTCGTCGACACCGGTTCCAAGATGGACGAGGTCATCTTCGAGGAGTTCAAGGGCACGGGCAACATGGAGCTCAAGCTCGACCGCGACCTTGCGGATCGCCGCATCTTCCCGGCCATCGATCCCATCTCGTCCGGCACGCGCAACGAGGATCTTCTCATCAACGCGGAGCTGCAACCCTTCATCTGGGGCGTGCGCCGCATCCTCGCCAACATGAACAACACCGAGCGTGCGGCGACGTCGTTGGTGCGGAGCCTCGAAGCCACCAAATCGAACGAGGAATTCCTCATCAGATCCGCCAAAAAGGCGCAGTCGAGCGAGTTCGCCGTCTAAAGCACGCGTTCAGACGGGTTTTGCAACCGAATATCTGCAGTTTTTATTGCGCCGGATTTTTATTCCTGTACTATGGAACATGTCCGGCGCAAGCTGGATACGCGTTGCGGTAAACCGACCTCAAACAAAGCACGCCGCACGATTGCGAAGATCTCGCTCTATACTGTGCGATCCCTGTGCTTGCTTGTCGTCGCAAGCGTGGCATCCTTTGCCACAGAGGGGGAGCGGACGATGAAACGAACGAACTCGAATCCGGCGCTGGTCGCAGGGTTGGGCGGCGCTTCTCTTGCCGTTGCGCCGAGGCTTGCCTACGGGCTGTCGTTCCAAAGCGCAGCCGATCGATTCTTCGGATCGCCCCTCGCTCCCTTCATGGTTGGTATCTTGGGTGGGGCCGCTGTCGCGAGCGGCATCTACTATGCCGTGGTGAAGCTGGGCAAGGCCTCCGATCGCACCGACGCGGCCGAGAAGCCGCATGCGCGGCGCGGTGCCCATGCAGCCCACGCATCGCATGCCCCCGAGGCGTCCGTTGCGGCCTCCCTCTACAAGCCGCGCCATATGAGCCCGGCCGACTTTGAGAAGTCGGGTGTGATCCGCGTGCAGCCTGCGCAGAGCTATGTCGAGATGCAGAAGAAGGACGTTCCCGCCAAAAAGGGTGAGAAGCACCTCAAGCCCACCATCATGGAGCGCTTGGGTATCGACATGATGAGCGGCATCCCCGTCATCGAGCGCGCCGACGGTTCCGTGGGCGATGTGGGTACCGGCTGGTGGATCCGCGGCGTGGGAAAGAAGGCCATCATCTCCGACTCGGGCTTCGGTGGCGAGAAACCTGTCGATGCGTTTCTCCATGAGACGAACCAGCCTGTTCCCCAGAGCATCAACCAGCGTGTCGCCCAGATCGACGAAGGCCTCTATCCCGAGAAGCGCACCTCGGATGACTTGGACAGGTCCGATATGTGGACGAGCGCCCTCCAAGCCCTCGATGAGAAGATCGGCGTCTCGTCCGAGAAGGTCAGCTTCGCGAACCCTGCGTTCCTCGACATCATCGGGGGCAGCGATACGATCGACGAGCCCGATGGCCTTGCGGAGAAGACCGACTTCATCCTCTTCAAGATCCCTGCGGGCCATCCCGAGGTGACCGATACCGAGAGCTACATCAACCACCTGCTCACCGATGAATTCTCGAGGAGCTCCTCCCCGTCCATCCGCATGAGCTCGCACCGCTTCATGCGCGTCATCGAGGGCGGTACCCACGGCATGAAGGCAACGGGTCGTACGGGACGCCAGAAGAATGCGTACGTGGGCAAGCACTTCGCACCCTTGGCCGCGCAGGCATAGCCGCCGGACTTGAACGGGACCCGGACGGGGACGGGAGGGGTGCACAGGGGGGACGGTCCTCGCCGTGCGGAAAATGCACAGCGAGGACCGTCCCCCCTGTGCACCCCTCCCGTCCCCGTCCGGGTCCTCCCGATGAGTGTTGCCGAGTAGGCTTCAGTTTGTTTCAGGTAGAGAAACGATAGGCTAATCTGCGCCTCTTCTCAGCCAGTGCTGGATAAAGTGCTCTAAACGGCTCGATACGCGGGCCGAGGTTCTCCAACCGCGAGACTAACGAGAGGAGTCAGCATGAACCGCATGAATCACATGTCCCGTCGCACTTTCCTGAGGATGGGCAGCCTCATTGGAGCTTCCACGCTGCTGAGCGCATGCAACGGCTCCTCCAATGGCGGATCCCAAGACGGCGGCAACGCCGACGGCGCTGGCGCCACCTCCTTCAAGATCGGCCATATCGGCCCGCTCACCGGCGGTGCGGCAATCTACGGCAATGCAACCAACAACGGTGCCCAAATCGCCATCGATGAGATCAATGCCGAGTCCGGTGCCATCCAGTTCGCCTTCAATTCCCAAGACGATGAGCATGATGCCGAGAAATCCGTCAACGCCTACAACAATCTGAAGGACTGGGGCATGCAGATCTTGGTGGGCACCACGACCACCACGCCCTGCGTGGCCGTCTCTGCAGAGACCAACGCCGACCGCATCTTCCAGCTCACCCCCTCCGCTTCCTCCGTCAACGTCCTCGGCGGCGAGGAGATCGGCGCCTCCGGCCCCCGCAAGGACAACGTCTTCCAGATGTGCTTCACCGATCCCAACCAAGGCACCGCATCCGCGCAGTACATCTCCGAGCAGAAGCTCGGCACCAAGATCGCCGTCATCTACAACAACGCCGATGCCTACTCGACCGGCATCTACAACACCTTCATGGAGAAGGCTGCGGAGCTCAACCTCGAGGTCGTCTCCGAGACCACCTTCACCGATGACACTGCGACCGACTTCTCCGTCCAAGTCGCTGCTGCCAAGGACTCCGGTGCCGACCTGCTCTTCCTCCCCATCTACTACCAGCCGGCATCCCTCATCCTCGCCGAGGCCAGCAAGCAGGCCTATGCCCCTTCGTTCTTCGGCGTCGATGGCATGGACGGCATCCTGACCATGGAGGGCTTCGACGCGAGCCTTGCCGAGGGCGTCATGCTGCTCACCCCGTTCGTGGCCAACGCCGACGATCCCAAGACCCAGAGCTTCGTCTCCACGTACCGGGATCTCTACGGCGACGTGCCCAACCAGTTCGCTGCCGATGCCTATGACTGCATCTATGCCATCAAGGCCGCCCTCGAGGCTGCCGGCTGCACGCCCGATCAGAGCGCCGAGGAGATCTGCGAGGCCCTCATAGCCTCCATCACCACCATCACCTTCGATGGCATCACCGGCACGGGCGTGACCTGGGCGCCGACCGGCGAGGTCTCCAAGAGCCCGAAGGGCATGGTAATCAAGGACGGAGCTTACGTCGCGATGTAAGTCCGCCTCGACGTAGACCCCTGCAGATAGTGGCGGAGACACCGCATGCGGTGCCTCCGTCTTCTTGTAAAATGAGCATCCGCGTACTCAACGCGCGGTTTTCACGGTGCGTATCGTATAAGGAAGGAGGGCGTAGATGGGATTCCTCTCGAATCTCGTGAATGGGATCAGCCTTGGCAGCGTCTATGCCATCATCGCCCTTGGATACACCATGGTCTATGGCATCGCGAAGATGCTGAACTTCGCCCATGGCGACGTCATCATGGTGGGCGGGTACCTAAGCTTCATCTCCATAGTCTATCTGGGGCTCCACCCGCTGTTCGCCGTCCTGATCGCGGTCTGCGGCTGCACGCTGCTCGGCATCCTCATCGAGCGGCTCGCCTATAAGCCGCTGCGCGAGGCCTCGTCGCTCAACGTCCTCATCACCGCCATCGGTGTGAGCTACCTGCTCCAGAACCTCGCCCTGCTCATCTGGAAGAGCGATCCCAAAGTCTATCCGAGCGTCATCCAAGCCGAACCGCTGCGCCTCTTCGGGGGCCAGCTCATCATCTCGCCCGTCTCCATCGTGACGGTCCTCGTCAACATCCTCATCATGGTGGGGCTCACCCTGTTCACCACCAGGACGAAGATGGGCAAGGCCATGCGCGCCTGCTCCGAGGATAAGGGAGCCGCCCAGCTCATGGGCATCGACGTCGATAAGACCATCTCGCTCACCTTCGCCATCGGATCAGGCCTTGCCGCCATCGCGGGCGTGCTGCTCTGCTCGGCCTATCCCACGCTCATGCCCACCACGGGCGCAATGCCCGGCATCAAAGCCTTCACCGCCGCCGTCGTGGGCGGCATAGGGTCGATTCCGGGCGCGCTTCTCGGCGGCCTGCTCCTAGGCGTGGCGGAGATCTTCGCCAAGGCCTATATATCCACCCAGTTCTCCGATGCCATCGTCTTCGCCGTGCTCATCGTCGTGCTGCTCGTGCGCCCCTCCGGCCTCCTCGGCAAGCCCATGAACGTGAAGGTGTAGGCGATGGCCATGATCGAGCGTATCAAGAAGATGGGCAAGGCATCCAAATCAGATCTCATCACCTATGCCTTGGTCGTCGCGGCCTTCGTCATCGTGCAGTTCCTGCTGATGAACGGAGCTATCACGAGCTCGCTCAGAGGGCAGCTCGTCCCCATCTGCGTCTATATCGTCATGGCCATGTCGCTCAATCTCGTCGTGGGCATCTCGGGCGAGCTCTCGCTCGGCCATGCGGGCTTCATGAGCATCGGTGCCTTCGCGGGCGTTGTGGCCGCATCGGCGCTGACGGGCTTCATCGGGGGCCCCATCCCGCGCCTCCTGACCGCCATGCTCATCGGCGGCATCCTTGCCGGCGCCGCGGGCTTCTTGATCGGCATCCCGGTCATGCGCCTGCAGGGCGACTATCTGGCTATCGTCACGCTCGCGTTCGGCGAGATCATCAAGAACATCCTGAACAACCTCTACGTGGGTATCGATGGCAAGGGCATCCATATCTCGTTCACGAGCGTCGGTGCGCTTGCCATGGACGGCGGCAAGGTCATCATCAACGGTCCGCAGGGGGCCGTTGATATCGAGAAGCTCTCCACCTTCGTCATCGGCTTCGCCCTCGTGGTGTTTTCGCTGCTCGTCATCCTGAACCTCATCCGTTCCCGCTCGGGCCGCGCCATCATGGCCGTGCGCGATAACCGCATCGCCGCCGAATCGGTGGGCATCAACACCACCAAGTACCGTATGATGGCCTTCGTGGTCTCCGCATTCCTCGCAGGTATGGCCGGTGCGCTCTATGCTATGAACTACTCGTCCATCGTGCCCAAGAAGTTCGACTTCAACACCTCGATCCTCGTCCTCGTCTTCGTCGTGCTGGGGGGCATGGGCAATATACGCGGCTCCATCATCTCTGCCACGGTGCTCACCATCCTGCCCGAAGCGCTCCGTCCTATCGCGGATTACCGCATGCTGCTCTATGCGATCGTCCTCATCGCCGTGATGCTCGTCTCGAATAGCGCGCACCTCAAGATGTTCGTCGATTCCCTCAAAGCCCGCCTGCGGAGAGATGCGGATGATGAGCCTGCAGTCGAATATCCGGAGGGAGGCGAGCATAGTGGCTGATAAGAAGGAGGCCAAGGCCACCCCCGAGAGCAAGGCCGCCCGCGCTGCGGAGGGGAGGGGCACCTATAAGGCGCAGCAGGCTGCCGCGACGGGCGCACCCGAGAAGAAGCGCCGTGTCGGCACCAAGATGGTTCCGCTGCCGAGCGACTACATCGTTCCCGAGCGCGATGCCCATCTCACGCCTGCGCTCGAGTGCCGCCATCTCGGCATCGATTTCGGCGGCCTCCAAGCGGTCGAGAACTTCAACCTTACCGTGGGGAAGACCGAGATCGCCGGCCTCATCGGCCCCAACGGGGCCGGCAAGACCACGGTCTTCAACCTGCTTACCAAGGTCTACCAGCCCACGCGCGGCACCATCCTGCTCGACGGCATGGACACCGCCAACATGTCCACCGACAAGGTCTGCCAGCTGGGCATCGCCCGCACCTTCCAGAACATCCGCCTCTTCTCGTCGCTCTCCGTCGAGGAGAACGTTATGATCGGCCTGCACAATCAGGTCAGGTGCGGTATGTGGTCGGGCATTTTCAGGGCTCCGCGCTACTGGCTTGCCGAGCAGGAGTTCCATAAGAAATCGCTCGAGCTGCTCGACGTGTTCGGCATGGCGGATGAGGCCGAGGTGATCGCCGGCTCCCTGCCCTACGGTGCGCAACGCCGCCTCGAGATCGTCCGTGCGCTGGCGACCAATCCCAAGGTGCTGCTGCTCGACGAGCCTGCTGCGGGCATGAACCCGTCCGAGACCTCCGACCTCATGGACAACATCATCAAGATCCGCGACCAGTTCCAGATCGCCGTGCTTCTGATCGAGCACGATATGGATCTTGTCATGGGTATCTGCGAGGGTATCGTCGTGCTCAACTTCGGTAAGGTCATCGCCAAGGGCACGCCCGATCAGGTCCAGGCCAACCCCCAGGTCATCGAGGCGTATCTGGGCGTCCAGGATAAGGAGGCGTAAGGAGGATGGCAATGCTTGCGGTCGGCGACCTCCATGTCCACTACGGCTCCATCCATGCGGTCAAGGGCGTATCGTTCGAGGTCGACGAGGGCGAGATCGTCACCCTCATCGGTGCCAACGGTGCGGGAAAATCCACCACGCTGAACACGATTGCGGGGCTTTTGAAACCCAGCTCCGGCTCCATCGAGTTCGATGGCGAGAGCATCGTGGGCATCCCTGCCCACAAGATGGTCGGTCGCGGCATCGCGCTCTGCCCCGAGGGGAGGCGCGTCTTCACCGAGATGACGGTTCGCGAGAACCTCGAGATGGGTGCCTTCTCACGCTCCGATGATGAGTCGCGGGAGTCGCGCAGGATGGTCTACGAGCACTTCCCGCGCCTGAGAGAACGCAAGCTCCAGAGCGCAGGCACGCTCTCGGGTGGCGAGCAGCAGATGCTCGCCATGGGCCGCGCGTTGATGAGCAAGCCGCGCCTGCTCATGCTCGATGAGCCGTCGATGGGTCTTGCGCCCATCCTCGTGCAGGAGATCTTCGACATCATCAAGGTGCTCCATGAGGCGGGGACGACGATCCTGCTCGTCGAGCAGAATGCCCGCCTTGCGCTCTCGATTGCCGACCGCGCCTACGTCCTCGAGACGGGCAAAGTCGTCAAGGAGGGATCCGGCGCGGATCTTCTGCAGGATGATGACGTCCGCAAGGCCTATCTCGGCGGGTAGGACACGTCCCTCAGGGGAATGCATCGCCGTGGATGACGTGCGGATCCCTGCAGGTGCCACCTGCCGATCTATCAGTTCCTGCGGTTTAGGTGGAAACCGATCTGTTCAGGATAGGGGAGCGGGTCATGGCATCAAACCGCCTCTGTCCACGCTCCGCGCATCGAAACGTGCCACGGGAAAGCCCCTGTCCACAGGATTTCGTGGATACAGGCCTTCCCGAAGCACGTTTCCTGTGGACGAGGCTCTTCTGGCGCCACGGCTATAGATCGGGCCGCGCAGCGGACCGGGCAGAGCGGCAGACGACAGCTCGTAGCCGCTCGTCTCGCCAGCACGTTACAGATTGCTCTCGAATGCGGCGAGCAGCTCCTCGTAGGTCTCGTAGGCGGCCAGATCGGGATTATCGGCCTTGATGGCCTCGGTCGTGCGGAAGAGGAAGCCTGCCTTGCTCGCCCGGATCATGGCGAGGTCGTTGTAGGAGTCGCCGGTGGCGATGGTCTCGAAGCCAATGGCGTGGAGCCCGCGCACGGTTTCCAGCTTGGAATTGGAGCAGCGCATGCGGACTCCTGCAAGCATGCCGTCCTCGTCTATCTCCAGCGCGTTGCAGAAGATGGTCGGCCAGCCGAGCTTGCCCATGAGCGGCTGGGCGAACTCCTCGAAGGTATCGGAGATGATGATGACCTGGGACTTCTCGCGCAGGCTATCGAGGAACTCCTTGGATCCGGGCAGGGGATCGATGGTGGAGATGACCTTCTGGATGTCTTTAAGTCCCAGGCCGTGGTCCCGGAGGATATCCATGCGCCAAGCCATGAGCTTGCCGTAGTCGGGCTCGTCGCGCGTGGTGCGCGTGAGCGCCGATATCCCCGAAGCATCGGCGAGAGCGATCCAGATTTCGGGAACGAGCACGCCTTCAAGATCCAAACAGCAGATGTTCATCGCTTCACCTCTACAATCGTTCCCCGCGTATCGACGGGGAGGAGTTGGAGCCAGAGACCTGGCATGAGTCCGTGGATCGATTCGGCGACGGCCTCGGCGCGGTCACGCCCCTCGCAGATCGCGAGCATGGCCGAGCCCGAACCGGAGATGGTGAACGCCGCCGCGCCGCTCTCCAGCGCACAGGCTTTGAGCGGTTCGTAATCGGGTATGAGCTTCGCCCGATACGGCTCGTGTACGAGATCGTGGCAGGCGATTCCGAGCAAGGGGGCGTTCCCCGTCTCGAGCGCGTTGATGAGCGTCGCGTAGCGCCCCATCTGGGTGACGAGGGTTGCGAGGGGGTACCTCTCGGGTAACGCCTTCCGCGCCTCGGATGTGCGCACCTCGTAGGATGGTGCCAAGGCGACGTAATGGAAGATAGAGGAGATCGCATGGGGGATGGCGAGGGTCTCCTTATCGGTGACGCAGGAGCTCACGAGCCCGCCGAGCAGGGCGGGGGCCACGTTGTCGGGATGCCCCTCGATCCCGATGGCCGCAGCGAGCGTCTCGGCGCGGTTGAAGCCATCCCCGACGAAGACCTGGGCGGCGATGATGCCGGCGATCACGCAGGCGGAGCTCGAGCCGAGCCCGCCCGTGATCGGGATGGGGGAGTCGACGGCGATGCGGAGCGGCAAAGGATCGCGTCCGAGTTCGGAACAGCTCTCGCAATAGCTCGTCCACACGAGGTTGTCGGGACCCGCCAGATGCGGGGGGCAGCCTTCGATGAGGAGCTCGTCGGAGAGCTCGAAGGTAAATACCGCCCTCAGATCGAGTGCGATGCCCAAACAATCGAAGCCCACTCCGAGATTCGCCGAGGTTGCAGGAACGCTCACGCGGACCGTGGTTCGCGAGGGGGTGTCCATCATGCAAACGCCCTCTTCGAGACGGCGTCGACGAACTCGGCCATCGCATCGATGTTGCATACATCGTCGTGGAGACGCTCCATGGAGCGTAGCGCCGAGAGCGAGCCGGGGGCAACGGTTCCCGTGATGTCCTCGAGCGCATCCATAGCCGCAAAGCCGCTCATGCCGCTGGCATCGCGGCCGAGCGCAGCCAGGCAATCGGCGGGGAATTTATAGGGGCTCGCGGTGGCGAGCAGGATGCGGGGACGTCCTCCGGGGCGCATATCGTCCATCACGTGCTTGCCTACAGCCGTGTGGGGATCGATCAGGGTGCCGGTCCGCTCGAAGGTGTAGCGGATGGCCTCGGTACTCTCGGCGTTGGTGGCGTATCCGCAGCCGAGGATATCTTGGATGCGGGAGAGGAGCTCATCGTCCACGGTGTAGGATCCCTCGGCGGCGAGCTGGTCCATGAGCGAGGCCACATACGCGCAGTCGCCATCCGAGAGGTGGTAGAGCAGGCGCTCGAGGTTGGATGACACGAGGATGTCCATCGAGGGCGAGATGGTCTTCCTGAACTCCCTCATGCGGTCGTAGGTGCCGGTGGTGATGAAATCGGTGAGGACGTTGTTGTCGTTGGAGGCGACGATGAGCTTGCCCACGGGAAGCCCCATGAGCTTGGCATAGTAGCCTGCAAGCACATCGCCGAAATTCCCGGTGGGGACGAAGAAGTCGACCGCATCGCCTAGAACCAGGGCATCGGAGCGGACGAGCTGGGCGTAAGCATCGAAATAGTAGCTGATCTGGGGGACGAGACGGCCGATGTTGATGGAGTTCGCGCTCGAGAGCGAGATACCTCGGGCGGAGAGGCGCTCGATGAGGCCGGCGTCGCAGAAGATCCGCTTCACGCCCGTCTGCGCATCGTCGAAGGTGCCGCGCACGGCGCAGACCCCCACGTTGGCGCCCTTCTGGCAGACCATCTGCAGCTCTTGGATATCGGAAACCTTCTGGTAGGGGAAGAACACGCAGATGCCGATGTTGCCGATGCCGGCGAAGCCGGCAAGCGCGGCCTTGCCCGTGTCGCCGGAGGTGGCGGTGAGCACGAGGATCTTGTCGTCGCTGCGCTCGCGCGAGCAGATCATGAGGTGGGGGAGTATTTGGAGTGCCATGTCTTTGAAGGCGCAGGTGGGGCCATGGAAGAGCTCGAGCATATAATCGGCGCCGAGCTTCTCTACGGGTACGATGCGCGCGTCGTCGAAGGCCTCGCCGTACGCCTGCGACACGCAGCTCTCGAGCTCCTCGGGCGAGAAATCCTCGAAGAGCGCGGAGAGCACCTCCAGCGCGGTCTCCTGAAAGGTCTGACCGCAGACCCTCGTGAGGTCGAGAGCCTTCTCGGGAAGATCATCGCGCACGTAGAGGCCGCCATCGGACGCGATGCCCGTGCGTATTGCGAACTTTCCTGTTACAGATCGCTCACATGAGCGCGTGCTGTGGTACAAAGTTCCCACGGTGTCATCACATCCTTGTGAAACGCCTTTCGTTGACGTAAGTATCATAGCTTCCCAGCGATGGGAGGCTCGATGTTGATACAGACATGAAAGATTGGATGGGCATGGATATCGCCATTTTGGGATATGGGACCGTCGGCAAGGGCGTCGACACGATCATCTCCGCGCAGTTGGATGGCTGCGCCGTGACGCGCATCCTCGAGCTGCCCGACCGCTTGGTCGACGGGCGCATGACCGCATCCTTCGACGAGATCGTCGGCGACCCATCCATCGAGGTGGTCGTCGAGTGCATGGGCGGCATCGAACCCGCTCGCAGCTTCATCGCCCGCTCGCTCTCGGCTGGCAAGCACGTCATCACGTCTAACAAGGCGGTTGTCGCCGCCCATTTCGGCGAGTTCGTCTCGCTTGCCGATGAGCACCGCGTGGGCTTTTTCATCGAGGCATCCACGGGCGGCGGCATCCCCTGGATCGCCTCCATCGAGAAGGCTCGCCGCATCGATGCCATCTCATCATTCTCGGGCATCATGAACGGGACGTCCAACTTCATCATCGATGCCATGCTCAAAGACGGTTCCGATTTCGGAGAGGCGCTCGCCCGGGCCCAGGAGTTGGGCTATGCCGAGCATGATCCCTCCGCCGACATCGACGGCATCGACGTCAAGAACAAGACCATCATCTCCGCATCGGTCGCCTTCGACGTGAATTGCATCCATAGCCTGCCCGTGAGCGGCATCCGTACCATCACCAAAGCCGACTTGGAGGCGTTCGCCGCCGAGGGTTGCGTGGTGAAGCTTTTGGGACGCGGCGTATGCCGGGACGGACGCTATGCGGTTGCCGTCGAGCCGGTGGCACTTCCCGAAGACTCGCTCGAAGCACACGTACCCGCCAACTTCAACCTCGTCACGCTCGTGGGCGAGACCATCGGCGAGCTCAAGTTCTACGGCCAGGGCGCAGGGATGCTGCCCACCGGCAACGCCATCGTCCAGGATGTCCTCGATTGCATCTCGGGCATCCGCCCCAGCTACCATTTCGATACCCAGCTCGATTACGATCCCTCGCTCCTGACGGGCGATTACCGCTTCCGCTCGAACGTTGCTCCCGAGGGTGCCGAACCGCTTGGCGAACGCCGCTGGCTTTTGCGCGCGGCAAGCGCCGAGACCGCGCGCAGCGTGCTCGACCATGTACTGTCCAAAGACCCGAGCGCCTTCATGGCTGCTCTCAGCTAGGAGGCCCCCGTGATCAAGATCTGCAAATTCGGAGGCTCGAGCGTCGCCTCCGCAAGCCAGTTCAGACGCGTCAAGGAGATCGTCGAAGCCGATCCCGACCGCCGCTTCGTCGTGGTATCGGCGGTAGGCAAACGCGATTCGTCCGACAACAAGATCACCGACCTGCTGCTCTTAGCGAATGCCCATGTGACGTATCACGTGGACTGCACGCAGCTCCTCGATACCATCAAGGCGCGGTTCGTCGGGATTGCCGATGAGCTGGGCATCGCCTGGCCCGTCGCCGAGAAGTTCGATTCCTTTGCGGATGACATCTCCAAGCATTCGCCCGAATATGTCGTCTCGCGCGGCGAGTGGTTCACGGCACGTATCCTAGCCGACTATCTGGGCATGCCTTTCGTCGATGCCGCCGACGTGATGATCTTCCACCATAACGGTACCGTCGATCTCGAGCGCACGGCATTGCGCCTCAAGGAGGCCGTGCAGCGCCAGGGCACGTTCGTGTTCCCGGGTTTCTACGGTGCGACCGTCGACGGCTCCATCAAGCTCTTCCAGCGCGGCGGCGGCGATATCACCGGTGCCATCCTCGCGCGCTGCCTCGACGCCGGGCTCTATGAGAACTGGACCGACGTCTCGGGCTTCCTCTCCGCCGATCCCCACATCATCGAGAATCCCCGTTCCATCCGCCGCATCACCTTCGACGAGATGCGCGAGCTCTCCTACATGGGTGCCTCGGTCCTGCAGGAAGAGGCCATCTTTCCCGTGCGCGAGTCCAATATCCCCATCCAGATCAAGAATACGAACCGGCCCGATGATGCGGGCACCATCATCCGCGAGACCGCAGATTCCGATGTCGACGAGCACCTCATCACCGGCATCGCGGGCAAGCGCGACTTCCTATCGGTGCATATCCAGAAGGCGCACATGTCCAACGAGATCGGCATCGTGCGCAAGGTCCTCACGATCTTCGAGCGCTACGGCATCTCGATCGAGCATATCCCCACGGGCGTCGACTCGTTCGGCGTGGTTGTGAACGGCGCCGACGTCAAGGACAGCATCTACCAGATCGTCTCCGATATCCGTAAGGAGATCGCGCCCGATAACGTCACCGTGATCGATAAACTGGCTCTTATCTCCGTGGTCGGCCGCAATATGCCCAAGCGCTCCGGCACTTCGGGCAAGATCTTCGGCGCTCTCGGCGAGGAGGGCATCAACATCCGCCTCATCACGCAGAGCTCAGATCGGAA
>JAKPQM010000089.1 GCA_029546925.1 Actinomycetes bacterium
GGTCGAGGAAGTGCTCTATCCGGCTATGGAGGACTTCTTCCTCGATATCATCATCGGCAAGGGTCCTGCAGCCCGCTCCATCCGCCTCGACCTGCCCCGCTTCACGCTCATCGGCGCCACCACGCGCACGGGCCTCCTCACCGGTCCTTTGCGCGATCGTTTCGGCATCTCCTATCGTCTGGACTACTACTCCACCGAGGAGCTCGCCCAGATCGTTCGGCGCTCCGCGAGGCTGCTCGACGTTCCCGTCGATGCGGAGGGTGCCCTCGAGATCGCATCGCGCAGCCGCGGCACGCCGCGCCTCGCCAACCGCCTGCTCAAGCGCGTGCGCGATTATGCGCAGGTCCGTGGCGATGGCACCATCGATGCGCCGCTCTCCGCCACCGCGCTCAAGTTCTTCGAGATCGACGAGCTGGGCTTGGATTCCATGGACCTCAAGATCCTGCACGCCCTCTGCGAGACGTTCCGCGGCCGTCCCGTGGGCCTTTCCACCATCGCGAGCGCCGTCTCCGAAGATCCCTCAACGCTCGAAGACGTTTACGAGCCCTATCTCATGCAGCGCGGCCTCATGGTGCGCACCCCGCAGGGCCGCATGGCAACGCTCGCGGCGTTCAACCACCTCGGCGTCGTGCCGCCCCAGGGGGTCTCGTGATGCTGCAGCGCGACTACCTGCTCGACATCATCATACGCTTCGTCGAGATGCTCTCCCGTGCCCTGCGCGCTGCCGTCCTCGAGAAGGATGGGGAGGCGTGCGCCGAGGTCGAGCGTGCCGTGGCCGAGCTCCTCGAGCTCGATCCCGATACGGCATCGATCCTTGCGCCGCAGAGCCTCGTCCAGCTCATGGCGCTCTCGGGTATGGGCGAGGGCCTCGCGGCGTACGTGGGCTATGCCCTCGATCGTGTCGCGGATGTCTATGAGGATAGGGGAGAAGACGCCTTGGCAGGCCTTCGCCGCGCCCAAGCGGAGGCTATCGCCGATCAGTTCGGCTGCGACCTCTCGCATGTCCCCGAGGAGCTCGATGCCATAGACCGCGAGCTGTTCGGCTGAATCGGGCGGGCGTGCCCGCTCCCCTGTACCGAGGGGATCGCCGACGCCCTTGGCACCGGAAGACCCGTATCCGCACAATAGCCGGCATCAAGATGCCCCTATCCGCAGCATTGCGTGGACAGGGGCCTTCTCGTGGCCTAAAACGGCATGTTCGGCGTGGACGCGGGCCCCCTATCGCTGCGTCAGCTGCCGGGCAGGCGCCTTCCCTTACCCATCATCGTTCGAGCTGCGGGGCGGCACGTAGTTCTCCCTGCCCGCGTCATGCACATCCTGCACGTTGCCCGCCTCACCGAAAAGATGGCCGTAGTAGTCATACTCCAGAAGCACCGCGCAGAAATTGACCTTGTTCTCGACGTAGCGGGTGGTTGCCTCCACATAGCCGTCGGGAATCGTCGCGTTCTCGCGCGGTATGAAGGTGCTGGTGTCGGCGAAGTAGACGCCCAGGTCGCTCACCCAATCGTAGGAGAGGTTGAAGGCAACCGGCTGGGCCTCCGAGAAGACATCGCGGCCGGGGAGCAGGCGCGAATCCCACTCTGCGCCGAAAAGGTTCAGGAGGGTGGGCAGGATATCGACTGCCGAGACCGGGTCGTCCACCACGATGGGATCCGCATCCTCGAGGCTGCCCGACCAGATGATCAGGCGGTTGTGGTCGCGTTGGATGTTGTTCTCGACGTCGAAGCCATAGAGTTCGGAGAGATAGTTGAGCGAGCCGTCGGAATCGAGGCCGTAGGGGAAGTGGTCGGAGCTGATGACGATGACGGTGCGGTCCGCCATGCCGCGTTCCTCGAGTTGCTCGACGAGGTAGCCCAGGCCGCGGTCGAGCTCCACGTTGGCAGCGAGGTAGGCTTGGACCGTCTCGGAATAGTCGAGCTGTGCCGCCTCGACGACCTCGTAGTTCTTGTACGACATCATATTGCCGCTCCACGAGTAGCCGCCGTGGCCGGAGACGGACATGTAGTAGACGTTGAAGGGCTCGGCATCGCCGTAGAGGTTATCGAAGGTGCCCTGCATCATCTCGAGGTCGGATTCGGGCCATTGCCACTCCACCCACTGCTCCATGCCGTTGCCATAGCCCATGAAACCGTTGTTGTACCCGAGGTTCTCGTGGGTGATGTCGCGATCGTAATAGGTGTAGGTGTTGTTGTGGAATGCCCAGCCGTTGTACCCGAGGCGATTGAGGACGTTGCCCATGGTGAAGTAGTTGTTATCGTAGGCTTTGCCCTTGACCGAGTCGCCGCCCTCGGTGGCAAGGCAACCGAAGATGTTGGCGCACTCGCCGCCCGTGGTGCCTGCGCCCGCGAACTGGTAGTAGTCGGTGAACTGGATGCCGTTGGTGGCAAGGCGGTAGAGCGTGGGCGTGATATCCTCGCGGATCGCCTCTTCCGAGAAGGCCTCTGCGGAGATGAAGATGAGGTTGTAGCCCCTGAAGATGCCCGTCATGGCGTTGCGCGATGTGGGCGTGAGCGACTGCACGTAGGCGTCGGTATATTCGAAGTCGCCGGAGAGCGATGCGAAGTCGATGCTCATCATGTTGGGTCCGAAGCTGTCGGTGTCGATGTGCTCCCCGACCACACGGAAGAGCAGCGGAGCGATGTTCCTGCCTGCCTGCGATACGATTGCGGGAATGCTCGCCTCACGTTCGATATCGAACTCGCGCTCGGTCGCAGAGCTGGTCCTGGCGGCGTGCACGTCCTTGATGAGGCTGGTCGCAAGGCCGAAGTTGGGCACGGAGGTCTGGAAGTTGTAGCGCACGAAGAAGGTCTCGCCGAACGGCCCCATGGCAAGGAGCGCCGCCAGGCAGATGGCGAGCGAGGAGCCCGCCATGACAAGTGCGGGCCACCTCTTCTCGCGCTTGTCCGCACCCGTATCGATGGGCACGCACCACGAGAGTGCGAAGGGCAGCAGGAAGATGATGATGAGGATGATGCCCGAGAACGAGAAGACGAGTTGTGCGATCTCGCCCTTGAACTGGCCTGCGGCATCGCCGGCCCCGCTTAGGACCGTCTTGACGTCGTAGAAGACCTTGAACTCGCGGAAGACGAAGTACTCGATGCCGAAGATGATGCCGAGCACGCCGATAAGGAGGCGGCGCAGGAGAGAGGCCGCCAAAGGCGGCAGGAGCGAGACGATAAACTCCAAGGCGAGGCCGATGGCAAGCGAGAGCAGGACGATGGGGATGACGGCGGGGTAGGGCGACGAGCCGGTCGCGAATTTGAACGCGATCTCGAGGAATATGAGTGCCAGCGCTATCAGGAAATGCTCGAGACGCCAGCGCCATCTCAGCTTGCTCTTCTCGACGGTATACCAAGCCATGGCGCTGCATTTCTCCTGATCGGTCATGTTTTATGGGCTAATGATACCCTGCCTTCCACATCGAGCTGATGTGTATTTCGCACATGGGCCGATATTTGCGATAGAATTGTAGGCGTCTGTTAATGCATCCTAAACGTTACAGGGAGTCCGAATGGCCGGAAGGCACCCAGACAAAGGCAGTGCGCGCCTCCTTTCTCCGCGCACGGTTACCAGACGAGATGCGCTGCGCCTCCTTATGGGGACCGGCGCCGTGCTGGCTGCTGCACCCCGTCTCGCCCGCGCGGATGATGAGTTCGAGGCGAGCGAGGAGACCGTGGCTGCCCTCGAAGCCGCCCAAGCGCGCTATGACGAGGTCGCGGCCGAACTTGACCGCATCGGTCAGGAATACGCCGATCTCGCCTCGCAGCATTCCAAGACGCTCGACGAGATCGAGCGCGTTACCAAGGAGATCGAGGCCCTCGAGCAGGAGATCGAGCGCAAGCAGCGCGAGATCGAGCGCAAGCAGGAGCGTCTCGGCGCGCGCATGTCGAGCGCCTACAAGTCGGGCAACCAGGGCATGCTCGACCTGCTCCTCTCCGCCACCTCCTTCGACGAGCTCACATCCAATATCTACTACCTTGACAAGATCACCGCGGCCGATCGCGATATGATCGAGAGCATCAAGGCAGATAAGGAAGCCCTCGAGCAGGACAAGCGCAACCTCGAGGAGCAGCAGAAAGAGCTCGAGAACCTGCGCCAGCAGCAGGAGGATGAGCTCAAGGCGCTCCAAGAGAAGCAGGCGGAAGTCCAAAACGTCCTGAATGATTTGGACGACGAGGTCAAAGCCCTCATCGAACAGCGAGATGCCGAGATTCTGGCGGCTAAAGAGGAGGCGGAACGCCTCGAACGCGAGCGTCAGGCCGCTCTCGCGGCAGGCACCTACTCCGGGACGGTGACTCCTTCTGCGGGTGCCACGGGTTCGCAGAGCGCGGTTATCGATGCGGCGTCGTGGACGCCTTCCGCAGGTGTCGGCTTCTGCGCCGCATGGGTGACCAACGTCTTCGTGAACGCCGGTGTCGGCGCCATCTACGGCAATGCCTGCGACATGTACTGGGCCTACTGCTACACGTCCGACCTGTCTGCGATCCAGCCGGGCATGATCATCGCCGTCCCCACCGAGCCGTATTCCTATGCCGCCATCCTCTACGGCCATATCGGCATCTACATCGGCAACGGACTCGTGCGCCACAGTGCGAGCGGGTATGTGATAACGCAGAGCCTCTCATCGTGGATCAGCGAGTACGGCGTCACCTCGACCCCGCGCTGGGGCTGGCTGGGCGGCATCGTCCTCGGATAGCGGAGCGGGCCTGCACACATGCCCTCATCGGTTGCGCATGCAGCTTACACGGACAGGAGTCGATCGTGAGCGCCTTCGGTTCATATGGTCCCGTCGATCGGATGATGATCGCCCGCAAGAACGCCCATGCCCGCACGGGCAAATCCACGCTGCGCCGCGACACGCTGAGCAAGCCGGACTACCAGCCCTTCTCACGTGACGAGTATTCGCTCGGGCGCTACCAGCGCGCCTCGTCGGTGCGTATGACGCGTGCGATCAAACGAGGCGCCTTGATCGTCATCGGCCTTGCGGCTGCAGCTGTGATGGGCGCGCTTCTCGCGGCGCTCTCGACCGGCGCTTTGGGATGAATCCATGTACCTGATGCTCATCGTGAGGCTGCTGGTGCCCGGCTCCGCTTTCGGCCAGGCGCTCGGAACGCCCGTGGCCCGGATCGTGGCCGGTGTGCTGTTTTTGCTCTGCTCGGTCGGCTATGCGGGCGTGTTCGCCAAGGCGGGGGAGCCTCGCGCCAAGGCGTTCGCCCCCGCGCTCAACGTTTTCACGGCCTTCAAGGTCAGCGGAGCGGGCACCATGCTCTTCGCCGCCTACGCCGCATCGCTTATCCTCGGTATCGTGTTCGCGCAGGTCGCATCGCTTGCTATGGCGCTTGCGCTCTTCTTCTACGCGTATCACTGCTTCAGGCTGTCGGCGGCGTTCGGGAAGGATATCCCCGCAGCTGCCGCGCTGCTGCTCGCGGAACCGCTCTATGCCCTTCTGCTGGGATTCGGCCGGGCTGTCTACGGCGGTCCGGCGAAGCCCGCCCACCCATTCCAACCGTTCAACGTGGATAGATATCTCTCGGACGACGGTCCGCTCGACTCCGATCTCAAGCTCAAAGACAGATACAGGGGGGAATACGGCCGTAAATAGGGCAAAGCGGTATCTGGAGAGGGCGCTGCCATGATCGGCTGGCCTGGTTCAAGAGGGGGAATCATGGAGTATAGGGAATTCCAAGGCGGCAGGATCTCGCGGCTGGGCATGGGTACCATGCGCCTGCCCCGCATCGATGGCAAGGACGGTGCGCCTATCGATTATGCGCGTGCCGAGGAGGTCATCGATTGCGCATACGATAACGGCATAACCTATTTCGATACGGCGTGGCCCTATCACGAGGGGACATCGGAGGAATTCGTGGGCAAAGCCCTCGTGTCCCGCCATCCGCGCGGCTCCTTCAACATCGCGACCAAGTTCCACATCCACGCCAATCCCGATTACCGCTTCGTGTTCGAGACGCAGCTCGAGCGTCTTCAGACCGATTATCTTGATTTCTATCTTGTCCACGCGGTGATGGATAACACCATCGATGATTACCTCGCGAGCGGCTGCATCGACTATCTTATGGAGCAGCGCGCAGCTGGGCGTATCCGCTATCTGGGTTTCTCGAGCCACGCGGCGCCCTCCAACCTGAGGCGCTTCCTCGCCGCAGGCGATTGGGAGTTCGTGCAGATCCAGCTCAACTACCTCGACTGGAAGTACTCCACCGCGCACGAGGAATACGACATCATCACGGGGGCGGGTCTTCCCGTCATCGTGATGGAGCCCGTGCGCGGCGGCCGCCTCGCCTCGCTCACCCCGCACGCGAACGCCCTGCTCCAAGATGCGCATCCCGATTGGTCCATCGCGAGCTGGGCTATGCGCTGGGTGCGCTCGCTTCCGCAGGTGCAGACCGTGCTCTCGGGTATGACGACCGTGGAGCAGGTGCTCGACAACGTGGCGACCTTCTCTGCGGGCGGGACGCTCTCGGCAGATGACCTTGCGGTGCTCGAGCATGCGCGCGATGCGTTCCATGCCGAGATCTCCGTTCCCTGCACGGGATGCCGCTACTGCACCGAAGGATGTCCTGCGGGGATCGACATCCCCGCCGTGCTCGAGCTCTACAACAAGGTCAAGATGGGTTCGCAGACTTCGCTCGCCAAGATCGCGCAGCTCGAGGGCGGGCATCCCGAGGATTGCATCGGCTGCGGGCTCTGCGTGGACAGCTGCCCGCAGGGTATCGACACACCTGCGATCATGGCCGAGCTTTCGACGATGGCCGGCTGACGGAGGACGGCTTCGGACGGGGGGCGTGGCTGCACACACTGGGGACTGCACACGGGGGACGGTCCTTCCTGTGCATCCAAAATGCACAGGAAGGACCGTCCCCCGTGTGCAGTCCCCAGTGTGTGCAGCCACGCCCCCCGTCCGAAGCATTGCCGATGCTCGGCTACAGGATCTCGTTCATGCTGCCCGAGCGGAATCCCTCGAGGTCGAGCGCGATATAGGCGAACCCCAGCTGCTTGAACTGCGCGGGAATCTCCCTGCGGAAACCCGCCGCCCGCTCGATATCTTCAACAGGGAGCTCGATGCGTGCCAAGTTGCCGTGGCTGCGCACGCGCACGTGCGGGAAACCGAGGGCGTGCAGGTAATCCTCAGCCGCCTCTATGCGTGCGAGCTTCTCGGGTGTGATAGCTTCGCCGTAGGGGATGCGCGACGAGAGGCATGCCGCCGAGGGCTTGTCCCATGTCGCAAGCCCGCGCTCGCGGCTGAGTGCGCGGATATCCGCCTTGGCGAGGCCCGCCGCGCGCAGCGGGCTTATGATGCCCAGCTCCGCGAGCGCCTGCATGCCGGGGCGGTAATCGCCCTCGTCATCGGTGTTGGAGCCATCGACGAGAACAGAGCATCCTTCTGCCGCGGCAATCTCGAGCATCTTCGAGAAGAGGGCTTTCTTGCAGATGTAGCAGCGATCGGGCGGATTCTCGGCGAAGCCCTCGATGGCGAGTTCGTCCTGCTCGATGATGATATGGCGGATACCGCGCTCGGCGCAGAACGCACGCGTCCCGGCAAGCTCGGCCTCGGGCATCGAGCGGATGCGGGCTGTGAGCGCACGCACGCGAGCGCCCAGCACCTCGTGGGCAACATCCAAAAGAAGCGCGGAATCCACCCCTCCCGAGAATGCGACGGCCACGCTGCCCATGTCGGAGAGCGCAGATTGCAAGGCTTCCAATTTAGCCTGGGCCGCATTCATGAGAGGTCGAGCTCCATGAGGCGCGCGATCGAGAGGATGTAGATCTTGAGGGCGCACCTGAGCCGTTCCTCGGCGATGCCCTCATCCGGGCCATGCTCGCCGCCTACCCACGCGGGATTGGCGACGAGCGGCTCGTCGGGGCCGAAGGCACAGGCGCGTGGGAAGTGCCGAGCGTAGGTACCGCCGCCGATGACCAGCGGCGCTTCCCTGCTGCCCGTGTACTCGCGGTATGTGGCGAGCAGCGCGGAGATCTCGGGGCTCGTGGGCTCGATGTAGAAGGGCACGGCATCGTCCATGAGCTCATAGGAAGCACCATGCGCTTCGGCGAGCTCGGCCATGCGGCGTGTGATCTCCTCTCCCGTAATGGAGGCGGGGTAGCGCACATCGATGGTCTGCGCGATGCTGCCATCCTCCTGTGTGGCGATGGTGCCGCCGATCGCGGTGAGGGGGCCGAACTTGTCATCTGCGCAGGCGATGCCGAGGGCGGAGCCGTCCGAGGCGGAGGCGGCCGCCTTCACGAGGGAGAAGAAGACCGCCTGATCGTCGGTAAGCTCGATGTTGGCCGCAAGATAGCCGGCCAGCATGTCGATGGCGTTCTCGGTGCCTGCCGGCAGGGAGGCATGGCCGCCCTTGCCCGTGGCGACGATGCGGGCGCGGCCTCCGTCGAGCGCTTCGAGAAAGATGTGCTCCTGCGCAGGCAGCGTATCTGCGGCAACGGCCACGACGGCTTCCGCACGGCCGGGGATGGCGTTGGGCACGGTGCCGCCGGCGATCGATTCGAGTGCGCCGCCCGCAAGGCCCGGCTTGCTCGTGAACTTGCCATGGTAGACGCCCTTCTCGCCGCAGATGAGCGGGAAGTCGGCATCGGGCGTGAAGCAGAAGGCGGGCGCGGGGTAGCGCTCGAGGTACCAGTCCACGTCGGCCATGCCCGTCTCCTCGTTGCAGCCGGCGATGCAGCGCAGGGTATAAGGCAATTTCTTGCCTGTTTCGGCAACCTGCCTCGCGAAGAAATGGGCTGCATAGAGCGAGAGGATGTAGGGGCCCTTGTCATCTTGGATGCCGCGGCCGATGAGGAAGCCGCGGTCGCGGGTCACCTCGAGGGGCGGGTAGTTCCAGCCCAGGCCCAGCGGCACGATGTCCACGTGGGCGATGGTCGCGATCTGGGTGCCGCTCTCGCCGACAAGGTCGGAGAAGCCGATGTGTCCGTTGCAGTTGGTGGGGACGAGCCCAAGACGCTCGGAGATCTCGAGCGCACGGCGCAGCGCCTCTGCGGATGCAGGACCGTAGGGCGCATCGGGTGCCGCATGGTCGAGATCCTCGACGGATTCGACGGCGATGAGGTAGGCCATGTCCTTGACCGCATCATCCCAGACCTCGTCAACGTAGGCATCGATGCGTGCTTTCAGCAGCTCATCCGGCATAAAACGTCCCTTCTCGAGATTGTTACGCTCTTTAGTGTAGCTTCTCAGGCTCTTGATGGGCGCGAGTATAATGGGGCAGGAGGACATCGGAGCCGAAGAGGGGCGCTATGGAGCGTAGGGACGTCCACACTCTGCTTGACGAGGTTGCCAAGGGTACCCTGTCGGTCGATGAGGCCGCAGCCCGCCTTGCCAACCAGCCGTTCGTCGATCTGGGCTATGCCAAGCCCGACCTCCATCGGGGGCTGCGCCAAGGCACCTCCGAGGTCATCTACGGAGCCGGTAAAACAGCCGATCAGATCGCCGGCATCCTTGCCGCCCTTGTCGGGGCCGGCGAGACGCGCGTGATGGTCTCGCGCCTCTCCGCCGAGAAGGAGCATGAGCTCCGCAGGCTGCTCGACCCAAAGATCGCCGCCGGCTTCACCTATCATGCCTCATGCTCCATGGGCGTCTACGGTGCGCCGCCCGAAGCAGATGGAAACGCCTACGTGCTTGTGATCTGCGCAGGTACGAGCGACCTCTATGCTGCTGAGGAGGCGGCGATAACCGCAGAGATGCTCGGGAGCAGGGTGGTGCGCGTCTACGATGCGGGCGTGGCGGGGCTCCACCGCCTGCTCGCCCATCTCGACGATATCGCGGGGGCTTCCGCCATCGTGGCTGTGGCCGGCATGGAGGGCGCGCTCGCGAGCGTGGTGGGAGGCCTTGCCGCCTGCCCCGTCATCGCATGCCCCACAAGCGTGGGCTACGGGGCCTCTCTGGAAGGGGTGGCAGCCCTGCTCGCCATGCTCAATTCCTGTGCCAGCGGGGTCTCGGTCGTCAATATCGACAACGGTTTCGG
Source organism: Actinomycetes bacterium (assembly GCA_029546925.1). Taxonomy (GTDB): domain Bacteria; phylum Actinomycetota; class Coriobacteriia; order Coriobacteriales; family Atopobiaceae; genus RUG721. The sequence continues at coordinate 9,993 of JAKPQM010000089.1, forward strand.
CGCGGGTTACCAGGCTGCGCTCATCGATCATGCGCGTTGCGCGCACGAGGGGGACTAGGCCATGGGCAAGACGCTCTATCTCGAATGCGGGACGGGTATCGCGGGCGACATGCTCGTCGCGGCCCTGCTCGATCTGGGCGCGGATGAGGACGGTTTGCGCGCGGCGCTGTCGACGCTGCCGCTCGACGGCTACGAGATCCGCATCTCCCGCGTGATGGCGGGCTCGCTTGCCGCCTGCGACTTCGCCGTGGTGCCCGACGAGGAGCACGAGAACCGCGACCACGATATGGACTGGCTCTACGGCGATTCCGGCGACCACGGGCACGAGCATGGGCACGGGCACCACCATCACGCACACCGCGGCCTCGCCGAGTGCCTCGCCATCATCGAGGGGTCTGCGCTGAGCGGCGGCGCGAAGGCTATCGCCGCACGCTCCTTCGACATCCTTGCCGAGGCTGAGGCACGGGCTCATGGAACCTCTAAAGACGAGGTGCATTTCCACGAGGTGGGCGCCATCGATTCCATCGTCGACATCGCTGCGGCGGCATGGTGCCTCGATGCACTCGGTGTGGGCGATGTGATCGTCTCGCCGCTCGCGGAGGGGGAGGGCCGCATCAACACCGCCCACGGCCTCATCCCCATTCCCGTTCCCGCCGTGGCCAACATCTGCGCAGCCCATGGCATCGCGCTCGCTCCCACGGGTCGCAAGGGCGAGCTCGTCACGCCCACGGGCGCCGCGCTCGTGGCTGCCACGCGGACCAAAACCGCGCTCCCCGCGAGCTATACCGTCTCGGCCATCGGCTGCGGTGCCGGCAAGCGCTCCTATGATCCGCCGAGCGTGCTGCGCGCCTTCATCATCGAGGAGGCCGCGTCTGCCGGAGGTCCCGCCGAGGCGCCCGCCGACCTCTGGAAGCTCGAGACCGAGGTCGACGATTGCCCGGGCGAGGCGCTCGGCCACGTGCTCGACCGTCTCCTGCGCGTCGGCGCCCGCGAGGCGCATTTCCTGCCCTGCTTCATGAAGAAGAACCGTCCCGGCTACCAGCTCGAGGTGCTGTGCAGCGGTGCGGACATCCCGGTGCTCGAGCAGATCATCTTCGAGGACACTACGACTATCGGCATCCGCCGCATGAGGATGGATCGCACGGCGCTGCCGCGCGAGGAGGTTCCGATCGAGACGCCATATGGCACGGCGCTTGCCAAGCGCGTCGTGCTGCCTACGGGAGAGGTGCGCATCTATCCCGAGTACACCTCGGTCGCGGCGCTCTCGCGCGTGGCCGATGCGAGCTATCAGGCCGTCTACCAAGCGGTTACCGCTGCTGCGCAACAGCAGGGCGCAAGCTCGAGCAGCACGGATGCCAGCGCATAGGCGATCACCCAGCCGGGATTGCCGCATACCTCGTTCTAGGGTGGGCGGGGTTCCCGACGGGAGCCAGTGTCACGTGAAAACGCCCAGATGGCGAAATATTCCGCTTTTATGCCGAATCCGGGTCTCAGAAAAAGCAGGGTTTCAATTCTGCCCCCATCTACCTGCCGAAACATAGATGCTCTTTTTGCCCGATGATGATTCAAGACCCGGATTCGGCATAAAAGCGGAATATTTCGCCACTTGGCTAAAATTGCGTGCACGAGCAGGGGGTGGTAGGGGGATAGCTGCGCCTGCTTCTTTCAAAGACGTGTACTTACATCATGGGGAAGCGCTGCTCGGAGCCTGCGGCGCGCAAAGCGGTGCAGCGGCAGACGGGGCTGCTGTCTATCGGTCCCTTGGGATGCAAGGAGCGCCTTGATGCGCTTCTCTCAAACGAGGCCGACTTCGAAGATGGGCTCGTGCGTTCAAGCGCCGAGCTCAACGATGCTGACTCCATCATCACGCGCGATACGGTTGTGTTTGCGAGTTCTCCCGTCAAGAGCATGACGCTACGGGAATTCATAGCTGCGGGGATCGAGCAAGCTCGGCACAGGCGCTAGCCAGCTTTCTTCGCGCTCATGGTGCGCCACGGCCAAAAGAGCGCGACCTCGAGGCCGATGAACACCAGCACGTAGATAACTATATAGCCGGGGTTTCCGCACATCTCGTCCCACAGGGCGAGCGGCGTGCCGTAGGGCGCCCAATTGACGAAGGCGAAGTTGGTGCCGTACCTCGAATTGAAGGGATAGACGGCGGCAACGTAGATGCCCGTGAACACGAGCGGCTGCCAGAGCCGGTCGAAGGTGGGGCGGATGCTCTTATCGCGCAGCTTCATGATGATGAACAGGAGCACGAGCAGGTGCTCGCCGAAGCCGCAGACCGAAGGCAGCGAGAAGGTCGGCGCGTAGCTCCAACCAGGGAAGAGCAACG
>JAKPQM010000095.1 GCA_029546925.1 Actinomycetes bacterium
GTGGTGGGCATGGACCCGGAGACGGTCCTCAAGGACGGCCGTGCTGTCGACACCGTGGATCTCAAGCGAAGGGTCGAGCTCTACCGCAGGTACCAGCGCGACGGTTACGGTGCGATCGTGGTCCAGGCCAATATCGAAGACACGCGCCTGGGCGGCCAGGAATACGCGATCGAGAAGCTCGGTGTTGAGTGCGTGGAGCTCAAATGGGGCCAGGGCGCCAAGGATATCGGCGGCGAGGTGAAGATTCCGGATCTCAAGAAGGCCCAGATGCTCAAGCAGCGCGGCTACATCGTCATGCCCGATCCCTTTGACGAAGAGGTTATCAAGGCCTTCGAGCGAGGCGCGTTCAAGGAGTTCGAGCGCCATTCCCGCGTGGGCATGATAACGGAAGAGTCCTTTGCCAAGAGGATCGAGGATCTCCGCGCCGCGGGCGCGAAGTACATCTTCCTCAAGACCGGAGCATACCGGCCTGCGGATCTCGCCCGGGCGCTCTCCTTTGCTTCCAAGTACCGGCTCGACCTGCTCACGGTCGACGGCGCGGGCGGCGGAACCGGGATGAGCCCCTGGAGGATGATGAACGAGTGGGGCGTGCCGCCGGTCGAGCTGCACTCGCTGCTTCACCAGTACGCATCGCACCTGGCGGGCAAGGGTGCATACCTGCCCGCGATCACAGTGGCCGGAGGTTTCGCCTTCGAGGACCAGATCTTCAAGGGCCTGGCCATGGGTGCGCCCTTTGTGAAGCTCGTCGGCATGGCCCGCGGGCCCATCGCGGCGGCCATGGTGGGCAAGACCATCGGCCGCACCATCGACGCCATGCAGGTGCCCGTGTACATCGAGCGCTTCGGCAACTCCAAGGATGAGATCTTCGTCACGGCGTCCGAGCTGCGCCGCGAGCTCGGAGAAGAGGAGTTCGAGAAGCTGCCCACCGGGGCTCTCGGCCTCTACACCTACTTCGAGCGGCTTACCCAGGGATTGCGCCAGATCATGGCAGGCAGCAGAAAGTTCGCGCTTGAGCACATCTCTAGGAACGACATCGCTGCCCTCACTCCGGATGCTGCACGGGTGAGCGGCATTACGTATATCATGGATGTGGACAAAGAAGAGGCATTCAATCTCCTTTAGATCGTGAATACATGACGTATCCCGGGGGTATTGGCGTGCCCCCGGGAGCATTTTTCA
>JAKPQM010000104.1 GCA_029546925.1 Actinomycetes bacterium
TGAGGGTGTCATGATGCGCACGCGCCGGGGCGAGCTCTCGCTCAGGGTCGCCTCTTTTCGCCTGCTCACGAAGTCGCTGCGGCCGCTGCCGGAGAAGTTCCACGGCCTGACGGACGTGGAGGCACGTTACCGGCGACGCTACCTCGACCTGATCATGAACGACGACGTCAAGGAGCGGTTCATCAAGCGTGCCCGCATCGTCCGCGCCATCCGCGAGTTCCTGGACGCGCGCGGTTTCGTCGAGGTGGAGACGCCCATCCTGCAGCCGCTCTACGGCGGCGCCATGGCGCGACCTTTCGTGACGCACCACAACGAACTCGAGCGCGATCTTTACCTGCGCATCGCCGTGGAGCTCTATCTGAAGCGATGCATCATGGGCGGCATCGACAGGGTCTACGAGATCGGCAAGGACTTCCGCAATGAAGGCGTGAGCTTCAAGCACAATCCGGAGTTCACGATGCTCGAGACCTACGAGGCGTACGTGGACTACAACCACGTGATGGAGATGGTCGAGCAGATGATCGGCGCGGCTGCCCGTGCCGTGGGCGAGACGACCGTCCGCTTCCGCGGACACGAGATCGACCTCACGCCGCCATGGCCGCGCATCACCATGCGGGAGGCGATCGAGCGCGAGAGCGGCATCGACGTGCTCGCCTCTGGCGCGGTAAGCGACCTCCAGGACGCCATCAAAGACCGGGGACTGGGCGGTCAGGTGGAACTGGCTCCCACCTGGGGCCTGCAGGTGGACGAACTCTTCTCGGCTCTCGTGGAACCGAAACTCATTCAGCCCGTGTTCATCACCGAGTATCCTCTTGAGCTCAGCCCGTTTGCCAAGAAGACAACGCACGACGAACGGGTGACCGAACGCTTCGAGGGCTTCATCGCAGGCATGGAGACGAGCAACGCCTTCTCGGAGCTCAACGATCCGGACGATCAGCGCGAGCGGTTCCTGCATCAGTTGGAGGATTTCGACGCGGGCGACGAAGCGGCCCATCAGATGGACGAGGACTTCATCGAGGCGATGCAGCACGGGATGCCTCCCACGGGCGGGATGGGCATGGGCATCGACCGCATCACCATGCTGCTCACGGACGCCGCGTCCATCCGCGACGTCATCCTCT
>JAKPQM010000015.1 GCA_029546925.1 Actinomycetes bacterium
GTTTGGTAGCGCATCTGCTTTGGGAGCAGAGGGTCGCTGGTTCGAATCCAGTCACCCCGACCACGCGGGCGTGGTGCAATGGTAGCGCTTCAGCCTTCCAAGCTGATAACGCGGGTTCGATTCCCGTCGCCCGCTCCACGACGTCCGAAGATCACGGCTCGATGAGCATGGCCTTCTCCATATCGTTTCCGCACGCCTGTCCGTCATCGTCCCCGTCCAACGCCTCCCGTGCCTGTACTGGCGGGGCCACGGAGTGGATGCACGCGACCCGCCCCGACTCCGACAAGGGAGGCAGCAGCTATGGCTATCCAACTCCTGCTCGTCGTTGCCGTGATCCTCTCCTGCGTTCTGCTCAACAAGATGGCGAGGAAGGTAGGCGTACCCGCGCTCCTTGCCTTCATCCTGCTGGGCATGGTCTTCGGGGTTGAGGGACCTATCGGGATCCGCGTCGATGATCCCGCACTGATAGGCGATATCTGCTCGGTCGCCCTCCTCTTCGTGATGTTCTGCGGGGGATTCGGCACCTCATGGCGACACGCGCGGCCCACGGCCGTCCGCTCGATCGTCCTCTCGACCGTCGGCGTAGCGGTGACGGCGGGGCTTACAGGTGCCTTCTGCCACTTCGCGCTGGGCCTCGGCTGGACGCAGGGCCTGCTCATAGGGTCGATCCTCAGCTCGACCGATGCGGCCTCGGTCTTCTCGATCCTCCGTTCTCGCAGGCTCAACCTCACCGAGGGCACCGCATCCCTGCTCGAGGTCGAGAGCGGGAGCAACGATCCCATGGCCTTCATGCTCACGGCGATCTTCGTATCACGGCTCGCGGATCCTATGGGCACGGGCGAGACGATTGCCGCGCTTGCGCTGCAGGTGGGGCTCGGCCTCGGACTCGGTGCCGTCGTGGCGCGTGCCGCAGCATGGGCGCTGAGGACCCACTCTTTCGAGCCGGAGGGCATCGACATGGTATTCGTCCTCGGCGTCGCCGTCCTCGCCTATGCGCTCCCGCTCGCTCTCGGCGGAAACGGATATCTCGCGGCCTATGTGGCCGGCATCGTGCTCGGCAACTCCCCGTTCAAAGACAAGCCACGCATCGTGCACTTCTTCGATGGCGTGCTGTCCCTCGCCCAGATGCTCATCTTCTTCCTCCTCGGACTCGTCGCTACGCCCTCCGGTCTGCCCGCCGTCATCGTGCCAGCGCTCGCGACCTTGCTCTTCCTCACGCTCGTAGCACGGCCCGTAGCCGTCTTCGCACTGCTCGCTCCGCTCGGATCGAGCGCACGCCAGATGGGGCTCGTCTCCTTTGCAGGCCTGCGGGGCGCAGCATCCATCGTGTTCGCCGTGCAGGCATTCGGGCAGGATCCCAGCGCGGGAGGCTGGATCGTCGATCTCACCTTCATCGTCGTGCTCATCTCGATGCTCGCCCAAGGGTCGCTGCTCGCACCGATGGCGCAGGCGCTCGGCATGGTGAGCGATGACGCCGACGTCATGCGCACCTTCACCGATTACACCGAGCGGGTTCCGGTACGCCTCATCGAGTGCCCTGTGCCGGAGGGGCACGGATGGGTCGGCCGCTCGATATCCCAGCTCGACCTGCCACCTCGTGCCCTCATCGTACTCGTCGGACGTGGCGATGGGCGTTTCGTTCCAAACGGGAGCACCGTCCTCGAAGCCGGAGACAGGCTCGTGCTGGGTGCGATCACCCCGGCGAGCACGGACGAGGTGAGCCTCTCTGAGATGGTGGTCGAAGCGGGCGGTGCGTATGCGGGGCGGACGATCGCCGAGCTCGACGACCTCGAAGGCGGCCTTGTCATGATGGTGCAACGCGGCGAGCGCACCATCATTCCCAATGGCAAAACGATGCTCGAGGTCGGAGATGTCCTCGTCTTCGGTCAAACGGCAGGGTAGGTTTCCCGACAAATCGCATAGAATGTCGATACCAGCACAATCCGCCGGAAGGTCACGCCATGCCCAAGCTCAACCTAGGACGAGCGCTCGCCATCGCCAACCCGGCTGCCCACGGGGGCCGCGGCGTCGCAGCTGCAGAGCACCTGCGTCGCTTCTTCGCCTCGTACTCCTCTGCCACCACCTTCTACGAGCACCGCCTCACCGCTGCTCAAGGCGATGGCGAGAGGGCCGCACGGGAATCGGCGGGCTATGACACCGTGATCGCCCTTGGAGGCGATGGCATCATCCACGAGGTCGCCAACGGCCTCATGCAAATCAGACGAGATGAACGACCCGCTCTCGCCATCATCCCCTTCGGCTCGGGGAACGATTTCGCACGTACCTTAGGCGTCCCCTTCAACGATGTCGAAGCCGCGCTCGCTCGGCTCGCAGCCTCCGAAAAGCACGCCATCGATGTGGGGCGCGTCAACGGCATCCATTTTCTGGAGACGCTCTCCTTCGGCTTGGATGCGGCCATCGCACTCGATACCACAGACAAGCGCACCCGAGGCACCGACGAGGCGGGCGAGCAGCTCTACGTGACCTCCGGCATCAAGTACATAGTGTCCGGCTCCAAGGGCTATGCCTGCACATTCTCACTCGATGGCGGGCCAAAGCAGCATATCCGTTCGCTCATCTTCGCCATCCAGAACGGCCCCACCTATGGCGGCGGGTTCACCATCTGCCCCCATGCGGATCCCGGGGATGGATTGCTCGACATATGCTACAACGTCAAGATCCCCTCCGTCCCCCACATGCTGCTCTTGTTCGCCCTCGCGCGCTTCGGCAAGCATACGGGCTCGTCGGTGCTCGCCTTCGCTCAGGCCGCGCATATCGAGATAGAGTACGACGAGGACAGCGTCCCCTGCCAAGCCGATGGAGAGGAGATCATAGGGAGGCGCTTCACCGTCGACCTCCTCCCCTCCGAGCTCAATATCTACCGATGAGGATCAGGGTGCCGCATGGGCACCCTGTCAGCATTGCGATCTGTTGGAGACGGGCTACTTGACAGCAGCTTGGAGCATCGACTTGACCTCGGTGACGGTCTTGAGCTGCATGACCTTTTCGGCGAGCTCGTCGGCCTCCGCCTTGGTCCAATGGGCGATCTGGCGGCGCGTTGCGAGGATGGACGGCGAGGACACCGAATACTCCTCGAGGCCCCATGAGATAAACAACGGGGTGAGCAGCGGATCTGCGGCAGATTCGCCGCACATGCCTACCATGATGCCCTTGCTCACGCCAGCCTCGATGATATTCTTGAGCGCGCGGAGAACTGCGGGCTGGTAGGTCTCGTACAGATAGGCGACCTTGTCGTTGCCACGGTCGGCGCACATGGTGTAGCCGGTGAGGTCGTTGGTGCCGATGGAGAAGAACGAAGCCTCCTCGGCCAAGTCATCGGCGATGAACGCGGCGGCCGGCGTCTCCATCATGACACCCACCTCGATATCCTTGTCGTACGCGATGCCGCGCGCGTCGAGATCGGCCTTGCACTCCTCGACCAGCGCCTTCGCCTGGCGCAGCTCATCGACGGTGGTGATCATCGGGATCATGATCTTGATGTCGCCGAATGCGGAGGCGCGCAGCAGGGCCGTGAGCTGGATCCTGAACTGCTCGGGGTTGGCTAGGCAGTAGCGGACGGCACGGTAGCCCATGAAGGGGTTCTCCTCCTTGACAAGGCCCAGATAGGGGATCTCCTTGTCGCCGCCCACGTCGAGCGTGCGGATGATGACGGGCTTGTCCTTCATGCGCAGGGCGACCTTCTGGTAAGCGGCGAACTGCTCGTCCTCGGAGGGGTACGCCTTGGCGTCCATGAAGAGGAACTCGGAGCGGAACAAGCCGATGCCCTCTGCATCGTGCTCGATGGCGCTATAGGCACCGTCGGGGTTGCCGATGTTAGCCACAAGCAGGACCTTCCTGCCATCGGCGGTGACGGTTTCCTTCCCACGGTACTCCTGGAGCTTGGCCTTCCACTCGAGCAGCTGTTTGGCCTTGAGGCGATAGTGCTCGATATCGGTATCGGAGGGATCAGGGATGACAACGCCCTTGGTGCCGTCGACGACGAGCAAGTCGCCCGTCTTGACCTCGGTGCAGATGTTGGGAACCGAAAGAACAGCAGGGATCTCGAGCGTACGGGCGATGATGGCTGAATGCGAGGTGCGGCCGCCCGTCTCGGTGATGATTGCGACGACATGCTCGCGATCCATGTCGGCAGTCATGGACGGGGTGAGCTCGTGGACGACGACGATCGAACGCTCGGGCAGATCGGAGAGGTTGATGACCTCCTTGCCCAGAAGGTCGGCGAGGAGACCGGTCTTGACGTCGGCCACGTCGGCGGCGCGCTCGCGGAACAGCTCGTCGTCCATCTGGGAGAACATGGTGTAGTACGTACCGTAGGCCTCGGAGACGGCCTGCTCGGCGCACATACCGCTCTCGATGGAACTGATGACCATCTCCTTGATGCCCTCATCCTCGGCGAAATCGTTGTGGGCCTGCATGATGGCGGCGGTCTCCGCGCCCATCGTAGCGGTCATGCGCTCGATCTGGGCATTGGTCTGCTCCACGAACTTCGCGACAGCGGCCTCATACCGTTCTTTCTCGACCCCAAGATCGTCAGGCACGTGAGGGGTGAACGAGAGATCCGGCTCGACGGCGACACGCGCCACGCCGATGCCTACGCCATCAGAAGCGTTGATGCCTTTATACATTGCTCCTCCTTTAGAACCCCTGCTATCGGCATTGCCTACTTATCGGCCTGTTTGGAACTCTTCTTGGGCTTCTTGTTCATCATCTCGCACAGGGCCTCGTACACGCGGTCGATGGTCGCGCGCTTTGCGATGCCCTTGGTTGCTGCGGTGGCGGTGCCGCACGCCGAGGCGAAACGGAGAGCATCCCCATAGGTCGAACCCTCGCGGATCTTGCCGATGAAGCCGGCGACCATCGAATCGCCCGAGCCGGTGGTGTTGGCCAGACGGACCTTGACCGACGGCACGATGTGCTCGCCCCCTTCTTCATCGAGAAGGAGCGAGCCGTACCCGCCGCAGGAGATGATGACGTTGCGGGCACCCTCTTCTTGGAGCTTGTGCGCGTAGGGCATGCACTCCTCGGGCGTCTCAGGCGAGGTATGGTAGATGCGCCCGACCTCGTGGTTGTTGGGCTTGATGAGGAAGGGCCTCGCCTTGAGCGCCTCCATGAGGAGCTGGCCGGGAGCGTCGACCACGTACTCGATGCCGCGGCCGGAGAGACGCTTCATGATCTGGGTATACATGTCCTCGGGAAGCGAGTTGGGGATGGAGCCGGTGAGGACGAGGGTATCGCCCTTCCTGACCACATCCATGCGGTCGAGCAGCTCGTCGACCTTCTTCTCGGGAATCTTGGGGCCCATGCCGTTGACCATGGCCATGATAGCGCCGGTGAACTTGACGTTGATACGGGTAAAGCCCTTCTCGAGACGCACGAAGTTGCAGGCGATGCCCTTATCTTGGAGCGTCTCGATAAGGTAGTCCCCGGTGAAGCCACCGACGATACCCATGGCAACATTGACGATATCGAGCTCGTTCAGGAGCGTCGATACGTTGATGCCGTTCCCGCCGCAGTAGATCTCCTCGCCCGACGAGCGATTGGTGAAGCCCATGTCGAGCGAAAGCGGGGTCATTACGTAGTCAAGCGCAGGGTTCAGCGTAACGGTGTAAATCAATGCAAGCTCCTTTCTAGAGCGTCATGCATAGTGCATAGTATGGCGCATCTTGGCTTTCTGCACAGTCTGAATACTCGCGACTGGATGAAAATAGTCAGTCAGTGCGATAGAGCCTGTCCCGGAGCTCCTCGCCAGGCACCAAAATCCAACGGGGATAGAGCCGGGCACGCATCCATTATACAAGCGAAATCTCGGCACAAAAAACAGGCCCGAGGGCCTGGCGTGGAATTCGTGGTGGACCGGCAGGGGTTCGAACCCTGGACCTTGGGATTAAGAGTCCCCTGCTCTACCAGCTGAGCTACCGGTCCGCATGCAGTTTTCTGGGGTGGGTACAGGGGCTCGAACCCTGGACCTACGGAGCCACAGTCCGTCGCTCTGCCAACTGAGCTACACCCACCATGAGTACCACCGCTTCGAACAGCTTGTTAATGATAGCGTATCTCGGACGGCGGTCAAGCGAGAAAATCTAGAAGCGCTCGATTCTCGGTTCATCTGCAAACGAGAAGAAACCCGCCGTGGCGTTGTCCAGATAGAAGACGCAGGTATTGCCATCGCCCGGTGCGTACAGAGCTCTGAGGCCGGGATTGGCCTCCAGAAGAGCCTCCTGGGCCTCGATGCGCGGATCTTCCACAAGCTGCCCACGGAGCCTGAGCCACGCCGTGGGTTTGGAAGCGCAGATCTCGACCCTCGGATTCTTCTCGAGCTGCGCGGCCACCTCCTTGACCTTGCCTGTTTGGAAGTAGAGCTTGCCCTCGAAGATGGTGTGTGCGCCGAAGGGGCGCGCATAGGGTTGGCCATCCATCTCGGTGGCCAGAATATACAGGCCGCACTCATCTAGGAACTGCTTGACCTCATCGATCGTCGCCATGCTTCTCCCCGCCTTCCTCCTCATCCTTGCCATATCCCTTGTTGAAGACCATGTGCCTGACCATCGAGGCGAAGCCATCGGTGATGGGCGTTACCTCGGTAGTGCCGTTATCATCCCAATCGATGCAGGTCACGAGAAAGTCGCCGTAGATGGGGGTCGTGCCGAGGACCTGGCAAACCGGCTTGCCGCTGTCCTTGTCGCGGGCATCGCGCACGATGCACATCTTGAGGAGGCGCACGGTCATCCATTCGATCTCCGGGGCACCGATGACGGAGGCGAAGTCGGCTGCCTCTGCCTCGCAGTCGACAGGTTCCTGCCCCACACGATAAAGAAGCGTCCTCATGAGCCGCCTTCCGATAATCCGCTGCTACGAAATCGACGATAGCACATCGGAGAAGACGTCGAGGAAGGCCTCCTCGCCGAAGGTATTGATCTTCCACATGATACCCTCGCTGCCGCCTGATGAGATACCCGATACCCTCACGCGGCCGGGTTCCGAGAACAGCGTGACGGTGAGGCTCAGACGATTGGAGCCGATGATGCTATAGCGCTCGAAGACCAAGACGACGCAGCTGACATCCCCGCTGCTGAAGCTCGAGGAATCCTCAAGGGAGGCGGACATGCTCCGGGACAGGATGCCCTCGGTGATGAGATCGACGAGCTCTGCGATGCCGCGTCCGGTGAATACATGCTCGAGTTTTGCCACTGCCGCTTCCCTCCCATGGTATCTTTGAAGAGTATTCCCCAAAAGGAAGTGGGTTATGCCGGACACCGAGCAGAGCATCGGCTGCGATGCCGAACACGATAGGCGCCTGTACGAGCGCGTCGTCAAACGCACGCGCCAGTGGGAGGGCAGGATCTTCTCCGTCGACACGCTTGACGTGGAGCTTTTCGACGGAAGCCACGGATACCGCGAGATCGTCAACCATCACGGCGGTGCCGGCGTCGTTGCCGTCATGGGCGGGAGGGTATGTTTGGTCCGCCAGTATCGCGTCGCCTTGGGACGCATGACGCTCGAGATACCGGCAGGCAAGATCGATGGTGACGAAACGGGCGCTTCTTGCGCGTCACGCGAGCTATCGGAGGAGACGGGCCTTGTGGCAGAAGAGCTTATCCCCCTGGGAATCGCCGAAGGATCGCCCGGCTTCACCAATGAGCACACGGAGATCTTCCTTGCAAAGGGCCTCTCCCTCAAGGAGGAGCATCCGGATGAGGGCGAGTACATCAATACCGTCTGGGTTGACCTCGACGAGGCGATCGCGGCCGTACGCGCAGGAGAGCTGCGCGATGCGAAGACCTGCCTCGGGCTTCTGCTCGCGCGGGAATTGCTATAGAATGGCAGGGCGCAGGCTCTCTTAGCTCAGCTGGATAGAGCATCGGACTTCTAATCCGAGGGTCGGGGGTTCGAATCCCTCAGGGAGCACCAGGATATGCGGAGAGCCCCGGCGACGGGGCTCTCTCCCGCAGGAAGGGCCCAAGGGGATTCGAACCCGCAAGGGCGCGAGGCTCCGGTGGAGCCTCGCGGGCCGAGCGCATGCGAGGCCGTGCGGATCCGCGCACGCGGAGACGCGGGAATCCCTCAGGGAGCACCAGGATACGCGGAGAGCCCCGGCGACGGGGCTCTCTCCCTCAGGATACTGCCGCGGTGCGGGTAGCACCTCTACAGCAGGCACTCCGCAATCTGGACAGCGTTCGTGGCGGCGCCCTTGCGGATCTGGTCGCCGCAGCACCAGAAACTCAAACCATGCACGCCATCTGCCGCAGAGACGTCCTCGCGGATACGTCCCACATAGATGAGGTCCTGATCGCTCGTATCGAGCGGCATCGGATATGCGAGCCGCTCGGGATCGTCCACAACCTTGACGCCAGCCGCTGCAGAGAGGATCTCACGGGCCTCATCCGGTGCGATCGGACGCTCGAACTCGGCGGTTATGGCTTCGGAGTGCGAGCGCATGACCGGCACGCGCACGCAGGTGCAATTGACGCGGAGCTCGGGCAGATGGCAGATCTTGCGTCCCTCGTTCTGGAATTTCATCTCCTCGGAGGTGTAGGCGTTGTCCTCGAAACCGCCGATCTGCGGGATGAGGTTGCCGACCAGCTGGTATGCGAAAGGCTTGGTCTCCGCAATAGGCTCGCCGGAAGCCACGCAGGCGATCTGGCGCACGAGCTCGTCGAGTCCGGGCTTGCCAGCACCAGATGCGGCTTGGTATGTCGAGGCGATGACGCGGATGAGCCCCGCAGCCTGATGGAGCGGCCAAAGCGGCACGAGGCCGATGGTGGTTGCGCAGTTCGGATTGGAGATGATGCCGGAGTGCGTTGCGATATCATCCGCATTGATCTCGGGGATGACGAGCGGCACATCATCGTCCATGCGGAAGGCATGGCTGTTATCGATGCAGACGGCACCCCTTCTGACGGCTTCGGGCAGAAGCTCTTGAGCCTGCTCGTCGCCGACGGCGCTCAAGACGATATCGATGCCGTCGAACGCCTCGGGCACTGCCTCGCGGATAGGAACCTCCCCGCCGCAGAAGCTCACGGTCTTTCCAGCTGAGCGGGCGCTCGCGAGCGGCACGAGCCGATCCACGGGAAAATCGCGCTCCATGAGGCACTGGAGCATCTGGCGGCCGACCACGCCGGTCGCCCCGAGGATTGCAACAACCTTGCCTGCCATACGGATCCC
>JAKPQM010000053.1 GCA_029546925.1 Actinomycetes bacterium
AGAAATCGTCCTTCTCGCCCATCTCCTTCTGGATGGCGCGCATCTGCTCGTTGAGGTAGTAGTCCTTCTGGGTCTTCTCCATCTGCTTCTTGACCCGGCGCTTGATCTTCTCCTCCAGCTCGAGGATCTCGATCTCGCCGATGATCAGGGAGTAGAGCTTTTCGAGCCTCTCTCCCGCATCGGTGATCTCCAGGAGGGCCTGCTTCTTTTCGAGCTTGACGCCCAGGTGCGAGGCGATCACGTCGGAGAGCTTGGCCGGGCTGTCGATGGCCGCGATGGTGTCCACCAGCTCGGGCTGGATCTTGCGCGAGAGCTTGGCGTAGTTCCGGAAGGCCTCCACGAGGACACGGGCGATCGCCTGCACGGACCCGACGTTCTCCGCTGCCGTTTCGGGCACTTCCTCGATCTCGACGACGAAGTGGTCCGGGTTCGGGATGTAGTCCCGCACGGTGGCCCGCTTCTTGCCTTCCACGAGGGCCTTCACCGTCCCGTCTGGCAGGCGCAGCAGCTGGATGATGACCCCCAGCGTGCCCACGGCGTAGATGTCCTCCTCGGAGGGCTCGTCCTTCTGCGCGCTCTTCTGGGCCACGAGGAAGATCTCGTTGTCCTGCTTCATGGCCGACTCGAGCGCATTGATCGACTTCTCCCGCCCCACGAAGAGCGGCACGATCATATAGGGGAAGACCACCACGTCCCGCAGCGGAAGCAGAGGGACGACGATCTTCTTGTCTTCTTTCTTCGTGAAATCAAACATGGCCATTCGGTTTCAACCGTCTCCTTACGCCGTCTCCGTCTTGGACTCGAAGAGCAGGATCGGCTTTTCGCCCTTCCGGACGACGTCCTCGTTGATGATGACTTCCTTCACGTCGCTTCGCGACGGGATGTCGTACATGATATCGAGCATGGTGTTCTCGAGGATGGCCCTCAGTCCCCGGGCGCCCGCCTTGCGGTTCACGGCGAGCCTCGAGACGGCCCGCAGGGCGCCGTCGGTGAACTTGAGCTTCACGTTCTCGAGCTCGAGGATCTTCTGGTACTGCTTGCTGATGGAGTCCTTCGGTTCCACGAGCACCCGCATCAGGTCGTTCTCGTCGAGTTCCTCGAGCGTGGCGATCACGGGCAGCCGGCCGATGAACTCGGGGATCAGGCCGTACTTGAGCAGGTCCTCGGGCTGCACCTCGGAGAGCAGCTCGCCGAGCTTGCGTTCCTTCTTGCCCTTGATGTCCGCTCCGAAGCCGAGGGAACTGGCGCCGATGCGCTTCTGGATGATGTCCTCGAGGCCGACGAAGGCCCCGCCGCAGATGAAGAGGATGTTCGTCGTGTCGACCTGGATGAACTCCTGCTGGGGGTGTTTGCGCCCCCCCTTGGGCGGGATGTTCGCCAGCGTCCCCTCGATGATCTTGAGGAGGGCCTGCTGCACGCCCTCGCCGGAGACGTCGCGGGTGATCGACGGGCTGCCCGACTTCCGGGAGATCTTGTCGATCTCGTCGATGTAGACGATCCCCTTGGAGGCCCGCTCCACGTCGTAGTCGGCGTTCTGCAGGAGGCTCAGGATGATGTTCTCCACGTCCTCGCCCACGTAGCCCGCCTCGGTGAGCGACGTGGCGTCGGCGATCGCGAAGGGCACATTGAGCATCTTGGCCAGCGTGCGGGCCAGCAGCGTCTTGCCCGACCCCGTGGGGCCGATGAGCAGGATGTTGCTCTTCTGGAGCTCCAC
>JAKPQM010000063.1 GCA_029546925.1 Actinomycetes bacterium
ACCTCGAAGCACCCGCAGCTCGTCATGGGCCTGTCCATGATCGAGTAGGCGCACACGGAGTCGACCGTCTTGTGCGAGTTGAGGTAGACGTACTCGTCCACGCCGGTCCACACACCCTTGACCGGATCGAGGCAGGCGCCCTTCTTCACGGGCTGGTTGGGACCTGTCTCGTCGATCTCGTAGGCTGCCCTGGCATCGAGCCAGTTGTATGCCCCGCAGAGGCCCAGGCGCTCGGGCGTGACCACGCACACGTGGTTGGGCGCGAACGACTGGCACAGGAGGCACGAGTAGAAGATCTCCACCGACTCGTCGGTCATCGATTCAAGCCTGCGGTTTCTCTCGATGTACGTGCTGCGTGCTATGGCGAGCCTCTTCTCGACCTCCTCGAGGTCCGTGATGAGCGTGACCTTGACCTTGTCCACGATGGCCGGGTAATTGCCGAGAAGCTTGGCATGGAGGATCTCGCCGTAGTGCCTGAGGCGCAGGCCCTTGTCGAACCCGCTCTTGGAAATGCGCGTCCACACGATATCCCTCTGCCCCATATGCCAGATGCCCTCGGCTCCGTTGATGAGGTGGTGGATCTGCCGCTCGAGGATGGCCTCGAAGTCGGGCTGCATCTTCCTGCCTGCCGCCTCGACCCAGATGGCGAGCGGCAGGGCCGAGCCCTCAGGAACGTTATCTACATCAGGACCGATGATGTCTATTTGACCGTCTTCGATCTCGTCCATGTCCACCATGGTGACGAACTCGAAGGCGGGCGTGATGTTGCCGCCGAACTCGACTCTCGTGTCCTGCTTGCGGATCCGCTCGCCCTCGAAGGCAGGACCGTAGGGAACCGGGATGGGCACCTTCGTGATTCTCACCTTGCATCCCCTGACCTCGAGCGCCTTGTCGACCATGGCCTCGTAGGGAACGCTCGACACCACATGCTCGTACGTACAGATACCCGTGGGCAGAATCTGAGGGATGTCGGTGTCCGCGATGACCGGGAAGCCGTAGTTGATGGCGCCGGCCGCAGCCGCGTACTTGTCGGCGTCGACCTCGTCGAAGGCGAGCACGAAGGCGAAGATGCGCTCCTTGTTGTACTTGAGGTTGGCCCTGAAATCGCCCGGCTTGACGTTGCCGAAGGAGAGCGCCGACCTGCTGGCAAAACCCAGGGGGTAGATGAGCGCGGACACGTCCGGGCCGAAGGGCACGAGCCTCGACTCCCACCCGAGCTGCACGCCCTCTTCCGCGAGTTGCTGAGCGAACTGACGCCCGTTCGTGGAGCCGGCCATGAACACGTAGATGTTCTTTTCCTGGAGCTCGCGGGCGATCTTCACGGCTATCTCGTTCGTGGGCGCCGCGCCCGTGATGGCGGCAAAGCCCGGGGCCGTGCCGTCCACGAACTCGATGCCCCGCTCGCGCATGATGACGTCGTTGGCCGCTCCCAGCCAGAGATCGGA
>JAKPQM010000087.1 GCA_029546925.1 Actinomycetes bacterium
GGGCATGATCGATCCGGTCCTTTTGCGCGACACGCTCGATTCGCTGGTGTGATCCATGGATTTCCTGCTGACGTTCTTCGAGGGCATCATCACCTTCGTCTCACCGTGCATCCTGCCCATGCTGCCTATCTACCTAGCCTATTTCGCGGGCGATGCCGGTGCGGATAAACAGGGCCGCACGCTTATCTGCGCCGTAGGCTTCGTTATGGGATTCAGCCTGCTCTTCACCCTCCTCGGCGCCTTCGCGGGCACGCTCGGCTCGGTGCTCTTGCGCTACCAGCGCGCGATCGACATCGTCTGCGGTATCGCGGTCATCGTCCTCGGCCTCAACTACTTGGGCGTCTTCTCCATTCCGGCTCTCGCGCGCACAGGCGGCATCGGGACCCGCGTGATACCCCGCAGCTTTGGGAGCTCGCTCGTTTTCGGGATGATCTTCGCGGTGAGCTGGACGCCTTGTGTGGGGGCCTTCCTCGCCTCGGCCCTCTCCTTGGCGGTCTCATCGGGAAGCACGGCCATGGGCGTGGCGCTCCTGCTCTGCTACTCGCTCGGCCTCGGTGTGCCCTTCATCCTCTCGGCAGTCCTCATCGACCAGCTTGAAGGCGCCTTCTCGTGGGTCAAGGCCCACTACGCTGTGATCGACAAGATCAGCGGCGCGCTGCTTGTCATCGTGGGAATCCTCATGGCGACGGGCATGCTCGGCATGTGGCTCAGCCTCCTTTCATAAACGCGCTCGCGTGCGGGATGCAAAAGACTGGATTCTGCACGTTCAAACAATAGCCCGACATTCGCATCCTCGTATTCGTGTTGTTGATAGCAAACGATCGAAAGGGGATACCATGAACGATACTGCCACCATGCTTCGCAGCAAGCTCTTGGCTTGTGTGTTTCTGCTCATACTGTCGGGATCACTCGTCGCGTGCTTCTTACCGGGATCCGACTCCAATTCCGATGATGGCATCGTCACCATATCTAACACGTATGAAGCCGACGGTGGCGCGGGATACTACTGGACAGAGGATATCGACTGGAATACCGAGGAGTACCGGTATATCCGCGAGGGCGGTTTCATTTCCACGCTCACGAGCCCCCTCTCCACGATCTCGGCCGACGTGGACACGGCCTCCTACGCCAACCTGCGCCGCATGATCTTCGACGGATACGCGCTGGAAGACATCCCCACGGGTGCCGTGCGTATCGAGGAGATGCTCAACTACTTCACCTACGGCTATGCGGTACCTAGGGCAGGCGAGCGCTTCGCCATCACCACGCACCTCGGACCCTGCCCTTGGAACCCCCAGGCAAAGCTCCTGGTCTTGGGCTTCTCGACGGCAGACGAGGACATCGCCTCGTCTCGGGGGCGCAACCTCGTTTTTCTGATCGACGTCTCAGGATCCATGGGCAGCCGTGACAAGCTGGATCTTCTCCAAGAGAGCTTCGAGGTGTTGGTGAACGAGCTCGGATCAGATGACCGCATTTCCATCGTGACCTACGCGAGCGGCGAGGAGCTTGTGCTCGAGGGCGTGCCGGGCAACGAGGCGCGCACCATCCTGCGCGCCCTACGCGGTTTGCGGGCGGCCGGTTCCACCAACGGGGAGCGCGGCCTCGAGATGGCCTATGAGGTGGCCGAGCGCAACTTCATCGAGGGCGGTGTGAACCGGATCATCATGGCTTCCGATGGCGATCTCAACGTGGGTATGACCAGCGAGAGCGACCTCTACGATTACGTGCAGGCCAAGCGCGAGACCGGTATCTACCTTTCGGTCTTGGGCTTTGGTTCCGGCAATTACAAGGACACCAAGATGGAGACCCTCGCCGACAACGGCAACGGTTCCTACCACTATATCGACTGCATCGACGAGGCGGAGCGCGTCTTCTCCGAGAGGCTCTGCGCCAACCTCGTGCCCTTTGCCGATGATGTCAAGGTCCAGATCGAGTTCAACCCTGCGCTCGTGAAGGGCTATCGCCTTATCGGCTACGAGAACCGCGAGATGGCCGACGAGGATTTCAGGAACGACGAGAAAGATGCCGCCGACATCGGCCCGAATGCCC
The DNA here is from genome assembly GCA_029546925.1 of Actinomycetes bacterium. Lineage (GTDB taxonomy): Bacteria > Actinomycetota > Coriobacteriia > Coriobacteriales > Atopobiaceae > RUG721. Next base: position 2,050 of record JAKPQM010000087.1, read on the forward strand.
AATTCACCGTGTGCTACGAGGTCGTTCTCACAGACTCCGACTTCGAGATACCGACACCCGATCTCCGCTACGGCGAGCCCCGCAACGAAAGCTCCGGGTACGGCTCCGAGCTTGCCACGGCAACGCTGCGCTACCGCGCCTTCGATGACGGGCAGATCCACGAGCAGGAAATCCAGATTGCGAACGAGGACGATGTCAACGAAGACTTCTACTTCGCCGCGTCGGTGATCGAGTTCGGCATGCTCCTGCGCGACTCCGAGTTCATGGGCACGACCGACGCGGATTCCGTCATGGAGCTCCTCTCCCAAAGCGACTCCACCAGGGAGCGCGACGGTTTCAGGGATATGGTTGCGTACCTGATCGAGGACGCTATCGATCATCCGTATCCCTACACCACCTCCGTCAACGGAGATGCGGACAGCGAGAACTAACATTGAACATTTCCCCCGTCCCTCCGTTCACAGTCAGCCGAGGTATACTTATTGGTATGATCTGGAATGGGCGGGCGAAGCCGTCGCCCGGCAAGCGAAAGGTGGAAACCATGAGTGTGATCGTTGACGTCTATGGTCGCGAAGTGCTCGACTCTCGCGGCAACCCCACGGTCGAGGTGGAGGTAACCCTTGCCGATGGATCCGTTGGAACCGCAATCGTGCCCTCCGGTGCATCCACGGGCGAGTTCGAGGCCGTCGAGATGCGCGACGGTGGTGATCGCTATGTGGGCAAGGGCGTCCTGAACGCTGTCGCTCACGTGAACGAGGAGTGCGCCGAGGCCATCATCGGCCTCGATGCCACCGACCAGCGCTCCGTCGATGCGGCTCTTATCGCCGCCGATGGTACTCCCAACAAGGGCAAGCTCGGCGCCAATGCCATCTTGGGCTGCTCGCTTGCCGTGGCCCATGCCGCCGCCGACTCCGCTGACCTGCCGCTCTACGCCTATCTCGGCGGCCCCAACGGCCATACCCTGCCCACGCCTATGATGAACATCCTGAACGGCGGTGTGCATGCCGACAACAACGTGGACTTCCAAGAGTTCATGATCATGCCCGTCGGTGCCCCCAGCTTCTCCGAGGCTCTGCGCTGGTGCGCCGAGGTCTACCACACCCTCAAAGGCGTCCTCAAGGCTGCCGGCCTGTCCACCGGCGTGGGCGATGAGGGCGGCTTCGCCCCCGACCTCAAGACGAACGCCGAGCCGTTCGAGTACCTCATGGATGCCGTGAGGAAGGCCGGTTTCGAGCCGGGCCGCGATTTCATGTTCGCCATGGATCCCGCGACCTCCGAGGTCTACAACAAGGAGACCGGATGCTACGAGCTCAAGGGCGAGGGCCGCACGCTCACGTCCGACGAGATGGTCGATTATTGGGAGCAGCTCGTCAACGCCTATCCCATCATCTCCATCGAGGATGGCCTGGCAGAGGAAGACTGGGATGGATGGGTCAAGCTCACCGAGCGCATCGGCGACCGTGTCCAGCTTGTGGGCGACGACCTGTTCGTCACCAATACCGCCCGCCTGAAGAAGGGTATCGAGCTCGGTGCCGCAAACGCCATCCTCATCAAGGTCAACCAGATCGGCACCCTCACCGAAACCCTCGAGGCCATGCAGACCGCCCAGCGCGCGGGCTACACCTGCATCGTGTCGCACCGTTCCGGCGAGACCGAGGATGTTACCATCGCCGACCTTGCGGTTGCCACCAATGCCGGCCAGATCAAGACGGGTGCCCCCGCGCGCTCCGACCGCGTGGCCAAGTACAACCAGCTGCTGCGCATCGAGGACGTTCTGGCCGAGTCTGCTGACTACGCTGGCATGGGCGCCTTCTACAACGTGCGATAACGCGCAACGCCACGCTGCTGTGGTGCAGACTGTACTGCTGGAAGGGCGTCGGAGAACCGGCGCCCTTCTTCTACAGGGCACCTTTTGCTCCATCGGCCCATCCTGTCACCGTCCCGCCACATAACGAACAAATCATTTAGGTATCCTTAAGTGTTAGCAAAACATTCCTTAAGAGCCTTGAGGGCTGCGCTGAGGAGGACTAGGGAAGCTCGTGAGCGGACCGCAGACAAATGAGCGGCATGCACCCAAGGTTGCCCCCAAGACCATGGTGCAGGCAACGACCAAGCATGAGCGCAGCGAGTTTGGATCGGTGCGTAAGAGCGTGCTGTTCCTCGGTGCGGTCATGGTCGTCTACATCCTCTATGTCATCTTCTCCGGTCAGATGGATGAGTTCGTCTCGTCCCTGCGCGGCGTCGACATCACCTGGGTGCTGCGTGGCGGCCTGTGCATGTTCTTCTATTACATCCTAGGTGTGGTGGGCTATGCGGTTCCCGTCGCACGCGAGAAGCGCTCGCCGCTCGGCTTCCGCGACCTCATGAGCGTCGAGGCTGCGGGCATCTTCTTCTCGTTCCTCTCGCCGGGGGGAACAGGCGCTGCTCCTGCGCAGATCTACCGTCTCACACGTGCGGGCCTGTCGGTGGGTGCCTCGAGCGCCTTGCAGTACACACGCTTCATCGTCTACGAGGCCGCCGAGGGCATCTTTGCGGCGATCATGCTCATCTTCCGCTATCGCTACTTCATCGATACCGTGGGCAATTTCGCGGTGATAGGACTGGTCCTCTTCGGCGTGAAGATCATCGAGGTATTTGCCCTGCTCGTGATCTGCCTCTGCCCGGGATTCGTGCTCCGTACGGGCAACGGCCTCATCAATCTGTTGGGGAAGACGCCGATCAAGGCTGATTTCGTGCACTGGCACAGTGTTGTCGATGGCCAAGTGCAGGAGTTCTCGGACGGCTTCAAGGACGCGGCAAAAGACTTGCCCATGATGCTGCTCGCGCTGCTCGTATCGCTTCTCCAGCTGGGCTGCCAGTATGCGCTTGCGTGGTTCGTGGCGCACGCATTCGGTAAGTCTGCCGACCTCGTGACCTGCCTTGCCGCAGGCTCCATGCTCGAACTCCTGACGTCGGCGATCCCGTTGCCGGGCGGCGCTCTCGGCGCTGAGGGCGGTTTCGCGATGCTGTTCCATCCCATGTTCGGCTCGACTATCACTGCGGCATATGTGGTGTGGCGCTTCATCGAGTACATCGGCCCGATTGTGGCCATGGTTCCGCTGCTGGGCCTGCGTAGCCGTGGCGGCCGCAATGTGTACCAGCGCCTCGCTCGTATCCGCCAAGGGCTCGACACCTTCCGCCGTGGTCTGCCCGGCCAGAAGGGTCACGAGATTTCGGGGGGCATTAAAATCAAGCCCAAGACGGCGCCTCATGGTAAGGCCGAGCCCAGACATGCCGCAGTTTCCATACCCGACAGTCAAGCGATGGGCGATTCTAAGCGAAAGTAGCCTTTTCGTCCGCCAACGGCAATGAACCCGCGAGCGGTTCGTTACGGGACGCTGCGGTCTATCATTGAAGCGTTGTGGGTTTGTTCTCTCTTACGAAAGGAAGTAGTTATGGATATTCAGAGCATCGTCGGCAGTCTTATCGGGCTTGCGCAGGATAACCCCTCTATTCTGGGCAGCCTCGTCGAGCATCCGTATTCCACGGTCCGCTCGATCTCGGGTGCCGAGGATGTCAGCCGCGAGGAGGCAAGCCAGGTCGTCACCGCCGTCTCGACGCTTGCCCAGGGCAATACGGTTGATTTCAATGCGCTCGGCAATATGGCGGCTTCACTGCTCGGTCAGAACAACAATTCCGTCCATACCCTTGCCGGATCGCTTTTCGGCAGCCTGCTCGGCGGCGGTGCCGAGAAGCAAGAGGCCACCGGCACAGCTTCCGCAGCCGGCTTCAACCTCGATCTCGGCCAGCTCGCCACTATCGCCGGCTCGCTCCTCGCCATCGCGAACGCCTCCGGCATCACAACCAAGAAGACCAAGAAGGGCGGCGTCGATCTCTCCGACGGCATCGGGCTCGATGACATCGCCGGCTTGGCCTCCACGCTGATGGACGGCACTGCAACGACTACCGGCAAGAAGGGTTCCAAGAAGACCGCCTCCAAGCCTGCCGTCGATCTCTCCGACGGCATCGGACTCGACGATGTGATCGGTATCGCCGGCACGCTGCTCGGCGGAAAGTAAACTGTTCTCGGCATAAGATACATCATGGTACGAGCGCTGCGCGCGGATGGGTTCCGCGCGCAGTTTGCATGTGCGGGATCATATTAGGAAACGAGTACGGTCCTTGGCCCGAGGCGCAGATTCTTCTGCTACGGCTTGAGGATGACCTCGATTGCGGGATCGATTGCTGCAGCGAAGATGCGACCATCTTCGGGTGTTCCCGCTACGGATCCGTAGTGCGTGGGGATGGCGACCTTGGGAGCGAGGGCGTTGGTGAATGCCGCCGCCTCGGCAGCGTCCATGGTGTAGGTGCCGCCCACGGGCAAGAGCGCGACATCGCAGGTGATAGAGCGGTTCTCAGGGAGGTCGTCCGTATCGCCTGCCACGTAGACGCGCGTGCCGTCTGCGCACGTGATAATGTAGCCCTGCCAGCCTTCATCCTCCGGATGGAAAGGCTTGTCCACGTTATATAGGCTGGTACGACTTCAATTTGGACGTCGCGCGGACAGATGGTCTCGCCCGGCACGCAGAAGGCGGCGCTCTCGTGCGTATAGCCGGCTTTGATGAACTCATGCATCATGAATGCGGGCAACACGAAGGTCGTATCTGGTTTGCGCACCCGCGCGATGTCCTCGGGCGAGAAATGATCGAAGTGGGGATGCGTGATGAGGATTAGGTCCGCATCGCGCGGCTCAGCTTCGAAGCGGAAGGGATCAACATAGCATATTGCGCCAGGACCTGCGTTGATGCGGATGGACGAATGCGTGTTGATGGTGATGAAGCCGGTATCCATGAGCTACTCCCTTGCTGTGTGAACGCCTACGGGAGAATTGCCGACCATCTGGTTGATGACCATGGGGAGCGCCTTTGCCCGGTCTTCTAGGTCGGCAATGCGCTCGTAGTCGGCTACGGTCATAATCACGCGGTAGGGGCGGCTGTTCTTCATGATGACAGCGGGGTTGCCGTCTTGGGCAGCCTCCATGATGGCTGCGGCGCCCCCGCGTGACAAGTTGCTCATCATATGCACGTTGCTGAGGATGGACATGGACGGCCTCCTTGCCTCTCGATCATGCCCTTCAGTATACATGAAATAAATCATGTATATAAACATGATTTGAGGTATGATATCGAGCAACTGCCACCCTATGAGAGAGGAGTGCGCAGAGCGCGGTCTGGAGGTTATCGAGAACCTATGCAAGAGGCTTGTGGAGGAATATGGCGAGACATTTGGGGAAGACTCCGTGCACATGCCTTCGGTCTCACTGTTCATTCACCGAGATCGGGCCCACGCCGTTGACACAATCTCGGAAGTCCTTACCTTGGCCGCATTATCGCCGCATTCGCAAAGTGCATGACAAGAAAGACGCAGGCGTGGTACGAGCAGGAGGCTGGGTGATCGAGACCTTGCAGTGCGGCATCGCTCCACAACCTCAATGATTACGAGAGACCTTTTCCATGTATCTTTCTCCGTGAGGAATTGACTAAAGTTTGCCATCGATTTGGAAGGAAGAACAGATGAGCAAATTGATCAAGCTGGATAAGGGATATAGAGATTGGATTCACGACGTAGGCTTGCGTTTCAAACGGAGCCAGATAAAGGCATCCATAAGAGTCAACGATGTGATGCTTCGGTTTTATTGGGACCTTGGGCGCGACATATCAGGAATGCTTGGACAGGCCAAATATGGGTCGGGTTTCTATGCGTCGGTTAGCGAGGATCTTCGCGAAGGATTTCCCGATGTGTCCTCCTTCTCCGTCAGCAACCTAAAATACATGCGCTATTTCTATGAGCTGTATCCTGAGGCAGAGAACCGTCAGCGACTTGCTGACGAATCTTCCTTCGAGAATCGTCAGCAAGTCGCTGACGAATTTCCCCAGCAGCTGGTCTTCTCGGTTCCTTGGGGTCATCACATCGTTCTGCTCGGCTGTTGTAAGGGAAACCAAGATAAAGCGCTCTTCTACGTGAGGAAGATAGTCGAGAACAACTGGTCGCGCGCCGTACTATTGAACTTTCTCGATTCCGGCCTCTACGAGCGCAAGGGCAAGGCTGTCACAAACTTCGCGACAACGCTTCCCGCCACCCAAGGTGATCTTGCTCAGGAGATTACAAAAGATCCGTACAGCTTTGATTTTTTGGCCATCCGTGAGCGCTACGACGAACGGGAGCTCAAGAACGCTTTGATGGACAATATCACGAAGTTCCTGTTGGAGCTAGGTACAGGCTTCGCCTTCGTCGGGCGCGAGTACCGCATCATGGCAGGCGGCAAGGAGAAGTTCATCGACATGCTCTTCTATCACTTCCGCTTGCATTGCTACGTGGTTTTAGAAGTGAAGGTGATCGATTTCGATCCTGCGTATATGGGCCAGCTGGGAACGTACGTCGTTGCAGTGAACCATCAGCTCAAGACCGAGGACGATGCGCCGACTATCGGCCTGCTCGTGTGCAAATCGATGGACAAGGTTGAGGCACAGTATGCTCTCGAGGCAAGCAGCCAGCCCATTGGAGTTTCGGGCTACGAGCTCTCTAAACTCATTTCCGAAGACTTCAAGGGCTCGCTGCCTACCATCGAGGAGATTGAGCAAGAGTTGGGATGCAACTAGGGGACAGGACGTGGCACGGCAACAGCAGGCACACGCCTTCTGTGCTCATGCGGAGTCTCGTTGTAGAGGCGTTATACTGCAGGAGAATTTCGGGGCCTGCCAACAGCCAGCTGCACTTGTTCGGGCAGTGAGAGAGCGGGCCCCAATGTCATGTGGGTTTACCCAGATGACACTGACAGCATGGGGGCTGCCCGGTGGGTGCCGCACACTGATAACCCGGCTTCTGCGGCAGTTCTCAGAAAACATGTGCTTTGAACTGCTGATACCCCTTGATTTCCGTGATTATTTCGCCTGTGGCATCTTACTCTCGGCGGTCTTTGCGGGTACTTCCATCGCCTTGCCCACAGCCAGATCCTTGAGCTCTCTAGGCCGACTGTTTCCACAAGTAGGTCCGGCTCATCGGTGCGACGGTCGAACACCTACCAGTTGGCATCCAGATTGATGCCCGACATTGCGGTAATCTCCTCGCGGATACGTCCGCAGGGAAGGCTCGTCGCCAGCTGCAGAAGCTTCAGTATCGTGAGCGCGATGTAGTAGACGAGGAAGTGCACTTCTATGTGCTCGGGTGCCCACACGTGAATCGGTTGACAGAATCATAGGAACATAGTATTTCTTCTGCGGCAACACGGCTGCATGTCATTGGCGCTTGTACGATCTTGCCTGCAATTTCCCCGCTCAGAGGCGTGCTTCTGCAATAGAGCCCCAGCATGCTCTCGGCTGCCTGTACCATCGCGGCTCTAAAGCCGCAGGCAAGCTCACCGCGGCTGTCCAAGGTATCTACCGCAGACACATACCCACCCCTTCCATTCCCCGTGTACCGCAGCGCTCTCGCCTAAGAAAGAATGCCGAATACTCCCTCTCGTCAGATAATTATTTCGGGAGGAGACACCGCCCGATACCTACGCCGACGAGAGGAGAGGCCATGCTGCATGAGATCAAGTTCGCATCGTTCAACGGCCGCGACGAGGTGACCGGCTGGATCTACGTCCCTGCGGTCGAGGAGCCCGAGGGTATCATCCAGCTCGTCCATGGGTTCGGCGAGCATTCGCGCCGCTATTTCCATCTGATCGTCTCGCTCATGGAGGCCGGCTACATCGTGGCCGCAAACGATCACGTGGGCCATGGCGCCACGGCCATCGCCAATAACAGCTGGGGCGACTGGGGCGATGCCGGTCCACACACCATGATGGAAGACGAGAAGATCTTCCACGATGCCGTCTGCAAGAAGTACCCCGATCTTCCCTACTTCATGTTCGGCCATTCCATGGGCTCCATGATCGCACGCGACTTCTCCGCCACATACGGAGACCTGCTCACGGGTGCCATCTACTGCGGGACCACGGGTATCTTCGCCAATACGTCCGATGTGCGCGCCAAGGTCGACGCCGCGATCCAAGCGGGCGGTGCGCACGATGCCAACCCGACCTTTGTAAGCGAGCTCTTCGGGTGGATGTTCTCGCGCTGCGATGAGGGTATCACGCTGGGCAACGAGTGGATCTGCCACGATCCTGCCGTCCAGAGAGACCATGCTGCAGACCCGTTCGATGCGTTCACACATCCCGTCCACAACATCAGCCTACGCGATTTTATCGATATGATGCTCTGCATCGAGGGGCTCGACTGGGCCTGGAAGGTGCCTGAGAGCCTCCCCATCCTTCTCATCGCCGGCGACCAAGATCCGGTGGGCTGCTTCGGCGAGGGCGTCTACCAGTGCGCCAATTGGCTCTTCGATACCGGTCATACCGTCAGCACCAAGCTCTGGAGCGGATACCGTCACGAGATCCACAATTACGCCGATATCAAAGATGAGGTCGCAGAGTATATCATCGATTGGCTCTACGAGCAGTTCTAAGTGCAGTTGTACGGAGCGGTATCATTAACGGAGGAGCTCTTCGAACCCGCGGGGTCATCGCCCTGCGGGTTCTTCAGGTGTTCAGGAGAGGGGGGCGGCACGCGGTATCGCCCATCCAGCGCCTGCATTATGCGCTCACACGACCTGCGGTTGCATCGGTGCCTGTAGGATATTCGAACGCCAGCCATGTGGGGGAGCGCACGACCTATGGGGATGCCAGCGCCGGAGAGCGCGACTATGCGAGCGTGCTTGCCACCGCGTCCGAGCATCCGGTCTCCGGACTCTGCACCTACTGCGGACACTGCGCACCCTGCACGGTAGGCATCGACATCGCGAGCGTCAACAAGTTCTTCGATTTGGCGGAGCTCCAGGTTGCAAAGGACGAACCGTTGTCTGCGCCGGTAGCCGATCATTGCAAGGCCCTCGAGGCTCATGCCGACGCCTGCATCTCCTGCGGTATCTGCGAGACCAATTCCCCGTTCGGCGTGCCCATCACCGAGCGCATGGAAGCTGCTGCGGAGCCCTTCGGTTAGGAAACAACTGCGCTGCGGGCGCCCGCATGATGTCCGCAGTCTTTGCCAGCGAGCGGATCGGGCATCGATTTCGCGCCGTTTTCGTCCAACAAAACCCCTGCTCCCGACCGTTCCGCGCGCTTTTATAACCGTTCACACCTTTTTGACGACGACCGTTGACGCAGCCGTCTCTTGTGGCATACTGTTTTTCGAGGGTATAACAAAATTATACTAAGTAATACCTAAACGTAGCCAGAAACGTAGGACACGGGTCATATGACAGAAAAAATGACGCCAGTCGTAGCAAAAGTCTCGCCGGCGGAAAAGGACCGTTTCTTTGAGGCCACCGAGCTGATAGGTACTACACCCTCAAACGCGATTCGCATGTTCATCTGTGCGTTCAATCGCGCGGGGACTTTCCCCTTTGAGATTCTGGCGCCCGAGGCAGCAGGGGAGCGTGACGTGAGGCATGGCCGATAGATTACGTTGGTGGTTGCTGCGGGTCGTTTGCCGCATACCGAGGAGCTTCAACAGCTGCGCCGTATCTAAGCTTCGCCAAGGCCTCATCGGTCGCTGCATGACATCTTGGCTCTAGGAATTTCTTGCACCTTGATTTTCGTGACTGCTTGTCGGCACGTCCCCATCTTCTGGATCACACGTTATCATTGAGGCTCCCAACTTCTCGGGAGGCTCTATGCGACTGTATCTGTGCGGGAAATCCGCCCTCTCGGCACTGCGTTACCTGCGCTCGATTCGCGATGAGCGTCTTGAGGATGCTTCCGCGCGCGTCCGCACCCTAGCGCAGCCGATCCATACTCCACGGCAAGTCGAGGAGCTTTCGGGCAGCTCCGAATGGTTGCTCAGCCATGCCGGCGAAACCATTCATGCGCTGGTGCCCAAAAAGGAGATGGTGAGCGCGCGCGGCGGGCTTGTAGCACATCTGTGGAGCGCAAAAGTGCCGGGCGGCGCGTTCATCAAGTTGGCCGACGATCTCCTCCTCAGCTCTCCAGCGTTTATCTTCCTGCAGATGGCGCGCGAACTCGAACCTATTGAGCTCGCCAAACTGGGGATGGAGCTTTGCGGTTACTATGCGCTGCCAGAAAAACATAAGCCCTACGTTCCTAGCAGTGTTGATGAAACCGAGTACGAACTCCGGGCAGTTACCGCTGCGAGGAAGATCGTCTCATTGTGTGAGGCGACTCCCAGCGCAGTACCGGGTGTGCGCAAGGCCCGCATGGTTGCTGAATGGCTGGCAGACGGAGCGGCCTCGCCCATGGAAAGCGCAACGTATCTGCTGCTCTGCCTACCTAAACGTCTTGGCGGCTACGGACTGCCCAAGCCGGTGTTCAATCCTAAGGTTACGGTCAATACCCCGTCTGGCGCTGAGGAGCGTTTTCCCGACCTGCTTTGGAAGATGAAGGATAGTGCAATCGATATCGAGTATCAGAGCGATCTGGCCCACAGCGGGAACTGGAAGCGCTACAAGGATTCCAAACGTCAGATCCAACTTACGGTGAACAAGATCACGGTGCTTCCTCTTACGAAAGCGCAGCTCAAGAATGTCGATGATTTCCATGAACTGGCAATCGGTCTGCATAAACTACTGAAAGCACGCGTACGCTGTCTTGGATCCGCATGGGAGTTGAAGCGCTCGAAGCTCAGGGACGTGGTGCTGGATACGGATCGTTAACCGTATTGGCAGCTGAGGCGGCGCAAAATGCCACGGATGCCACTTATTCCGCAAGATTTGGGTATGGTTTTCCCATCGGGGCTATACGCGGCTTCCGCTGAGCTGGGCAAACGTGAACCTACTATGGTTCCGATGGTGATTCGACACCATTATTCTGCGGAATAAGTGCCGTTTGTGGCATTTTGAGCCTCCTCGGCTGCCAATGCCTTACCGAAACAGTTCGTCTGGCTCGCGTATAGCGCTACAATCAATACCCGCGTGCAATCCGGCGCGCACCTTCGCCATCAGGAGGATCACTATGGCCGACAAGCCCAGCTTCTACATCACGACCCCCATCTACTATGTCAATGCCGCCCCGCACTTGGGTACCGCATACTGCACCATCCTGTGCGATGTCATGGCGCGCTATAAGCGTATGTGCGGCTACGACGTGAAGTTCCTCACCGGTCTCGATGAGCATGGTGAGAAGGTCCAGCTTGCCGCCGAAGATCACGGCATGACGCCGCAGGAGTGGTGCGACTCGCTCGCCCCCGCGTTCGAGGACATCTGGAGCACCCTCGAGGTCTCAAACGACGATTTCATCCGCACCACCGAACCGCGCCAGCACACGGCCGTGATCAGCCTGTGGCAGCGCATGAAGGAAGCTGGCTACATCTACAAGGGCAGCTACGACGGATGGTACTGCGTTCACGAGGAAACCTACTACACCGAGACCCAGGTCGCGCACGCCGACGAGGAGCATCATACCGAGGGACGGCATCTCTGCCCCGAGTGCGCGCGTCCGCTTGAGCGCGTCGAGGAGGAGAGCTGGTTCTTCAAGCTGTCTGCTTTCCAAGATCGTCTCCTTGCCCTCTACGATGAGCATCCCGACTTCGTCATGCCCGGATTCCGCATGAACGAGGTCCGCACCTTCGTCGCCAGCGGCCTCAGAGACATCTCCGTTTCGCGCACCAGCTTCGACTGGGGCATTCCGGTGCCCTTCGATAACGACCACGTCACCTACGTCTGGTTCGATGCCCTACTCAACTACGCCACTGCGGTCGGCTTCGGCAATCCCGATCTTGCAGACGAGTATGCCCGACGCTGGCCCGCCCAGTTCCATGTCGTGGGAAAGGATATCATCCGCTTCCACTGCGTTATCTGGCCCGCCATGCTCATGGCTATCGGCGAGGCGGTTCCCGAGCATGTTTTCGTGCACGGCTTCCTCATGGTCAGGAACGAGGAGACCGGTCAGGGGGAGAAGATGTCCAAGAGCCGCGGCAACGCCATCGCACCCCAAGATGTCATCGATATGCTCGGCGTCGAAGGCTACCGTTACTATTTCATGACCGATTGCGTGCCCGGCGAGGACGGTGCCATCTCCTTCGCGCGCATGGAGCAGGTCTACAATGCCGATCTGGCAAATAGCTGGGGCAACCTCGTCTCGCGCACGCTCAACATGAGCGCCAAGTACTTCGATGGCAAGACGCCCGCGCTTGCCGAAGGCTGGGAGGCGCGCGAGAATCCCCTCAAGGCCATCGCCGCCGGTCTTTTCGAGCGCTATGCCGCACACATGGATAAGGTCGAGTATGTGGGCGCAAAGGATGAGATCATGGAGCTCGTCCATGCCGCCAACCACTACATCGAGGATACTGCGCCTTGGGCCGTCGCCAAGGATGAGGCCCGTGTCGGCGAGCTCGCCGAGATCATCGCGAACCTCCTCGAGGCCATCCGCATCTGCGCGCACCTGTTCTCTCCGTTCATGCCCGGGACTAGCGCCGAAGTCCTCCGCCGCATGTCGCTCGATTCCGAGATCGCAACGACCGATGCCGCTGCTGCGTGCGTGTGGGGCGGCCTTGCAAGTGGCGTCAATGTATCCAAGGGCGACGCGCTCTTCCCACGCCTTGCCTCGAAGTAGGCGAGAAGCGCGTGAACTCGTATTTGGCGACACCATCGGCTACGCGGGGGGTTCTCGAGCGCTTCGGCTTGGCGGCCAAGCACCGGCTGGGCCAGAACTTCCTCGTGAACGACGCCGTCATCGGGCGCATACTCGCGCTCTCCGAGCTTATGCCCGGCGAGCTCGTGCTCGAGGTGGGACCCGGCATCGGCACCCTGTCGGTGGCGTTGCTCGCTGCGGGAGCCCGCGTGGTGGCCGTCGAGGCCGACCATGCCCTCGAGCCGGTGTTGGCCGAGACCTGCGCGGGCGAGAACTTCTCGCTCGTACTCGGCGACGCCCTGAAGGTCGTGCCTGCGGGCCTTCCTGCAGGCTGCGAGCCCAGCGCATTCGTTTCGAACCTGCCCTACCAGGTTGCCGCCACGCTGATCCTGCAGGTTTTCGAGGAGATGCCTTCCATAACACGTGCCATCGTGATGGTTCAGGCCGAGGTCGCCGACCGCATATCCGCAGCACCCGGAACCAAGGCTTACGGAGCGTATACCGCCAAGCTCGCGCTCTACGGGACGGTTACGGGCCGCTTCGAGGTCGGTTCCGGAAATTTCATGCCACCGCCGCGTGTGGATTCCGCAGTGGTCCGCATCGACCGGGCCCCGCTCTGCAGTGCAGAGCTTGCCCGCATGGCTGCGCCTGTCATCGACGCCGCATTCGCCCAGCGTCGCAAGACCATCCGCAACTCCATGTCGGCTTCGGGCTTTGGGAAAGATGCGCTCGACGCCGCTTTCGCCGTCTGCGGTATCGCGCCCACCGTCCGTGCCGAGACGCTTACGCCCGAGCAGTTCATCGAGCTCTCCGCCGCTCTTGGAGAGGCTGCACCATGCTGATCATCACCGACAAGAAGGGTCGTGGACACGAGCTTCCCGATGCGCCCGCACCGCTTGCCGATACCCATGGCCACCTATCGAAACGCACGCCCGAAGATGCTGCCGCCGCGCTCATGCGTGCCCATGCGGCGGGCGCGCGCCTCCATGTGATCCCCGTCGATCCCACCGACGATGCGCCCAACCCCGACGTCTTCTTCGCTTGGCTCGAGGAAACCTGTGCGCGTGCCGGCGAGATGGGGGAGGGCACCTATTTCGTTGCAGGGGTGCATCCCTACGGTGCCGCCGCGCTGGACGGGGATGCCCGTGCACGACTGGCATGCCTGCTCGATCACCCGCGTTGCCGCGGCATCGGCGAGATCGGCCTCGATTACGGACCTTGGAACGAGCTTGCACCCGATGTGCAGGAAGAGGCTTTCCGCGTTCAGCTCCGCATCGCCCACGAGCGCGGGCTTCCCGTCGAGTTGCATCTGCGCGACCCGGACGGGGATGTGCCCGCAGCCCATATCGATGCCTTGCGGATCCTTCAGGATGAGGGAGTGCCTTCTGCCGGCTGCGACCTCCACTGTTTCACGAGCGGACCCGAGGTCATGGCGCCCTTCACCGATCTAGGCTGCTATATCGCATTCGGCGGAGCGGCCACGTTCGGCCGCTCCGATGACATCCGCGCTGCAGCAGCGGCCTGCCCCGCCCATCTCATGCTCACCGAGACGGACTGCCCCTATATGGCACCCGTGCCCCTGCGCGGCGAGCGCTGCGAACCGGCGATGGTAGCCTTCACGGCCGCCTGCGTGGCCGATGTGCGCGCAGAGGCACTCGGAGCACCCCGTGCGGATACCTATGCCGCCCTCTGGGAGAATGCATGCCGTTTCTTCGCGCTGTGATCGGTCGCGTTTGCCACCGACTGCGCTTATGCTATCCTTACACGCACCGCATCCCTGTTCGCGCCACGCGAGAGGATGCGCATGCCCACGATCTCTCCCACGCACATCTGCCGCAGCTTCGCCGAGACACTCGCCGAGCTCCTCTGGCCCACGCATTGCATCGGGTGCGACTACCCCGACGAGCTCTTGTGCGAGCGTTGCCGCGCTCACCTGCCGTGGATCGCCCAACGGTGGGCCTGTCCCGATTGCGGCGCACCGTTTGGCTGGCTGACCTGCACCGAGTGCTCGCACGAGTGGGAGCAGCGCGCGACCATCTGCGCGTGGGCCTTCGAAGATACGGCTGCCCGAACGGTCACATCCTACAAGGACCACCACGAGCTGCGTCTGGCACCCGTCATCGCGGCCGCACTCGCCACAGCTCTCGATGAGGCATCCTCTTGGCCTGCTCGAGACGGTTGCCCACGTTACGATCCCGCCGATCTCGATGCCCTCGTCTTCGTACCCGCCACCACCGAGGCCTATGTCCGCCGCGGATACGACCATATGGAGCTCATCGGCCGCAAGCTCGCGCACGAGACAGGGCTGCCTCTTGCCGATATCCTCGTACGCCCGCGTGCACGCGATCAACGCGATCTTTCCCGTGAGGAGCGCGCAGCCAATCTGAAGGGTTCCATCTATGCACTCGAGGACCTCTCGGACCTGCGGATCCTTCTGATCGACGATGTCATCACCACGGGTGCCTCCATGCGCGAGGCAACCCGAGCCCTCTCAGCCCGCGGTGCGGCAAAGGTCACAGCCTGCGCTCTGTGCCGCGTTTGGTGAGTAAGTTGCTTTGCTATAATACTCGGTATCTGTTTCACCCTGGGTCTGTGGTTGCGGACGCATGTCCTAGTCCATGGCAGACGAGGCCGAAAGGATCCACGTAAGCAGGGGCGTGAGCGTGCCTGCGAGCATGGCTCGTCCTAGAGGTAAGCCGCACCGCTCGTCCTCTTATCCAGAGGCATACCGCCTCGCGAGCGAGAGGGCTGCCAGTGAGGGGCCGTAGCCCCGAAGCGAAGGCCCCGGTGCGCGAGTGTGGGGTCAAAGACCAGGTCAGCCAGGGCGAAACAGGCCGCAACCGCATACGTACGAAAAACGGCAAACGAGAGGCACGCCATGAGAACCTATACCCGCATCCTTGCAAGTTGCGCCGTGGCACTTACCCTTGCGCTCGGCATGACCGCCTGCGACCCCAAGGGGACGATCGACGAGATCCTCACACCCACCTCGGTCGAGGAGGCCATCGCCGCCAAGGAGGCTCAGTACGCGCCCACCATCTCCACCCCGGTCATCCTCGAGGAGGGCTATCTCACGGTGGGCTTGCGTACGGCAGAGACCACCGCTCCCTTCTGCATCACCCAAACAGGAGGCGAGGTCATGGGCATGGACATCGAGATCGCTTCTTTGCTTGCCGATGTCATGGGTCTCAAGGTCCGCTTCGTCAACGTCACCTCCGTCGATGGCGCGCTCGGCACCGAATGCGATATCGTCATGAATGTCGAGGCAGGCAACGCCGGCGGCGCAACCGTCGTGGGCTCGTACTCCGAGAACGCCTCGGCCATCTTCCGCGTGGGCGATCCCGCAACGCTCTCAGCCGATGATCTCGCGGGCAAGACCGTGGGTCTGCAGAGCGGCTCCATCTCGCAGCGCCTGCTCTCCCAGACCGACCTGCGCATGCTCGAGACCAGCTACAACAACCTCAACGAGGCCTTCGAGGCGCTTGCCGCCGGCGAGGTCGACTATGTGTGCTGCGATCTCTATTCGGGTGCCTATCTGGCCTCCTTCTACCCCAGCATCTCGTTGTCCGGAACGCTCGATGCGCCTGACGCCGAGGGTATCGCCGTTGCAGCCGACAATACGGCGCTGCAGGTCAACGTCCAGTCTGCGCTCGATACCATCCAGACCGACGGTCGTGTGGCGCTCGTGCGCGCCAAATGGATTGCGGGCATGCCCAACGTCACCAACGAGAACATGATCCAGGGGCTCGAGTAGCGCTCGCTTGCCGCTATCTTTTGAAGAAACTGTCAAGCCGACGGCATCGGTGTCCGTCGGCTGTGCTTTACCGTTCCGTTGGCGCCGCATCTCGAACTCCAGTGAATCGAGGTCGATTCTCGGGTATCTTCTAGACAAGGGCACTGCTCCGGTTTATACCGGGTGCGCATAGTGTTAATCGCAAAAGGAGGCTTACATGGTCGACATCAGAATCTCCGGTCGCAAGGTTACCATTACCGATGCCCTGCGCTCCCATGTGGAGGACAAGTTGGGATCTGCGCTCAAGGTCTTCGACATCTCGCCTATGACCTGCGACTGCGTATTGCGCGTCGATAAGAACCCTTCCAACCTCGAGCGCAAATCGTGTGAGGTCACGGTTTTCGTACGCGACAACGTCGTGCGCGTGGTCGCCTCGGGAGACGATATGTACGCCGCTATCGATGCTGCCGCCGATAAGGTCTCGCGCCAGCTCCGCAAATACAAGACCCGCGTGGTCGATCGCCGTCAGAAGGGCGGCCGCATCGCCGTACCCGCCAACATCGAGGATCTCGCCGATCTCATCATCTCATCCGACGAGGACGAGGATGATGAGATCCTCGTCCGCGAGAAGATCATCGACCTTCCGCCCATGACGGAGGAGGAGGCCCTCGTTCAGACCGACCTGCTCGGCCATGATTTCTATGTGTTTACAAATGCCACCACGGGACTTATCAATGTCATCTACCATCGTAAAAATGGAGGCTATGGCATCATCAAGCCCAAGATCGAGGAGGAGCATGACTGAGCTGAGCCAAGAGGGGCGCGACGCTTACGTCCGCAAACCGGAGGACGCCTACGATCTGGAAGGCGTGACCACTCCGAACAATAATTTCGTTCCCACTGAAGTCGTCAAGGCGGTGCGTGCGTTCAAGGCGCACCGCGATGTCCATATCATCGTCGATTCCTGCGCTGATTTCGCTCCCAAGGTGGCCGACCGCCTCGGTGTGGATATCATCGGCTTCCCGTATGTGGTCGATGGCGTCGAGCACATCGATGACATCTGGCAGTCGATCAGTTACCAGGAGTTCTACGGGCAGCTCCGCTCGGGTGCCCACGTCACCACGTCGGCAGTCACGCCGGGCTACTACTACGAGGCCTTCGAGCGCGCCGCCAAGGTTGGCACGCCCACCATCTATCTCGGTTTCACCGGCGGCCTCTCGTCGAGCATCCACTCCGCCGAGCAGGCCCAGGCCATGATTGCCGAAGCCTATCCGGATTTCGAGTTCTACGTGATCGACAACCTCTGCCCCTCGGCCGCAGCCGAGCTCCTGGTTGTGGAGGCCGTCCGTCTCGCCGGCAACGGCGCGGGTGCAGCCGAGCTCTACGAGTGGGCCAAGGAGGCGCGCTATTACATCCAAGGCTATTTCACGCTCGACACCCTCGATGCGCTGGCGGCTGGCGGGCGTATCCCTCCGGCTGCGGCCCAACTGGGCGGCAAGCTCGATATAAAGCCCGTGCTCTCCTATGATCTCAATGGATCGCTTACCCTGAAGGGCGTCTGCCGCGGCCGCAAGAAGGCTTTGCGGGCCCTCGTGTCCGATTTCCGCGAGAACTGGTGCCAGGACCTGTCGCTTCCGGTTGCCGTCATGCATGCCGACGCCAAGAAGGATGCGGACTGGCTCGAGGAGCACCTGCGCAAGGAGAAGGGCTGCGAGGGATTGCTCATCATCCGCAGCGTCATCTCACCGGTGCTCGGAGCCCATGTGGGTCCGGGTATGGTTGCGGTGGCTTTCTGGGGCGGCGACCGCCGTGAGAAGCTCTCGCTCACCGATCGCATTGCCCGCAAAGTGCGCGCCCAGGGATAGACGAAGGGAACATGCATGGTGCATAGAACCATCTCCAAGGTGGCTTTCATTGGCACGGGCATTATGGGTTCTGCCATTGCGGGCCGCATACTCGATGCGGGCTACGCGCTCTCGGTGAGCACGCGCACGCCCGAAAAGGCGAAAGATCTGGTAGAACGCGGCGCCACTTGGGCGGAGAGCGTGGCAGAGGCCGTTTCAGATGCCGATGTGGTCTTCACGATGGTGGGTTATCCGGAAGATGTCGAGGACGTGTACCTCTCGTCGAGAGGCGTACTTGCCTGCGCCAAGAAGGGCGCTTGGCTCATCGACCTCACGACCTCTTCGCCCGAGCTCGCGCGTGATATCCACGGTGCCGCCGAGATCGAGGGCCTCCACGCATTCGACTGCCCGGTCACGGGAGGGCAGAGCGGCGCCCTCGCAGGGACCCTCACCCTCATCATCGGGGCTTTCGAGGCAGATCTTCCCGGGGAGCTCTTGGAGCTCCTCTCGTGCTTCTCGGCCAAGAAGTGCTTCTTCGGGCATGCCGGTGCGGGCCAGTCTGCCAAGCTGTGCAATCAGGTCTCGCTGGCCTCGTGCATGGTGGGCTATGCCGACGCGCTGGCCCTCGCCGGGCAGGCGGGCCTCGATGTTGGGGCCGTTCTCGATCTCATGGGTTCGGGTACCGGCGGGTCGGGCGCGTCCACGGCGCTTGGACCCAAGTCGGTCGCAGGAGACTATGCTCCGGGCTTTCTTTCCGAGCACTTGCGCAAGGATATCGGCCTCGCACTTGCACATTCTGAGGAGTTTGGCCTCAGCATGCCAGGTGCCGAGACTGCTTATGCGCTTTTTGATCTACTCTGTCAGATTGGTGGCTCACGTCTTGGCACGCAGGCCATCACCCTGCTCTACGCTGACGAGGCGGAAGGTGCTGCCGCCGGCCTCGATTGGTCGCTCGCGCAGCAGCTCGATGAATGCGAGGGCGAAGGGTGCCATTGCGACCATCACCACGATGGCGATGGGTGCTGCGGGCACCATCAGCACTAGAAAGGATGGACATGGCAGAAGAGATGGGCATCGAGGTCGATGCCATAGCAGTCGAGATTGCGGAGTCCGAGGCCCTTGAGGCCGAATCTGCGGATCCGTCGTATACCCCCGAGCTGGTCGAGACCCTGATCGAAGGTCTCTCCGGTTTCAGCAGGCGCCGCCGCCAAGAAGTCGGCTTCGAGCTCGTGGCAATCGCGCATACCGCCCCCGAGCTGCTCGAAGGCCATATCGATGCTCTGATCGACGCTCTCTATCGTCCCGAAGCGCAGACGCGCTGGGAGGCGCTCGATGCACTCACGGCGCTCGTGCCGCTCTACGGTGAGAAGACCTTCGGCGCCTTCGAGGGGGCGGAAACCTCGCTCTTCGATGAGGGCTCCGCCACGGTTCGCCTCGCGGCCTTCCTGTTCCTGTGCCGCTACGGTGCCTTTGCGCCCGAGCGCTCCGATGAGGCGTGGCCGCTCCTCGACGAGGCCATCCAATGCTTCCACGGCGATGCCGAGTACCACGACATGCTGGGGGGTCTTCTCGAGCTGGCGCAGGGCTCTATCTCGCCTGCATGCGCCGACGCCCTTGCCGAGCGCGTGGGTTTCGACGCAGACAATGGCACATCATTCATCAAGACCTATTCCGCCGAGATCATCAAGGCCGTGAGGGGGCAGAAGGAGTAGCCCCTCCTATCAGCCCGAGGAAACCGTGCGCGTGCACGGAAGAGAGGATTCGCTATGGCCAAGAACCAAAAGTCCGTGAAGAAAAGCGCGAGTACGGTGGTGACGCTCGTCTTGAGCGTCTGCTGCTTGGTGGCCGGCCTGCTCATCGGCCGCTTCGTGCTGGGTACGCCCACCGCTGCCAACCCCCTGAACAGGGTTACCATCACGGCCGGCGAGCTCGAAACCGTCGTCGGCACCTACACCTATGGCGGCGAGACCCACGCGATCACCGCCCGAGAGGTCATCGAGGACAGCTCGTCGCTCGCAGCTGCCGTGAGAGAAGACGGCACCTATGAGATGCCTACGGCAGACGCCATCTTGGGTTACGCACGCAACGCCATCATCATGAGCGAAGCGGAGTCGCGCGGCATCACGGTCACCGACGAGGATGTCTCGGCGTACGCGCTCGAAGTCCTCGGCACCGATGATTACGCTACCATCGCCTCGACCTATGGCATCTCGGAGGACGTTGCCAAGCGCATGCTCTCCGAATCGGCCATGATGAAGCAGCTCCGCGACCAGGTCCTCGCCGATACCGGCGTGGGCGAGGAGCCCGCCGCCCCCACCGTACCCGAGGATGGCAACAAAGACGTCGCGTCCAAGGAGTATGCGGACTACGTGATCGCCCTGCTCGGCGATGAGTGGGATGCTGAGAACAACACGTGGGCACGTACCGACGGCACCTATTATGCCACGCTGCAGACCTATCCCATCTCCAACGAGGAAGCCAGTTACGAGGCGGCCGAGCAGGCCTACTATATCGCGTACACGGCCTACGCCATGACTGCAAGCAATGCCTCGCAGGAATGGACCAACTTCGTGAACGGGCTGCTCGGCAGCGCTTCCATCGAGATCGCCACGCTCTACGCCTAAGCCGATCGGTGACGCGGGGCCTCGGTTATGAAGCTTATCGTCAGCGCGTGCCTGCTCGGGGAACCGGTTCGCTACGACGGCGGGGCAAAGCCCTGTCCCGCCGTCTGCTCTCTGGCGGCCGACCTCGAGGCCGTACGGGTATGCCCTGAGACGGCGGCGGGGCTTCCCGTGCCGCGTCCACCTGCTGAGCAGCGCGAAGGCGGGGTGTTCCTTTCCGATGGGACCGACGTGACCGAAGCCTTCTCGCGTGGCAGCGCGCTCAGCTGCGCTGAGGCCTTGGCTTCGGGAGCCGCGCTTGCAGTGCTCAAATCCAAAAGCCCCTCCTGCGGTGCGGGTATGATCTACGACGGTACCTATACGGGTGCGCTCGTGCCGGGATGGGGGACCTTCGCGGCGCTGCTGCGCGATGCGGGCGTCACCGTGGTCACCGAGCTGGACGTCGTCCTAGCGCAGCCGAGTGCGGAGCGGCCTTGGGCCCTCCTCGTGGAAGGTGGCGGGAACCAGCTTGCAGAGCTGCTTATGGATGCGCCCATCGTGGTCATCCCGCAGGTTTCGGCGCAAGGTTTCGAGGCGGCATGTGCGCAGGCGCATGCACGGGGCTGCGGGGTGTGGATCTCGGATGCGGCAGGCTGTCCGCGCGCAAGCAGCCCGTTTATCTCCGCGCTTATGCGGGGGCTGGCCGATGATGGCCGATCCGCATCTGCTCGGGCGGAAGATCTTTCGGGCTATTCGACGGTCGCGCTTGTTAGGAAGGTGCTACGTCTGCTATAGTCTGTACGCGCGCCGGATTAGCTCAGTTGGTAGAGCGACGCACTCGTAATGCGTAGGCCAGCAGTTCGAGTCTGCTATCCGGCTCCAGGACTATTCTGCGGGCGAGGCACGACGCTTGGCCCGTATCTATATCGGTATGGCTTTGACCAGTACGGCTTTGCGTATGCAAGGAGGGTCATGAACATGCTGGTCGACATGCACCCCATGGTCGAAAGATTCTCCTGCTTTCTGATCTTCCCCGCAAACATGCTATCGGTATAATGCTTTCCGGATGATTCTTCCGGGGTCTAGGCGAGCGCCGAGATTCGATTCGAAAGGAATCGCGCCGTGATCGATTTTTCTGAAGCGATGGAGATGGTGGTTTCCAACCCCTTCCTCTTCATCGTCATGCTGCTCATCATGGGATCGATCTTCGTGAACGGCTCCACGGATGCCGCGAACGCTATCGCAGAGCCCATCGGCACCCGTTCCATCGGTGTCAATCAGGCAATCATCATGAGCGTCATCTGCAACTTTGTCGGCTTGGTCGGCATGAGCCTCATCTCCACGGCTGTTGCCGATACCATCTCGGGTATGGTTGATTTCGGCGGGGATGCCCATGCTGCGCTGATCGCGCTCGCGGCGGCGACCGTCGGTATCGTCGGATGGGGTCTGGGCGCTTGGTTCTTCGGCATCCCCACTTCCGAGAGCCACGCCCTGATCGCAGGTCTTACCGGTGGAGCCATCGCTGTATCGGGATCGCTTGCGGGCGTCAACATGGGAGAGTGGGTCAAAGTCCTCTACGGCTTGGTGCTCTCAACCATCCTAGGCTTTGCGATGGGCTGGGGGATATCCAAGATCATACTCATTGCCTTCCGAAATGCCGATAGGCGCAAGGCCAACGACTTCTTCGGAAGGATGCAGGTGCTCGGTGCTGCGGGCGTTGCCCTCATGCATGGCGCGCAGGATGGGCAGAAGTTCATGTCCACCGCCATGCTCGCCATCGCGCTCTCGCGTGGCATGGGCATCGCTGAGATGGGAGGCTTCCCCTTGTGGCTCGAGATCCTCTGCGCTGCCGTCATGGCCATCGGAACGGCGGTCGGCGGAAAGAAGATCATCAAGAAGGTGGGCATGTCGATGGTCAAGCTCGATAAGTACCAAGGGTTCGCCGCCTCCGCCTCCACGACGGTCTCCCTGCTCATCGCAACCTTCACGGGTCTTCCCGTCTCGACCACCCACACCAAGACCGCAGCTATCATGGGTTCCGGTTCTGCGGAGAATATCCGTTCGGTCAATTGGGCCATTGCTCAGGAAATGCTGCTCACGTGGGTCATCACGTTCCCTTGCTGTGGCCTTATCGGTTTCGTCCTTGCCAAGGTCTTCCTTGTCCTGTTCTAAGGAGCTGCGAGTATGGCGCGTTTGAAGAAAGAAGACGAGTTCTATACGATGCTCAAGGACCTCATGTCGACGATCGTCACATCGACTGAGCTCTACGTCGACATCGTCAACGGGTTCCCCGAGTCGCAGAGCATGATCCCCCAGATGAAGGTCTACGAAGCAGAGAGCGATGAGAAGGCGCGCATTATCTTCGAGAAGCTCCACGCGTCGTTCATCACGCCGTTCGATCGCGAGGATATCTCCGATCTCACCTTCAAGCTCGATGACATCATCGACTATACGGCAAGCGTTGCCATCCGCTTCGACCTGTTCAACGTGCAGTCCATCCGCGAGGAGGCAAAGCAGATGGCCGAGCTCACGCTCGCCGCTGTACGCGAGATCGAGACCATAATCAACCACCTGCCCAATTATAAGAACGATCCCATCGTCATGGAGCGTGCCCATGCGGTCGGCCTCATCGAGGATGAGGGTGATGGGGTGTATGAGACCGCCCTGCGACGTCTCTTCCGCGACGACATGGATGGGACGGAACGCCTCAGCTGGCTGCGCCTCTTCGACCGCATGGAGAACAGCATCGATGCGTGCGAGCATGCCTCCCGTGTGGTCCGTACCGTGGTGATGAAGAGCGCGTAGCATGGATCGCCCCACTCGTACCTTGTGTGTGCTGTTCGATTTCGACGGTACGCTCTGCGACACCGAGCCCGCAGGTGTCAGACACATCGATACCGTGCTTCGCTCGTACGGCGTGGTGCTCAGCCGCGACGAGCTCGTCTCGTTGGTGGGCCATGATGACCGCACGACCATCCCGCCGTTCCTCGAGCGGGCAGGCGTGCCGCAGACCATCGACGATTACCTCCGCGACCTCGAGGCGTGTCCCAATGCCTACTTCAGCGATCCGATCGAGCCCATAGAGGGCGTTATCGACTTCATCACGGGGCTCAGGGAGCGCGGTATCAAGTGTGCCGTGGTATCATCGTCATCCACGGCGAATGTGGTCATGGCGCTCAACCGCATGGGAATGCTGCGCCTCTTCGACGCAGTGGTATGCAGCGAGATGTCGGGGCTCCTCAAACCGAACCCCGATCCCTACCTCTGCGCCTTGGATCTTCTCGGTATCGAGGCGAAGTCATGCGTGGCCTTCGAGGATTCCCCATCGGGCGTTGTCGCGGCCCAGACAGCCGGCATCTATACCATCGGCTTCACGGGGGGCTCCATCGTCCAAGATCTCCCCACGGCCGACGAGATCGTCTCCTGCTGGCGCGAAGCCCGCGTATAGATCGATTTTCCGCTCGGGTCGGCTCCTTCTCGGGGACACCGATTCGTCGATCGGCGTTCTCTTCGCGCCGGCTCTATCAGAATGCTGCGGCACGAGCGAGCAGCTCATCCACATCATCGAGGCGTGTCGCCCACGAGCAGACGAAACGTGTGAGCTGGCGACCGTCGGGGAGGCTCTCGAAGATCTCGCAGCCTGCAAGCTTTGCGAACTTTGCGGCCACGGCAGCCTCGAAGCAGAAGAACTGCTGGTTGGAGGGGGCATCGCCTGCAGGTTCGAATCCGAGTGCGATGAGGCCCTCGCGCAGGCGGAAGGCGCATTCATTGGCGTTGCGTGCAAGCTTCCAGTAGAGCGCCTCGCCGTCGGCGTCCTTTTCGAATGCGCGTGCGAACTGCACCCCGAGCAGGCGTCCCTTGGCCATGAGGCCGCCGCGCTCTTTGATGAGGTAGGGAAAGCTCTCCTTGAGGGCGGGGTCGGCGATGACCATGGCCTCGCCGAAGAGCAGGCCGTTCTTGGTTCCGCCGATGGTGAAGGCGCTCGTGCGCATGGCGATGTGCTCGAGTGTAAGGTCTTCGGCTGCAGGGGAGGCGAGGGCGCTTCCCAAGCGTGCGCCGTCGAGGAATATCTTGAGGCCGTGGCTATCGGCCCAATCGCAGATCGCGTCGAAGCGCGTTTTGCTCCACACGCCGCCGAGTTCGGTGGTGTTGGAGAGGTAGATGGCTGCAGGGCGCGTCATGTGGCGTCCGGTGCCGGTTTGGAAGGCCCATACGCGCTCGGCCTCCTCGGGTGAGAGGAAGCCGTCGGCATCGCGCGTTGCGAGCACCGTGCGGCCGCAGGCGGCGATGGCACCGGTCTCGTGCACGTTGATATGACCATCGCGGGTGCAGATGACGCCCTCCCAGTCGCGCAGCATCCCCGTTACGCCCACGATGTTCGCGCTGGTGCCGCCGAAGCAGAACTCCACATCCACATCATCGCGTCTGCACGCCTCGCGGATAAGCGCGCGTGCGCGTGCGCAGTGCGGATCGCCCTCGGTGTAGCCCACATGCTGCTCGTCGTTGGTGGCGATGAGCGCCTCGAGGATCTCGGGGGCGGCTCCTTCGGAATAGTCGTTTCTGAACATGCGCATGGGTCTCCTCCTCGCTTCATGCGAAATCAAGGAGATTGTACGCCCAACGATCCTTCGGGCGGCAGTGCCGTGCCAATGTAAATGCTTCGGCAACAGCTTGGCCCTGCGCATATTCCAGCGCTATCGTAGGTACATCGACCAGATTCTCGACGAGGGAGATCAGCCATGGAGAAGAAGGATATCGACTGGGGAGCCTTGGGCTTCTCCTATTTGCATACCGACTACAGCTACGTCTCCAATTACAAGGACGGTGCGTGGGATGAGGGTGGCCTCACCCCCGATCACACCATCGTCATGAGCGAGTGCGCCGGCCTGCTCCACTATTGCCAGGAGGTCTTCGAGGGCCTCAAGGCCTACACCGCCAAGGATGGCCGCATCGTCTGCTTCCGCCCCGATATGAATGCCCAGCGCATGTACGACTCCGCCCAGCGCCTCTGCATGCCGCCGTTCCCGGTCGAGCGCTTCATCGACGCCGTCAAGCAGGTCGTTGCCGCCAACGCCGCATGGGTGCCGCCGTTCGGCTCGGGCGCCGCGCTCTACATCCGCCCGTTCATGTTCGCCACCGGCGACGTCATCGGCGTCAAGCCGGCCGATGAGTACCAGTTCCGCATCCTCGTCACACCCGTGGGTCCGTACTACAAGGGAGGCGTCAGGCCCGTCGCGCTCAAAGTCTCCCAGTACGATCGTGCGGCACCCCACGGTACCGGCAATATCAAGGCCGGCCTCAACTATGCCATGTCGCTCTATCCCAGCGTCGAGGCGCATGCCGAGGGCTACGCCGATAACATGTTCCTCGACTCCCAGACCCGTACCTACGTGGAGGAATCCGGCGGCGCCAACTTCATCTTCGTCGATAAGGACGGCACGCTCGTCGTCCCCCAGTCCTTCACCGACTCCATCCTGCCGTCCATCACGCGCCGCTCGCTCGTGACCGTGGCCACCGAGATGCTCGGCATGAAGGTCGAGGAGCGCCCGGTGCGCTTCGATGAGATCGACGCCTTCACCGAATGCGGTATGTGCGGTACGGCAGCCGTCATCAGCCCGGTAGGCAAGGTCGTCGATACCGAAGGCGTCGAGCATGTCTTCGCCAGCGGCATGGAGCATGTCGGGCCCGTCATGGAGAAGCTCCGCGCCACGCTCACCGGTATCCAAGCTGGCGAGATCGAAGGCCCCGCAGGCTGGGTAGTCGAGGTCGCGTAACGGCATCGTATCCTGTTCTGATGATGCCCGCATCTCGGTTGGAGGTGCGGGCGTCATCGTGCTGCAGCCCTGCAAGGGTTTCATCGACCGGTTCCGCGTATTGAATTACCAAGTACTTGTCTGTTATTGAAAAGTGGCGCCGAGTCCTTCCAGCTGGCTGCAAGGCGGATACTGAAAACAAACAGGTACTTGGTAATCTGCAGAGTTGCGCCGCAGGTATTCGAGCCGGCCCCATAGCTTCACGTGCAGGCTCATCACGACGGTACGTTATACTGGTTCACTGCACATCATCATCGGATTGGAGACGCATATGCCGAAGAAGGTTCAGGGGACCGAGGATCTGCTTGGCTCGTATATGCGCGAGTGGGAACGTATGCTCGCCATTGCGCGCGAGGTCTTCGGCACCTATGGCTTCGATGCCGTCGAGACGCCCGCGCTCGAGCAGGTCGATACCTTCGTCCACGGGATCGGCGAGTCCACCGACGTTGTGCGCAAGGAGATGTTCCGCGTGGTCTCGGGCGCGCTTCTCGACGATCTTCTTACTGCGGGAAACGAGTCGGGCCTCAAGGCGCGTCAGCGTCTGGCTCTGCGTCCCGAGGGCACGGCCGGCTTCGTGCGCGCTGCCGTCGAGAACAACCTCGTGCCGCAGGGCGCTGCTCCTGTGAAAGCTTGGTACGCTGGCACGATGTTCAGAGGAGAGCGTCCCCAGAAGGGGCGTCTGCGCCAATTCCACCAAGTGGGCGTCGAGGTGCTCGGCGCCTCCGATCCCGCCCTCGATGCCGAGCTCATCATCATGCTCATCGAGTTCTTCGTGCGCTTGGGATTTGCTCCCGAGACGCTCAAGCTCCGCATCAACTCCATGGGCGATACCGCCTGTCGCCCTGCCTACCGTGCGAGCGTGCGCGATTTCATCCTCGCTCATGCCGACGAGATGTGCGAGGACTGCCGCGAGCGCGCCGAGCTCAACCCGCTGCGCGCCTTCGATTGCAAGAACCTCGCCTGCAGCGAGATCATGAGGGGGGCTCCGCTCGTCACCAATCATCTCTGTGCGGAGTGCGCTGCGCATTATGCTCAGGTCAAAGCCTATCTCGATGAGACGGGTATCGCCTATGAGGAAGATCCCACGCTCGTGCGCGGCCTCGACTATTACACCCGCACCGTCTTCGAGGTGGATGTCGAGGAGGCGGGCGTCGGTGCCATCGGCGGCGGCGGCCGCTATGACGGCCTCGTGGAACTCGAGGGCGGCAAGCCCACCCCCGGCATCGGGTTCGCCGTGGGCTTCGAGCGTATCTCGCTTGCCCTGAAGGCCCTCGGATACTCTCCCGAGCCCGCGCTCGAGCCCTGCGTTTTCGTGGCCTGCACGCCCGATCAGCGTGGAGCGGCCTTCTCGGCCACGCGTGTCCTGCGCACTGCCGGGATCCGTACCGAAGCCGATTACCAGGGCCGTTCGCTCAAGAGCCAGTTCAAGCTGGCCGATAAGCTCGGGGCGCGCCTGTGCGTGGTGCTCGGTCCCGATGAGGAGGCTGTCGGCTCTGCAACGCTGCGCGACATGGAAACGCACGAGCAGGAGCTGGTCACGCTCGCACATCTCGTCGATACGATCAAGGCTCGGCTGGAGGCCTAGCTCGCGCGGCCGATCTCTACCCCCCCGTGGCATCAGGATGCCTGTGTCCACATGGCGGGAGACGGAACATGCCGCCAGAGCTCCCCTGTCCACAAAACCCCGTGGACGCGGGCCCTCCTGTGCCGTCTTAGCGTGGACAGGGGCCTTCTCGTGCCATGGGGTTACCGATATCTGGAAACGCGCGAGCCGAGTCCCTTTTATCACCAAGGCGCGACAGCCGGTTCGACAGCAGCTGTGCTTTCCAGCCACGATAACGAACATCCCAATCCAAACGCGAACATCCCGGGGATGTTCGTGAACACCTGCGGGATGATCGTGGTCGGGTTGGGATGTTCGTGCAGACGCGCGGCGAGGATACCCCCTAGCGCTGATCAGCCGGTGACGATGAAGGGCTGGATGGCTCCGGCCACGCTCGTGATGGGCATGGTCTGCAGCCAGATGCGGCCAGGACCGGTGAGGACGGTGTTGAAGAGGCCCTCGCCGCCGAGCACCTTGTTCTTGATGCCCGGAACCTGCTGGACCTCGATCGAGACGGACGGCTCGAAACCGGCTACGTTGCCGGTATCGATGACCATCTGCTGGCCGGGCGCGAGCTGGTACTCCACGAGCTCGCCGTCGATCTCGGCGAACACTATGCCCGAGCCGGACACGCGCTGCATGATGAAACCCTCGCCGCCGAAGATGCCGACGCTTGCCCTCTTGTTGAAGTGGATGTCGAGCTGGACGGTCGCCTCGCTTGCCAGAAACGCCCGCTTCTGGAGGATGAACTCGCGTCCGGGTCCGAGTTCGATGGCCATGATCTTGCCGGGGAAGCTGGAGCCGAAGGCGATCATGCCGGGGCCGCCCTGCGCGGTGTAGATGTTCTGGAACATGCTCTCGCCCGAGATGGCTTTGGAGAACATCTTGCCGATGCCCCCGCCTTGGGTGTTCATGGACATATTGGGGGTCATCCATACCATGGATCCTCTCTCGGTGATCATGGCCTCACCGGCATCGAGGCTGCAGATGACCACGGGGAATTGCCCACCCCTCATTTCGTATTGCATACTGGTTCCTTTCTTAAGCTTTGACGTGCCATAAAGAGTTTAGCAGTTGCCATCTCCTTTACCGTGCGGTGCATCTGTCGAGTCGGGAGCGTGACGAGATCCTCCTTGTCACGGCCTTGCTACTGATAGCGCAGCGACTCTACGGGATCGAGCTTGGCAGCACGGCGTGCGGGATAGTAGCCGAAGAGGATGCCGATACCCACGCAGATGCCTGTGGCCAGCATCACCGAGCTCGGTGTGATGACCGGAGCCACGCCCTCGATACCCACGAGCCCGCCCGCCGCGCTTGCGAGTGCCCAGGCACCGCCGTATCCGGCAAGGATGCCGATGATGCCGCCCGCGATGCAGAGCGTGACGCTTTCGAGCAAAAACTGCTTCGTGATATCGGATCTCCGCGCGCCCAGCGCCTTGCGCAGGCCTATCTCGCGGATGCGCTCGGTCACGTTGGTGAGCATCATGTTCATGATGCCGATGCCACCCACCACCAGCGAGATCGATGCCACGGAAGTCATGAGCAGCTGGAATGACAGCATTGTGGAGTCGAGCTGGCGCGTGATCGAGGCCATGGTGTAGACGTACACATAGCCGTTGCTCCCCTCCTCGTCGATGTCGTAGGTGCTCGTAAGATAGGCCGTGGTCTGCTCTGCAAGCGCGTCCGCATCGACGCCCTCACGCGCATAGCCGAGGATCTGATCCATGCTAGCGTACTCGTTCACCCGCGTGCTCAGCGTGGTGAAGGGCATGTATGAGGTATTTGACGTCATGCTGGATGCTTCCGCCACGCCGATCACCGAGTACTCGTAGTTGCCGATCTTGATGGTCCTGCCCACATATTCGCCCCCGTCGCCGAAGAGGGCCTTGGCCGTAGCCTCGTCGATCACGATGACGAGCGAGCCGCGATCGACCTCGCGATCCGTGTAGATGCGTCCCTCGACCAGATTGACGCCCATGGCGTCGAAGAACTCGGGATAGGTGCCCATGATCTGGCCGTTCGAACTGCGGCTACCGGCGGTCATCTCGCCCCAACCGTAGGAGGTTCCGGTGATGTACTCGTAATCGGGAAGGGCTTGCTGCCATTTATCGAGATCGGAGGCGCTCACACTGCCGTAAGGCGTCCAGCATTGGATGTAGACGAGGCGTGCGCGGTTGAGGCCGAGTTGGCCAACGAGCGCATATTTGATGCCGTCGATGAGCGCGGTCATGGCGATGACCGCTGCGATGCCGATGACGATGCCGAGTACCGTGAGGAGGCTGCGCCCGCGATTGGAGTCGAGTGCGGAACCCGTCTCGCGGATAAGGTCTATGGCTTTCATGCGTTCGCCCCTTTCCGCTCCGCCCGCGCGATGTAGTCACGCTCCTGCTCGGCGGTGAGCAGGCGTCCATCGCGGATATGGACGATGCGGTCGGCCCAAGAGGCAACCTCCGCATCGTGGGTGATGAGGACGATGGTCTTGCCCCGGCGCTTCATGCGGGCGAAGGTCTGGAGCACCATATCGCCCGTCGCGGTATCGAGGTTGCCCGTAGGCTCGTCGGCGAGGATGAGCGCGGGATCGTTCACGAGGGCGCGGGCGATGGCGACGCGTTGCATCTGCCCGCCGGAGAGCTCATTGGATTTATGCTCGTAGTACTCCTCGGGCAGGTCGACTGACTTGAGTGCCTTCCATGCACGTCTTTCGCGTTCTGCCGCAGGCACGTCGGAATAGGTGAGGGGCAGCATGACGTTGCGGAGTACCGTCGCGCGCGGAAGCAGGTTGAAGGACTGGAATACGAATCCCAAGCGCGTGGCGCGGATCTCGGCGAGGTCATCGTCATCGAGCGAGTTCACCTCGAGCCCCTCGAGGCGATAGCTGCCCGCTGTGGGAGTGTCGAGGCAGCCGAGGATATTCATGAGCGTCGACTTGCCCGAGCCGGAGGGACCCATGATAGCGAGGAACTCGCCGCGCTCGACCGTGAGCGATACGGCGCGCAAGGCGTGCGTGAGACCGGCCTCGGTCTCGTAGATGCGGTGGACACCCTGTACGTCGATGACAGGACGCATGGCTAGTACCCCATGCTTCCGCTCATGCCGGTTTCGGTCTCGCTGCCGGTCCAGCCGACGCCGGACTGCACTTCGTCGCCCTCGGCGATATCGCCCTCGATCGCAGCCGTCGTGGAGCTCTCGGCCAGTACGGTGACGAAGCGCTGCTCGGTCTTGCCGGTGGCGGGATCGGTCACCACGAGCAGGTAGTAGGTCTCGCCATCGTCGGTCATGAGGGCGCTGGTGGATACGCAGAGGGCACCCGGGATGTACTGCACGTCGATAGAGACGCTCGCGGTCATGCCGGGCTTGAGCTGCGGGTCGGGGTTCTCGATGAGCAGGGTCACCGCATAGGTGACGTTGCCCCCGCCTCCGTAATAGTTGCCGTCTCCGCTGGACGATAGGGTGGCGATCTCGGATACCACGGCATCCGATACCACGTTGGGGAGCGCCGAGAAGGTCACCGTGGCGGTCTGCCCGACCTTGACCTTGGAGATGTCGATCTCGCTCACTTGGACGACGATCGACATCTGCGAGAGGTCGGCGAGCTGGATGCCGGTGCTCGTGGAGCTCTGGCCTTCACCGCCGGCAGCGGGGCCGAGCTGCTGGCCCACCACGGCTCCGCCGAGCGAGATCACGGTGCCGGCGATGGGTGCGCGCACGGTACGGTCTTCGGCCTTCTTGACAGCGGCCTCATAGGCTGCGTAGGCGCTCTCGGTTGCGAGTTCCGCTCTCTTGAGTGCGATATATGCGCTATCCTTGGCCGCCTGATCGCTGCCGTACCACACTGCGTTGAGCGCTTCCTGGGCAGCATCCTCCGCAGCCTCGGCATCCTTATAGGCAAACCACGCCTCATCGACGGCCTTGTCGAGGCTATCGTTCTTCACGGACATCAGGATCTGGTCCTCCGAGACCGTATCGCCCACGGCAACGTCGATGGAGAGAACCTCGCCCTCGAGCCCGGTGGCCACGGTTACCTGCTCGCGCGGCTTGGCGGAACCGGTGCCCGAGATGGTCTCGCGGAAATCATCGCGGTATACGACTTCGGTAGGGAGGGAAGGTCCCCCGCTTCCGCCATTATTCGGGAAGAGGCTGCGGGCTGCGAGGAAGAGGGCGACCGCGGCCACGATGCCCGCCACGATGGCGATGCGCACGATCTTCTTGCGGCGGCGCTCTTTGCGATGGCGCAGAAGGCTCTGGTAGGCAGCCGCGCTCTCGGCGTCATCATCGTCGATGTGGCCGA
>JAKPQM010000092.1 GCA_029546925.1 Actinomycetes bacterium
ACCTCCGCCGGCAGCGATCGCGCCCACGCTGCGCCTGACCTCGTCCACCATAGTTTCAATCTCGGAGAGCCTTGCCTCCTCAACGTACTTCATCCGCCCGATCTTGGCGCGGACGGGCAAAGCCAGCACCTCATCGAGCGATGCTCCGCGCTCGACTGCCTCACGTGCAGCGCGGTCCATCTCCAGTATCACTCGGAGCATCGCCGCCTGCTTCGCAAGGGACGTGTAGGTGTCCACCTCATGGAACGCGTTCTGGTGCAGGAAGTCCTCGCGGATGATCCTGGCCGTCTCCATGGTGATCCTGTCGCGAGTCGACAGCGCGTCCATCCCCACGAGTCGCACGATCTCCGCGAGCCCCGCCTCATCCTGCAATATCCTCATGGCCTCGCCGCGCATCTCAACGAACTCGTCGCCCACCATCTCGCGCAGGTCAGCATCGACCCTATCGAGGTACAACGAGTAGCTAGTAAGCCAGTTAATGGCCGGGAAGTGGCGGCTATACGCCAGATTAGCGTCGAGCGCCCAGAAGACCTTGACCACTCGCAACGTATTCTGAGTAACCGGCTCCGACAAGTCGCCTCCGGGAGGCGACACCGCGCCAACAACAGTGAGCGCGCCTTCGCGTCCATCGGCCCCCAGGCATGTTGTGCGCCCTGCCCGCTCATAGAACTCGGCCAAGCGCGAGCCAAGGTAGGCCGGGTAGCCCTCCTCGCCCGGCATCTCCTCGAGGCGCCCCGACATCTCGCGCAGAGCCTCGGCCCAGCGCGAGGTGGAGTCGGCCATGAGGGCGACGCTGTAGCCCATGTCGCGGAAGTACTCGGCGATCGTGATGCCGGTGTAGACAGACGACTCACGGGCCGCAACCGGCATGTCGGACGTATTCGCAATCAGCACGGTCCTCTTCATGAGCGGCTCTCCGCTCTTGGGGTCAAGGAGTTCAGGGAATTCCATGAGCACGTCGGTCATCTCGTTGCCGCGCTCGCCGCAGCCCACGTAGACCACGATGTCAGCGT
>JAKPQM010000100.1 GCA_029546925.1 Actinomycetes bacterium
CGAGGACGGCGATGATCGGGATCTCGTCGATCACGTTCGTGAACATGGCGCCTTCCACGACCGTGCCATGGAGGGGGGCGCCGCGGATCTCGACCGTGCCCTTTGGTTCGATCTGGTCGCCCGCATCGAGATTCTCCCGTATCTGCGCCCCCATGCGAAGCAGGACGGCGATCAGGCCCGTGCGGGTCGGATTGAGCCCGAGGTTCTCGACGATCAGGCGCGAGCCCGGCATCGCGGCCGCGGCCGCGATCCAGAATGCCGCGGAAGAAAAATCGCCCGGGACATCAAAATCTCGCGCCGTGGGGATACTGAGGCCATTGATGTATGTCGTGAGGCACTCGGTCCTCACGGGCAGCATGAAGTGCCGCATCATGCGTTCGGTATGATCGCGCGATGGGTTTGGCTCGGTGACCGATGTCGCGCCCTCGGCAAACATGCCGGCGAAGAGCAGGCATGATTTGATCTGGGCGCTTGCGATGGCGGATTGGTATTGGATGGGGTGCAGACGGCTTGCCTGGATGATCAGGGGCGCGCAGTCGTTGCCATTCTCGCTCTTTATGAGCGCGCCCATCTCGGTGAGCGGTTTGGTGATGCGGCCCATGGGCCTGGACGAGAGCGAGGCGTCTCCCGACAGGCGTGATGAGAAAGGCTGTCCGGCGAGGATGCCCGCGAGCAGTCGGATCGACGTGCCCGAATTTCCGCAATCGATGGTCTCGAGGACCTGGAGGCAGTCGCCTCCGGTGCCCGTGATCTCGAGGTCCGATCCGTCCTCGGACTCAATCTCTGCGCCGAGGGCCTGCATGGCCCGGAGCGAGCGGGCGCAATCTTCGCCGCCGAGGAAGCCGGTGATGTGCGAGGTTCCCTTGGCGAGGCCCGCGAGCATGACGGCCCGATGGGACATGCTCTTATCGCCCGGCACGCGGATGCGTGCCGAAATCTTCTTGAGGCGCCTGACGCGGATCTCGCTCATCTCGTTATTGTCTCCTGAGGCGGAGCCTTGTTTCGCGGGCATCGGTCAGGAACGCGTTCAGGCCCTGGTCTTGGGAGAGGGCGTTTTGTA
>JAKPQM010000113.1 GCA_029546925.1 Actinomycetes bacterium
CCAGGGACGTCCTCTACCTCAAGGTCAAGCCCAAGGACGTCTCCGAGATCGTGGAGAAGAGCCTCAAAGGCAGCGAGATCGTAGATAGGCTCATCTACAAGGACGTGAACACCAAGGAGGCCATCGCCGCGTACCACGAGATCCCCTTCTACAAGTACCAGAAGCGCATCGCGCTCAGGAACATCGGCAACGTGGACCCCAAATCCATCGACGACTACATTCTCTGTGACGGCTACAAGGGC
The DNA here is from genome assembly GCA_029546925.1 of Actinomycetes bacterium. GTDB lineage: Bacteria > Actinomycetota > Coriobacteriia > Coriobacteriales > Atopobiaceae > RUG721. Next base: position 243 of record JAKPQM010000113.1, read on the forward strand.
CTTGCCAAGGCCCTCGCCATGAGACCTGAGGACATCATCACCGAGGTCGAGAAGTCGGGGCTTCGCGGACGGGGCGGCGGCGGTTTCCCCACCGGCACCAAGTGGCGCTCGTGCCGCGCGGTCGATTCGGATGTCCGCTACGTCATGTGCAACGGCGACGAGGGCGACCCCGGCGCGTTCATGGACCGCTCCATAATGGAGGGCGACCCCCACTCGGTCATCGAGGGCATGATCATCGGCGGCTACGCCGTGGGTGCGAAGCAGGGTTACATCTACGTGCGCGACGAGTATCCCCTCGCGGTGAAAAACCTCCAGGCAGCCATCGCGGATGCCAGGGAGATGGGCTTCCTCGGAAAAGGCATCCTCGGATCGAACTTCGACTTCGACATAAAGATCAGCCGCGGAGGCGGAGCGTTCGTGTGCGGCGAGTCCTCGGCTCTCATGAGGTCGCTCGAGGGCAAGGTGGGAGAGCCAAGGGCCAAGTACATCCGGTCCGTCGAGAAGGGCCTCTACGACAAGCCGAGCGTGCTCAACAACGTAGAGACCTGGAACAACGTTCCCATCATCATCCTGAACGGAGCCGACTGGTACGCCTCCTTCGGCACGAAGGGCTCGAAGGGCACGAAGGTCTTCTCGCTCGTGGGCAAGGTAAACAACACGGGCCTCGTTGAGGTTCCTATGGGCATCTCCATCAAGGAGCTCGTGGAGAAGATCGGCGGCGGCGTGCTCGGCGGCAAGAAGTTCAAGGCGGTCCAGACCGGCGGCCCCTCTGGCGGGTGCATCCCTGACTCCAAATCCGACCTCCCGGTCGACTT
>JAKPQM010000115.1 GCA_029546925.1 Actinomycetes bacterium
CCGGCAGGCTGGTCGGCGAAGGGCGTGGCATGGTGGGGCACGAAGGGACCGATCCCGCACATCTCCGGACGGAACTTTTGGATGAAGGCGAGGTCGCGGGCAAGCGCGGAGGCTGTCTGGTACGGGCTTCCCACCATGAACCCGCACCCCACGGCATAGCCCAGATCGCGCAGGTCATACAGGCACTGCATGCGCCTGCTCCAGCTCATCGCGGCAGGATGCAGGCGCGCATAGTGCGCAGGATCCGCCGTTTCATGGCGCAGGAGATAGCGATCCGCCCCCGCCTCGCGCAGGAGCCGATAGCTCTCGCGCGTGCGCTCACCCGCCGAGAGCGTCACCGCACAGTCGGGGTATGCCCCCTTGATCGAACGGATGATGGTGCCGAGAAGCTCGTCCGTATACCATGCATCCTCCCCGCCCTGCAGCACGAAGCTGCGGAATCCCAAGCCATAGCCCTGCTCGGCACACGCGAGGATCTGCTCGGACGACAGCCGGTAGCGCTCGCAGGCGGTATTGGATGCACGCAGGCCGCAGTAGAGGCAATCATTCTTGCAAAAGCTCGAGAATTCGATGAGCCCGCGGACGAAGACGTCGTGGCCGTAGATGGGCTCGCGCACGGCACGGGCACGCTGGGCGAGCAGTTCGCGCATCCGATCATCAAGGTGCGCGATCAGGTATTCATATTCATCCAACGCGAGGGCATGATCCTCGGCGAGCTTGTCGGCAAGCTCGGTGGCACGGGTGTCCATGTACCGCTATGCGCTGGTCACGAAATTGGAATAGGCCGTCTTGACGCTCACACCGGAAAGATTGCCTATCTTTCCCGAAAGCGCGGCGATGGCGTCCTGCGGGGCATCGACGGCGATGCTGATGACGTTGATGCCCTTGTTCCGATACGGGATGCCCATGCGGCCGATGATGCAGCGGCCGTATTCGTGCAGGATGTCATTGAGTTTGTCTACCGAGGATTCATCCTCGACGATGATGCCTATCACGGCAACGCGTGTTTCCATATATCTCTCCTTCGCTTCGGGTACCGATACCCTTGTGTCAGGTAGTTTGCCTATCATAGCACAGACGTGCCCGCCCCCTGCAATAAACAGGGGGCGGGAGCCGCGATCAAATCCTTCAGGAATGGGAGAGAAGCTGCGCAGATACCCTACTCCCAGTGGGCGGGAACATCCACAACCCAGCGCTGGCCCACGTAAACCTGCTGGTAGCTGCCGTTATCGACCTGCTCGGTGTGCGTGACGGCGGGGATAGTCTCGTAGGTGTAATAGCTGCTGTCCCAATAATTGACGCCGTTCACCGCAGAGTAATAATTGACATCATCGACATTGCTGAAAACGGTGCCGTCGCTGCATGTGTACTGGACAACGAGGGTGGAAACCGTCTGCTCGGGCTGGTCAACGACCGTGACGGTCGTCCAATCGGACACCCACTGCGTCTCATAGATGTCCTCGTAGCGGCCCTGCTCCTCCACCCAGACGCGGTTCCCAGACTGGGACGGCTGGGGTGGGGTCTGGGAGGATTGAGCAGAAGCATCGTCGCCCTGCTTGCCATCGGTGCTGCTGGGGGTGCCGTTGCCGTTCGCAGCTGCGGGCTTCTCAGTAGGCTTGTAGTTGGGATTCGCAGCGACATTCTCCGCGAGTTTATCGGAAATGGCCTTGCCGGCATCGCCAGAGAGGGTGTCGTCGCCCTTCTCGATAGCCACCTCGATAGCTGCCTCGATGGCAGCAAGTTCCTCGGGCTTGACATCCTCCGCCTCGACCTTCTCGAACTCAACCGCGATGGGACCGTGGGTCCAGAGGATGGTCTCTCCATCCGCCTCGCCCTCGGAGATGATGGTCCCGTCGGGAGCGACGATGGTGGCAGTGCCATCATCGGCCATGACGTTCTCGATGCCCTCGCGCCCCGCCTCATCCTCAGCGTAATAATCATCGGCGTACTCTTCAAGCGTCTCTCTTGCGAATACGACGACGCTCTGCGGCTCGCCCGTGCGGTAGATGGAGCCGTCCTCGTTGACGGGACTGATGTACTCTGCCTCGTATTTTCCCTCAGCAACGTCCTCGATGACCGCCTCGCCCGCAGCGACCTCCGATGCTGTGACAGCGTGGTAAATCTCCACGCCCTCCGTCTGGGCGCAGCACCCCGTCATGTGGATGATGGTCGGCGTGGATCGGTCGGTCCAATCCTGCGCAGTGATAGTGAAGCTGACCTCGGCGGTCTTCCCCTCGTCGATTTCATCGCCGCCTCCACGGAGGCCCTGCGTGGTGGCAGGAGTATCACCTGCACCCGTGGCAAACACCCATGCTCCCACCCCGATGAGGGCGATGATTGCCGCGATGACGCGGACTTTGTGCGTTTTGATGAACTCTTTCATGTCAATCCCCTTTGTGCGATTATTTGCCCGGGCTTACCTCGGCAAAACGCCAGAGGCCTAGCATGATCTCCGATACCTGTGCTTTTTGGCTTCCGAGCTCAGCGTACCTCATAATGCCCCCCTAATCTTGGACTACGCTTTCCCGAAGCGATACACACGGCACTCGTACGGGCGGAAGGTCACCCTGCCGCCCATGGGGAGGGTGATGCCCTCCGATTCGTAATTGCAGAGCTCGAGCGCCCCCTCTTCTAGCCCATAGCCCTTAGGCACGCGGAAGCGCACATCATGATCCGCGAAACTGCAGAGCACGAGCAGGCGCTCATCGGCCATCTCGCGCGCATACACGTACAGCACGCCCGATGCGCGCTTATATGCGCGATACGAACCCTCGCGCACCACCGGCAGCGCGCGGCGCAGGCGGATCGCCTTGCGATAGAAGTTGAGCACCGAGTTCGGATCCATCTCGTCGCGGGCGACGTTGATCTCAAGGTAGTTGGGATTCTCGGCAAACCACGGCTCGACATCTGCCGGGCAGAACCCCGCGTGCGCCTCGTCCGACCACTGCATGGGCGTGCGCGCATGATCGCGCGCCGCGCGGTTCACGAGTTCCATGGCCTTCTCGGGCGTATCGCCTGCGGCGATGCGTTTGGCGTACTGGTTTTTCGCCGAGACATCGGGAACCTCGCCGATCGTCGAGAACCGCGTGTTCACCATGCCGATCTCCTGCCCCTGATACACGAAGGGCGTACCCTTCTGGAACAGGTAGCTGCAGGCGAGCATCATGGCGCTCTTCTCGCGGAACGCCTCGCTGCCGTAACGGCTCACGATACGCGGATGGTCGTGGTTCTCGAGGTAGAGGGCATTCCAAGCACGTCCGTCGAGCTTGTGCTGCCAGCGGTCGAATGCCGCCTTGAGACGCCTCAACGAGAAGGGCAGGGGCACGTAGTCGGTGAAGAGGCAGTCGGCACCCATGTGCTCGAAGTGGAACATGAGGTCGAGCGTCTGATTCGGGCCCTCCTCGATGAAAGGCAGCGCTTTGCTAGGCGTGATCATGGGCGCCTCGCCCACCGTCATGCAGTCGTAATGCACAAGCACGTTGTCGCGGAACTGCGCGAGGAACTCGTGCAGGCGCGGACCGTTCTCGTAGAAGCGGAGTCCCCGGGCACCGGACACCATGAGGTAATCGTCGGGCAGGCCCTCGGCCTTGCTCGTGAAGGTGATGACATCCTCGCGGAAACCGTCCACGCCCAGATCGAGCCAGAAGCGCAGGATCTCCTCGACCTCGGCGCGCACGCACGGGTTATCCATGTTGAGGTCGGGCTGACCCTTGGCGAAGATGTGGAGGTACCACTCATCGAGTGCGGGCTCGTATTCCCAAGCGCGACCCTCGAAGAGGCTGTCCCAGTTGTTGGGCGGGATAGGGACGCCCGCACGCTCGCCGCCCGTACGCCAGATGTAGTAGTCGTGGTAGGGCGAGTCCTTGGAGCTGCGGCTCTCCTTGAACCACGAGTGCTCGCTCGAGGTGTGGTTCACCACGAGATCCATGATCACCTTGAGACCACGCTCGTGAGCGCCGTCGAGCACGCGGCGGAAGACATCGATGTCGCCGTACTCGGGGTTGATCGAGCGGTAATCGGCAATATCGTAGCCGAAGTCGGCATTGGGCGAGGGGTAGAGCGGGCTGAACCAGATGCCTGTCACGCCGAGGCTTGCGATGTAATCGAGCTTCTCGAGCACGCCCCAGAGATCGCCGATACCGTCGCCGTTGCCGTCGCAGAAGCTGCGCGGCCAGATCTGGTAGAAGACCGCATCCTTGTACCAACGTGTGCGTTCCATGGGCCACCTCTTTGAGCTATGAGCGGTTAACTGCCATTATGGCAGCAACCTGAGCATATCCCGTGAACCGCAGATGAATCGCCGCACCTCCATGATGTCATCGAAAACGACAGAGAAAACCATATAATTCCCCACCCCTATCCACCGATAGGGGTTTAGCCTATCCCGCGTCTCATGATAGAGCAGGGCAGCTTCGGGCATGGTCGAGTAGAGCAGGATAGCTTCCTCCGTCTTGTCGAGAAGCCGGGATGACGCTTGCGGATTATGCAGGACATCGCGGATATAGCCCGAGACTTCGTTGAGGTCATCCCAAAAGAGCGGCAGATACCTGAGCTTATAGCGCTTCTGAAGCGCCATCCGGGAACGCCTCTCTCAAAGAACCGAAGACCTCATCATGGGTATAGCGGATGCTGGTTGTTGCCGCCTGCCTGTCCGCCGCATCGAGCATAGAGAAGATGGAGCCGCTCAGCCGCTCGAACTGCTCGAGGGACATGACGACCATCAACCCGTAGCCGTTCTTGGTGAGGAACACCGGACCCTCGTTTTGAACGCACTGCTCGATCTCAACGTAGCGGTTGCGCAGATCGGAAACCGGACGGATATTCATAGCATCCTCCTCTCAGAATAGTATCAAGAATGAGGAATGCCTCCCCTTGTATATCCATCAGCCTGATCCAGCCGTCCGATTGCATCGGGCGGCTTCGCTACAGCCACTGGATGAAGGCGGTCTTGTCCTCCCTGTTGAACCCTGCGCTTTCGTAGAACCGCAGGGTTCTCTCATCCTTCGCCCCGGTAAGGAGCAT
>JAKPQM010000127.1 GCA_029546925.1 Actinomycetes bacterium
CGCCTGATGGAGGAGGGCAAGGACCTCGGCGGGAACGAGATGAACGCTCCCGTCAAGTTCTACAAGGGCGCCATCGTGACGCCCGAGGCCGTGCCCATCGAGCCGCAGCTCATCAAGTTCGAGAAGAAGGTCGAGGCCGGAGCCGAGTGGTTCCAGACCCAGGCGATCTACGACATGGACAACTTCGCCAAGTTCATGAAGATCGCGCGCCAGTACCCGATCAAGATGCAGGCGGGCCTGGTTCTGCTCACGTCGGCGGGCATGGCCAAGTACATGAACAAGAACGTACCTGGCGTCTTCGTGCCCGATGACCTCATCGAAGAGATGTCGGCTGCCGAGAAGGGCAAAGGCATCGATGTTGGCATCAAGATCATGGCGCGGCACATCAAGCGGATCCGCGAAGAGAACCTCGCTGACGGCGTGCACATCATGGCCATCGGCAAGGAGGACGTCGTACCGAGGATCCTCGAAGAGGCAGAGCTGGATATCAACGCCCTTTAAGGGCACTGATCGCAGTCGGGGTCAGACCCCTTTGCGCATAGCAGACATCTGGTGATGCAGAGTGGTCAGAAGGCGGGAAGGGGCCGGGCCCTATGACTGGTGATTTCGAACCGTGGTTCGCGATGATAGCTATCGGTAGCCTGCCGCACACGGATGCTGAGCAGGCCGTGAAGCTCATGTTGGAAGCCTTCGGCGAGGTAGCGGCCTGGCCGCAGCTGCCGAAGATAGGCTTCCTCGAGAACATGTACGCCCAGTACTCGCAGGGCCTTCCGGGGATCAGGGTTGACGAGGCCGCCAAGCGCTTGTGGTTCCAGGTGGACGACGCGCTTCCGGAGGAGCTCGAGAGTTTCTACGAGGCCGTCATCGCCGAAGACCTGGACAGGTTCGCGATATCGGGCGAGTACGCACACGGGCTTGCGGCGTTCCTCGGGGGAGCTTTCGCGAGCGACCTCGAGAGCAGGCCATATGTGAAAGGCCACGTTACGGGCCCTGCCTCGTTCGGGCTCACCGTCACCGACCAGAACAGGAAGGCGAGCATCTACCATCCTGACCTGGAGCAGGCGATAGTGAAGGGGCTCGCGCTCAAGGGCGCGTGGCAGAGCCGAGAGCTGAGAAAGGCCGCGCCCGGGGCGAAAGTGGTGATGTTCTACGACGAGCCTTACCTGCATTCAGTGGGCTCTGCGCTCATAAGCGTCAGCAGGGAGCAGGTCGTCAACGACATCACCGAGTGCCTCGCGGGGTGCGGCGCGGATATCACGGGCGTGCACTGTTGCGGGAACACGGACTGGTCGCTCGTGTTCGCCACTGGGGTGGACGTGGTCCACTTCGATGCGTTCGAGTACATGGAGCCGTTCGTTGCGTACGGTCCCGACATCGCCAGGCACCTCGAGCGCGGTGGCTCTCTGGCCTGGGGGGTCATCCCCAAGGACGAGAGCGTTACCAGCATCACATCTGCCGAGCTGGTCTCGATGCTGGAGAGCGGGTTCGACGTGCTGGAGGGGCAGGGGATCGACAGGGGCCTTGTCGCGGCAAGGTCGCTGGTCTCACCGTCCTGCGGGCTGGGGCCCGCGAGCATGGAGGTCGCCGAGAGGGCGCTGGTGCTGACCCGGGAGGTCTCGGAGGCGATGCGGGCGAGGTACTCGTAGATGCTGTCGGAGCCTCGCTCC
>JAKPQM010000132.1 GCA_029546925.1 Actinomycetes bacterium
CTCGCCGACCACCTCGAACATCGACCTGTCCTCGAGGTCTGCCGAGAGGAGCTGCGGCGCCCACTCATAGGGGATGAGTACACGCTCATCGCTGATGGGAAGATCATCCGCAGTGCGGATGCGGCGCACCCAGAGCAGCAGCGCACCCTCAGCGAGGCCGAAGAAGCCCAGCTCGTCGGGACGTGCCGGCACGATCTGGCGATCGACCACGTAAGCCCCCGGCTTGGCACCTATCTCGGCGCACATCTCGCTGAATGCACGCGTCTTACGTGTTTGAACCAAGCGGCTGCTCAGGCGACGTGTGCCTACGAACGTGCCCCTGCCCTGCTTCTTGATGAGGTATCCGTCGAAGCAAAGATCCTCAACCGCGCGGCGAACCGTGATGCGGCTCACCTCATAGTGCTGGCTGAGCTCTGCCTCGGAGGGAATCTTGTCGCCCTGCCGGTAGGTGCCGTTCTTGATCGCAGCCTTGAGATCATCGTAGATCTGCTGGTAGAGCGGAGCTCCCGCGGACCCGTTCATTCAAACCTCCTTGATGTGCAGCTTCGTGCATATGGTAACAGACATCTGTTAGGTCACATACATGTTATCCATCTAAGGGGAACCCTCCCCTCCAGACGAGGCAAGTGCCACCACATCCACAAGTTCATCGATAAGGATGTCTGCCGCCGATTGGTCAAGCCTGATGCCCTCACGTGCCCTGAGCGCGCACGTAAGGGCACCCGAGCGTTTCCCGGCAAGGATACCGGCCGGTGAGTCCTCCACTACTATCGTGTCATCCGGCCTTACCCCAAGTCTCGTCATAGCGCGCAGGTAGATATCCGGAGCGGGCTTGTATTCAGCACATTCCTCGCCGCTGATTGCCAGATCGACAAGATCTCCCAACTCCAGCTCGCACATGAACTGGTCTATGAGATCCTGTCGCGAGGATGAGCAGATGGCGATCTTGATTCCCCGACTACGCAGAAGCATGAATGTGGGCAGCGCGGAAGGGTTGGCCACGCTCGCCCATGGTGTGGGGTGGATCTCTGAATACTCTAGGTAACCTGCATGCAGACGCTCCCGCAGCCCTGGATCATCGTGAACAAGCGCCTTCCAGATGGCCTCATCATGGTTGCCCGAGAAGTCAGGTACCCTATCGAACGAGAATCCCTGCCCCTCGAGGTAGTCGACACGCCGCTGGTTGTAGAATCCTTCCGTGAATGCAAGGACCCCATCCATGTCGAAAAGAACTGCCCGTGCCACGGCAACCTCCGCGATGACAAGGGGCGGACCGCATCGGCGGACCGCCCCAGCCTGTTCCTGCTGTCCTGCAACTAGTAGGAGAGTTTCCACATGTAGCGGCGGAGTGTGAGCGGGTGCTGACGGGCATCGGCAAGCTGCTCAGCATACACGCGCATGACCGCAGTATGGACGAAGGGATTGAAGTAGGTGACGACGCCGGCAGGAACAGCCCCGGACAAGCCGTAGTCCTTGGCATCGATGACAGTAGCCTTGGCGTCGAAGCGCTGCAGGAAGGTAAGGGCGCGGGCATCCATCGGACGGGTGGCACCGTCGCTCATGAACAGAAGATAGGGCTTGTCCTTTTCCGTGAGTTCGAAGGGACCATGGAAATACTCTCCCGTGTTGTAGGCCGCTGAGTCGATCCACTGCATCTCGGAGAAGAGGAACAGGGAGGTCGAGTAGGCGACCTTCGCGCTCGCACCCGAGCCCATGAGGTAGATGAGCTGATCATCCTTGTAGGCCTGCGCGAACTCGTACGCCGCCTTCCCAGCATGGGCGGCGGCATCCTCGGAAAGCTCGTAGATCCTCTTGAGGCCAGCGATCATGTCATCGTAGAGCTCGGTGCCCTCGAGCTGCTGCAGAAGTTCGACGGCAAGAGCGAGCGCATAGCCCATCTTCTCGATTTTCGCAGCATAGTTTGCCTCGAAGCCATGGGTAATCACATGGTCGACACCATCGGTGAGCGGCGAGCCGGCGACATGGGTGATGGCCACAACCGGAGCGCCCGCAGCCTTGGCGGTCTTGTTGGCCTCCACGGTCTCGGGGGTGCCGCCGCCAAGGGAGCAGGTCACCACGAACGTATTGGGGCCGAGCCAAGACGGCGTATCGCAGTTGAATTCATTGGAGGTGAAGATCTGGACATTCAGCGTCTTGGTATTGTTGGCCAAGAAGTACTTGGCCGGGTAGAGCTCGGACATCGAGGCGCCGCAGCCGACGAAGGCAACGGAATCGATGGCGTGGTCTGCAAGCACATCGGACACAATCTGCTTGGGCTGGTTAAGGTCGATCTCGTACATGTTTTTCTAGCTCCTTCCATTTAGGGACCGAACGCAGGTGAAATTGCAGGAACCAGCCGGGCTGCAGCAAGCGCCCGACTGACACCGGCAAGAGCGGCTACACGAGGATGCCGAGAACGGAGAGCGCAATTCCGCCGAAGATGCTGATCACAAGCAGCCAGCCCGACCCTACGTTCCTCTTAATCAGTACATACATGGCTCCGGTAAGGGCCAGCGGAATTATCCGAGGGAGAATAGTGTCCAAGATGTCTTGGATCACGACGGAGCCGTCGGAGAAGGTCAGAGGGGTCGTCGCACCGATAAGCGTTGCGACCATGCCGCCGATCGCCATGAGGCCCACGATACCGCAGACATACATAACCCTGTCCATGAGATCGCCGCTCTGCATCTTCTCGAGGTATTCGCGACCGCCCTGGTAACCCAACTTGGCACCAAACCACGTAATGAGCACCGAGGGAATGATGGAGATGATCATCGCGAGCACGGGACCCATGATCGAACCCTGCTGTGCCAAGGAAACGCCCAAGCCGAAGGCTATGACGCGGATGGTGCCTTGGAAGAAGGAGTCGCCGATGCCTGAAAGCGGGCCCATGAGGGAGGTCTTGATGGCATTGATGGTGCCGGGATCGAAGGCCTCGGGGGTCTCGGCAAGCTCCTCCTCCATGGACGCTGCCAATCCCAGCACGAATGCGCTCGTCTGGGGAGTGCAGTTGTAGAACGCCATGTGGCGGCGGTAGGCTTCCTTCTTGCGCTCGAGCTGCACGGGATCGGACTCATCGGGATAGCAGCGATCGAGCGTGGGCACGATTCCATAGAGGAAGCCCATGTTCATCTGGCGTTCGTAGTTCCACGAATCCTGGATGGCCCAGCTGCGCCAGAAGAATTGGCTGATCTTTTTATTGAGTGAATCATTCTTGGTATGAGCCATGATGCGCTCCTCCTTACTCGTCGTCTTCGAGCGGATCGTAGTCGGGATCTGCGACGGCTAGGGCTGTACCGCCTTTTCTGAATTTAAGATCCATAAGGACCAGTGCGAGGACAACACCCAAAGCAGAGACTGCGATGACCGAGAGGCCCAGATAGGAGGCGAGCAGGAACCCGAGGAAGAGGAAAGCCGCCATACCCTTCTTGAGCGAGAGGGAGATAAGCAGCGCCAAACCGTAGGCGGTAAGGAGCTTGGTCGAGACGTTCAGACCCGTGGAGAGCCACCCGGGAATGAGATCGACGACGGACTGCACGAGTTCGGTGCCTACGTAGACGGCAAGGAACGTAGGAATGAAGTACATAAGGGAGTACAGGATGGTGCCCACGATGATATGCATGCTGTAGGCGGTCCTGAAGTTGCCCTCCTCGATCTCCCTATCGGCAATGTGGGTGAGCACGGCGATCACGGAGCGGAAGACGATGCCCAGGAGCTGTCCGAGCACGGCTACGGGCACGGCAATCGTCATAGCCGTCTCGGCAGACGCACCTGTCAGGCAAGCGAAGGCCGAAGCGATGATACCGCCGAGGACCATGTCGGCTGGTACGGCGGCGCCAACCTGCACGAGGCCCATGCTCACCATCTCGGTTGCGGCACCGACGGCAAGCCCCGTCATCGGATCCCCGAGGACGATACCGACCAGAGTGGCACCTACAAGCGGTTGCTCGAAGTTCAAACGACCAAGCAAGCGGGAATCCAGCATGCAGAACACGCTGACGAGTCCGACAAGCAACGCATTGACGAACATACTCATGTAAATCTCCTTTCGATGGACGGGCGATCCGCTCTAGAGCCGATCGCTCACATTGACGCGGGCATAGGCGGGAGTCTGCTGTACGTAGAGTTGGACACCGAGATCCATGAGGGCGTTGATGTCTGCCCTCTGCGCCTCGTCGAGGAAGACGGAGCTGTCCTTGCCCCCGATCTGGCGGGCGCCGTCGTGGTTGGCGGTTGCACCCAAATTGATATCGCCGATCTGGCAGGCTTTATAGAACTCCAGCATCTCGGCGGTGTTGCCGAAGACGAACATGACCTTCTCGCCCAAGGTATTGAGCTTATCCATCTTCTCGAGAGCCCGGCTGACCGTGAAGATGTTCAAACGCACCCCGGTAGGCTTGGCCAGCTTGAGCGCGCTCTTTTTGACCTCGTCCATCGCGGCATCGTTGTCGACGACGATGATGCGTTCCGCCCCGACCTTGCTGACCCAGGAGAAGACGACCTGCCCGTGGAGCAGGCGGTAGTCCAATCTCGAGAGGACGATCTTAGCTCGTCCTCCCCTGCTCGTCGCAGCTGCGGCAGCGGGCTTGGGCGCGACTTCGATCTCGTCCGACGGGTGCGCGCAATCAACGATGCCACGACGCCCCTCGGCGATGAGCTCGCGGATATCTTGGGCGGAGAGCGGTTCGTCTTTCATAGCAAGTGTGAGGATGAGCGGCATGTTCATGCCGGCAATCACCGTCACGTTCTCATGCGCGGCCATAAGCTCGATCATGGAGTTGTTCACGCTCGATCCGAGCATATCCGTGAGCACATAGACCACGTCGTCTGGGGAGAAGGCGGACATGATCGCCTCAGCCTCCGTGTTCAGGGGCTCCGTATCGTCGCGCTCGAGCGAGATGGCATGCACGTTGGGAATCTCTCCCACGATCATGCGGACCGTGTCGAGCGCCCCTTTTGACAAGCCTCCGTGTGACGCGAGGATTATCTGGTTCATCTAGCTTTTCCTCCCTCTTCTATTCCAAGGTACAAGTCATCATATATTTTATGTACTAGTTGTTATAGTGGTCTATAACATGTTATATGAGTGGACTGTTTTCCCCGATGAACGGTTCGTCCGATGCATATGCGGGGTATAGAAGCCCACCACGCGTCAGTACTCGACCTTCCACATATAGCGTCGTGTCATATAGTCCTTGTTCGTGGCCTTCGAGAGGGCACGCATGTACACATTGTTGAGGATCGGCGCGAAGATCACGTGGTTGAAGTACTCGGATACGTCATCGGGCAGGTCGTTCAAACCCAGCTCCTTACCGTCGAGGACGTAGAGGTTCTCGCCAGCGTAGCGTTTGAGGAACGTGAGTGCGCGCTCGTCGCACGGTCTCGTGCGACCAACGCCCATGATGAGGAAGATCGGCTTCGCCTTGTCCACGACCTCGAAAGGCCCGTGGAAGAACTCGCAGCTGTTGATGGTAGGTGAATCAAGCTGGAGCATTTCCTCGATGTTGCATATGGAGAAGATGTAGGCAGCGCCATAGGCCGGACCGGAGCCCATGACGTAGATGGTCTTCTGCGAGGCCATCCGCTTCGCCCATGCGGCGGCTAGGGGCTGCGCATAGGCAACGGCTTTGCGATAGATAGCGTCCACGACATCGAAAGCGGCCATGGCCTTGTCGTAGTTGGCATAGCCCTCCGTCTGGTTCACGAGGGCCATGGCAAGCTGCAGTGCGATGCTCGAGTTCACGCGCTCGGTACGGCTCTCATCCAAGGCCACGGACTCATACTTGATTTTGAAATCGGCAGCCTGGGTGAGCTCGGAGTCCTCAACGTAGAGGGCTACAATCGCCGCTCCAAGATCCTTGGCGACGCGGGCAGCCACACAGGTCTCGGCCGTTCCGCGCATGGAGGTGATAACGGCAAGCGTGTGCTCGTCGATATAGGCCGGCGGGGCATAGGCGAACTCTGCGCTCGTGTACATCTCGGTGGCGATACCCCTGCTCTCATGCTCCATGAAGTAGTTCGCAGGCCAGTGGCCTCCGTTTGACCCACCGGCGGCCACCCACACGACACGCCTGATCTCATGGTCCTCTAGAACCTTCTCGATAACTTGGGCAACCTCGTCTTGAATCTTCATTTCACCCTCCCCGTTTCTCGGCTGCGGCTTTCTCCTCGCTTGCCTCACAGCTCATTTGGTAATATATCATAGTCGTTATATACGTCTAGTATTATTTTATTCTTAGTGGAAAACTCATTGGGAATCGTGGGGCGTGAACAAGGTCTGTGTCCCCTGTCCACGAACAGTCGCCACAGCACGGGAGGACCTGTGTCAACGGGATTTTCATGAACAGGGGCGCTTTGGTGGCTCGGAGTGTGTGGGCAGGGACGTTTTCGTGCCACGGCTTGGGATACGAGCACGTGGCGAACGACCTGCCCCCTTGTCACAAGAAGGCTGTTCTCGGCAGCTGCTGCGTGGAAGCTATTCCTCCGCCTCGTCATCGCCGCCGATCTCCTCGAGAAGACCGAGCGCGGCAGGCATGATCTCCTCCTGCGAGCGCTTGAAGGGCATCGTGACCTTGCCCGTCTTGGGAAAGACCAGCCCGCCTTTCTGCTTGATCTTGAATGCAGCGGTCTTGGGCACATCGAGCAGCCCTTGGTAGACGAGACGCCCGTTCGCAAGCGAGACAGACGTGCAGCCCAGACGCTGGGCGCGGATACGCACGCGCGCCCTATCGAAGAGGTTGCGCCCGGCCAAAGGCAGCGTACCCCAGCTGTTCTCGCAATCCCGCTCGATCGCATCGACCTCGCCAAGCTCGGTCGCGGCGGCAAGGCGGCGGTACACCAGCACGCGCTTATCGATCTCGGGCAGGTACTCCTCGGCGAGGAAGAAATCGGCAGGCAGGTTGATGGTGACCTCGGCCAGCTCCACCTCGCGCGTCTCTCCGCGCGCCTCGGCAACCGCCTCGCCGAGCATCTGCGTGAAGAGGTCGAAGCCCACACCCGAGAGATTGCCGTGCTGCTCGGCGTCCATGAGCGAGCCAGCGCCGCGGATCTCGAGGTCGCGCATGGCGATGCGCATACCGCTCCCCAGATCCTGGTACTCGTTGATGGCGGTCAGGCGGTCGATTGTCTCGGGCGTGAGCGGAAGCTCGGGCGGGAACATGAAGTAGGCATAGGCCTGCTCACGCCCGCGGCCCACGCGGCCTTTGAGCTGGTAGAGCTGCGCGAGGCCCAGACGCTGCGAATCCTCGATGATGAGCGTGTTGGTGACGGGGTTGTCGATGCCGCTCTCGATGATGGTCGTGGCCACGAGCACGTCGATCTCATGCTCCTGGAAGTGCATCATCACGTCCTCGGCCTCGCGCGGGCTCATCTGTCCGTGCGCCACGCCGATACGGGCCTCGGGTGCCGCCTCCAGCACACGCTCGACCGCCTCGTCGATGGTGGTCACACGGTTGGACACATAGTAGACCTGGCCCTTGCGCGCCAGCTCCTCGCGGATGGCAGCAGACACGATATCGGGGTCGTACTCCCCCACCATGACCTTCACGGGGAGGCGCCCCGGCGGCGGCGTCATGATGAGCGACATGTCGCGCACGCCCGAGACGGCCATCTGCATGGTGCGCGGGATGGGCGTTGCCGAGAGCGTGAGCACATCGACCTGTTCGCGCATGTTCTTGAGCTGCTCCTTATGGCCCACACCGAAGCGCTGCTCCTCATCGATGATGACCAAGCCCAGATCGTAGGGGTTGACATCCGAGGAAAGCAGGCGGTGCGTGCCGATGAGCACGTCGATGTCGCCTGCCGCGAAGTCCGCGAGGACTGCGCGCTGGCGGGCAGGCGTGACGAAACGCGAGAGCACGGCCACACGCAGGCTGAAGGGCGCGAAACGCTCGAAGAAGGTCTGGAAATGCTGCTCGGCGAGGATGGTCGTGGGGCAGAGCACCATGACCTGCTTGCCATCCTGGCAGCATTTGAACGCGGCGCGCAGGGCCACCTCGGTCTTGCCGAAACCCACGTCGCCGCAGAGCAGACGATCCATCGGACGCCCGGCCTCCATATCGACCTTGATGTCCGCCAGAGCGGATATCTGGTCGGCTGTGAGCTCGTAGCTAAAGCTCGCCTCCATCTCTTCCTGGGCCTGCGTGTCGGGCGCGAAGGCATAGCCCGCGACCGACGAGCGGCGCGTGTAGAGATCTACGAGGTCGAACGCGAGCTTCTTCGCACTTGTGCGCGCCTTGTTCGTAGCACGCGTCCAGTCGGCGGTGTTCAGGCGCGTGAGGCGCGGTGCGCCGCCGTCGGGACCGATGTAGCGCGTGATACGGTCGACCTGCTCGAGCGGCACGTAGAGCTTGTCGCCCTCGGCGTACTCCAGCAGGAAGTAGTCGCGTTCGCGACCCGCGACCTCTTGGCGGACGATATCGGCGAAGAGCGCGATGCCGTGTGTGGCATGGACCACGTAATCTCCGGGCTTGAAGGGGAAGGTCACGCTCGTGGGATCGGCACGCCTGCCCTTACGACGGCTTTTGGCACTGCGGACGGCAAGGTCGGAGACCGACAAGACCGCGAGACGCGCCTCGGGAAACACGATGCCTGCCGGGACCGGGGCGTCGAAGAACGTGACCATGCCCGGCTCGAGCCCCTTCTGTCCGCCATCTGCGCCCAATGCTTCTGTAAACGGAATGCTCTCATCGGAGAAGCGCAGCTCGAGGGCCTCGCGTGCCCTGCGGTCGGGCACGGCGAAGAGCACGGTGCAGCGATCGGCGATAAACTGGCGTACGCGTCCTAAAAGCTTGGTGTCCGCGCCGGCGATGCTCGGCTGGCGCACATCGATCTCGGCGGTGAGCTCCACGCCCGCGCGCATGAGCGATGAGAACGACAAGCGCTGCCTGCTTCCGAAGTCGAGTTCGCGCGGTGCGGTGTAGAGTCCCTCGAGATCGATGCGGGCCGCCCGGGCGGAAGCCTCGATCTCCTCGAAGGCGCGCGCGCAATCATCGAACAGCGCACGGGGCTCGGCAAGCACGACCAGCGTATCGGACGAAACGTGCTCCAAAGGCGAGGCGGTCGTGCCGTAGAGGACGGCAAGATAGCGCTCGAGCGCAGGATTGGCCGCACGCTGGGCGATGAGCTCTAGGTCGGCCGCGATCTCGGTCGACTCCTGGGCCGCGTTGTAGAGCACGCGCGTGGCCCGCGCGACGGTCTCGTCGGTGAGCGCCATCTCACGGCACGGTACGACCTCGACCTGTTGGAGCTCGCCGATGGTCTGACCGGTTGAGGGCACCATGCGCCGCACGCGGTCGATCTCGTCGCCGAAGAACTCGATGCGCACCGGCGAGCTTGCCTGCGCGGGAAAGACATCGACCGTGTCGCCGTGGATGTGGAAGCTGCCGGGCGCATCGACCGCGCCGGCATCGGTGTAGCCCATGCCCACGAGCAGCGCGCCCATATCCTCGAAGGGGATCTCGTCGCCAACCGTGAAGGTGCTTCCTGCGAAGTAGCCGCTGCCCACCGGCGGGACACGGCGCAGGAGCGCACGGGCGCTCGCGACGACGACGCACTTCTCGCCCGCAGCGAGGCGGGAAAGGGCCCGGCAGCGCGCGGCGATCACCGCATCGTCGGGCTCGGTCTCCGACCACGGGCGATCGCGACGCTCGGGAAAGCGGTTCACATTCTGGGGCCCGAGCCACGCTGCGAGGGCACGCGCGGCACGGTCGGCTGCCTCCTCACCCGACACGATCATGATGGTCGGGCGCGGGTTTCTCGCCCAAAGCGCTGCGAGCATGAGCTGACGTGCGCTCTGGGCTATGAACAGGCCCGCGTCATCGCCGGCATCGAGAGCGTGTATCAGGGGTTCGAGCTCGGGTATGCCAAGGAGCTGGTCTGCCACGCGGTTGATGATCATGCAGAAGGTCCTGTTCTCATGACGTAACACCCGCGAACGGAGTGCTCGCAGGTGATGTGGTCTTCCTTGTGGGCACTATTGTAGCGAAGCGAGCCCCGCGGGTCCTGCACACTAGGGACGGTCCTTGGTGTGCAGAATAATGCACACCAAGGACCGTCCCTAGTGTGCAGGACCCGCGGGGCTCGGAAAAGCCAGCCGAAAAGAATGGCCGGCCTGCTGATTTCTGGTGGGCGATACAAGATTCGAACTTGTGACCTTGTGCTTGTAAGGCACCTGCGCTCCCACTGCGCCAATCGCCCGTGCAGTTTGGAAGTGTAGCACAGAAGAGCCGAGGCCGGAGGCGCATGAGGGTATACTGGAACCATGGAAACGACACTTTCACATGTCATCGACGTGCTCGGCGCCGAGAAACTTCTCGCCAAGGCCAACTGCACGGAGAATGCGCTCGCCACGCCCATCACAGGTGCCGACTGCGACTCGCGTGCAGCGGCCGGGAACCACCTCTTCATCTGCAAGGGCCAGGCCTTCCGCACAGAGTTTCTCGTCTCGGCCCTCGAAGCGGGCTGCGTTGCCTACCTGTGCGGAGAAGATATCGCCGCCGAGCTGGCCAAAGTCGTACCCGATGCGCCCGCACTCGCGGTCTCTGACGTGCGCCGTGCGATGGGTGTGGTCTCCCCCATCTGCTGGGGCCATCCCGACCGACGGCTCAACATACTCGGCATCACGGGCACCAAGGGCAAGTCCACCGTCGCCTACATGCTGCGCTCCATCCTCGACGGCGACGAGGCGTACGAGCATGCGGGTATCATGGGTTCCATCGAGACCTTCGATGGCGTCGAGGGCTTCGAGAGCCACAACACCACGCCCGAGGCACCCGATCTGTGGCGCCACCTCGCCAACGCTGCGGACACCGGTCTCAAGCACATGATCATGGAGGTCTCGAGCCAAGGCCTCAAATACGATCGCGTGACCGGTCTCGGCATCGACGTAGGCTGCTTCCTGAATATCGGCCGCGATCACATCTCCGCAATCGAGCACCCGGATTTCGAGGATTACTTCGAGAGCAAGCTCAAGATCTTCGACCAGACCCGCACGGCCGCGGTCAACCTCGACTGCGACCATGCCGACACCATCCTCGATCGCGCCCAGCGCTGCGAGCGCGTCATAACCTTCTCGGCCAAGATCGGCACCGCAGACATATGGGCTTCCGATATCATCCACGAGTTCGGCCTCGTAGGTTTCATGGCGCACACGCCCAGCTGGGAAGGGCGTGTGACCATCCCCATGCCGGGCCTCTTCAACATCGAGAACGCGCTCGCCGCCATCGCCATCTGCGAGGCGCTCGGCGTGCCCCGCGAGCGCATCATCGAGCGCTTCTTCTACGTACGGGTTCCGGGACGCATGGAGCTCCTCTTCGCGCCCGACCGCCGCATCACCGCCATCGTGGACTATGCCCACAACAAGCTTTCCTACCAGAAGTTCTTCTCATCCATGAAAGAGGAGTTCCCGGGCTTCTGGATTGCCGCCGTATTCGGCTGCCCCGGCGACAAGGCCTTGGAGCGGCGTGTGGAACTGCCGCAGGAAGCCGCCAAGTGGTGCGATCTTCTCGTCTATACCGAGGAAGACCCCGCCCACGAGGAAGTCGCCGACATCTGCGCCGAGATGGCGGCGAACACGCCGGAAGGCGTCGACTACGAGATCATCCCCGATCGCGAAGAGGCTATCAGCCGCGCTGTGGAACTGGCCTATGCCTGCGGGCGCCCGGCGCTCGTGTGCCTGCTCGCCAAGGGCGACGAGACACGCCAGCATGAGGGCGATCTCTTCGTGCCCTGCCGCGCCGATGGCGACATCTTCAATGATGCTGTGAGGACCTACGGCCCAGGACTCGCGTAGCCGCACGGCAGCAGCGCCGCATCATGCACGCGCTCCCCGTGTCGTACCGGCGCTATTCGGCACACGCTACTCGGTATGCCTTCCCTTCGGCTTTGAGGCGCGATCGCGATCATCCTCCTTGCCACGACGACGAGCGAGAAGGGCGATGATAACGATACCGATGCCAACGCCCGCAACAACGGCGGGAACGGTGAGGTCAGTCACGTCACCTGTGGGGACGAGTACGGATAGGATGGGGTAATACCTCAGCATGTTCAGCATGGCAGGCCAATCGACGGCGATAACAATCCCATCTTAGCTCATGGGCTTACCGGCGGGAACGGAAGAACGAGCGGAGCAAGTCGGCGGACTCGTCGGCACGGATACCGGCGGTCACAGCGAAGGCATGGTTGAGGCGCGGGTCTGCGCTCACGTCGTAGAGCGTGCCGAGCGCCCCGCCCTTGGGATCGGAGGCCCCGTAAACGCAGCGGTCGATACGTGCGTTCACCATGAGGCCGGCGCACATGAGGCAGGGCTCCAGCGTGACGTAGACCGTGCAGCCGGTAAGGCGCCAGCAGCCTAAGGCATGTGCCGCCTCGAGCAGCGCGGAGAACTCCGCGTGGGCAGAGGGATCGGCATCGGCCTCTCGGCGGTTGTGGGAACGCGCGATCACATCGCCTCCGTAGACGACCACTGCGCCGATGGGAACCTCGCCCTCCTCGGCAGCACGGCGCGCCTCCTCGAGCGCCAACCCCATGAAATGCTCGTCATCTGCGATCATGCGCTGCCCTCGCCTCTCGTCGTGTGCGCCTCTGTATGCTAGGATAGAGCACATCGCCTCCGGAGAGGTGGCAGAGCGGTTTATTGCAGCGGTCTTGAAAACCGTCGAGCGGATGACCTCCGTTCCGGGGGTTCGAATCCCCCCCTCTCCGCCATGACCGCACACGCCCCTGCAGCGGGGCGCCTCCCCGTGCGCAGCGCCTGCGGGGATTCGAACCCGCAAGGGGGCGAGGCTCCAGTGGAGCCTCGCCGTCCGAGCGCACAGCGCGAGGACCTGCGGATCCGCGGAGCGGATACGCGCGAATCCCCCCCTCTCCGCCATGACCGCACACGCCCCTGCAGCGGGGCGCCTTCCCGTGCGCAGCGCCTGCGGGGATTCGAACCGTATTCCGCTGCGCGCCTCGGCCACGAACATCCCGGCCCGGACACGATCATCCCCGGGATGTTCGCGAACACCTGCGGGATGATCGTGTCCGGGCCGGGATGTTCGTGGCCGAGGCGGCTGCATGAGAGTATGAAGAAGGGGTCTTTCTCTTTCCGCAGCAAGGTGTCCGGTGACTGCACAGTCGATGGGAACCTTGCGGGGAAAATATGCCGAGAAGGACCTCCGCGCAGGGCTTCAGAATGCATTTCCCCAGATAGGCCTCGAGTGACTGTACAGTCACCGCCATCAGGCGCATGGTTGCTCGTGCCCCGCCCTGTAAATTTCCCCACGACACGGGTATACTCGAATGCAGAGCAGGGGGATGTGCCCTGCCTGTAGAAGGGATTCAACATGGCTATTGCACTTATCTTGATCGCCCTCGTCGTTGTCTGCGCCCTCGGATACATCAACATCCGCAATGGCATCATCGAGAAGGAAAATCGCTGCGACAACGCATGGGAAACCATCGAGACCCAGCTCCAGCGCCGTAACGACCTCATCCCCAACCTGGTCGAAGTCGTCAAGGGCTATGCTGCCCACGAGTCCGCCACCCTCGAGGCCGTCACTGCAGCCCGCTCGAACTACGTCACCGCCGCCACCACCGAGGCGAAGATGGATGCCTCCAATGCCATCACCGGTGCGCTCGGCCGCCTGTTCGCCGTTGCCGAGAACTACCCCGAGCTCAAGGCCAACATCAACTTCCAGCAGCTCCAGTCCGACCTCACCGACACCGAGAACAAGATCAGCTACGCCCGTATGAGCTTC
The DNA here is from genome assembly GCA_029546925.1 of Actinomycetes bacterium. Lineage (GTDB taxonomy): Bacteria > Actinomycetota > Coriobacteriia > Coriobacteriales > Atopobiaceae > RUG721. The sequence goes on from JAKPQM010000132.1 coordinate 13,740, forward strand.
AACGACTGCGTGCTCGCCTACAACAACGCCATCGAGACCTTCCCGGGCAACATCGTCGCAGGCAGCGCGTTCAAGGCCCGCCATGGTTTCGAGGCCGCCAACGACGCTATCCGCGAGGCTCCCTCCGTCAGGTTCTAAGCTTTCCCCTACAATGGGTTCCCAACCAGCCCCGCAGTCCGATCGGCTGCGGGGCTTTTTCACTCCGCGCCAATTCACGCGCCACTTTGTTGTACAATCCCTAGGTGCATGCGGCATCCTCGCCACGCCGCTCCCGTCATCCAAGAGAAGGGCTCTTGATGAAACCCCGACCTCACAGTCGATAGCCCCTCGCAGCGTGCTTTCTTCGGCGCCGTGAGGGGTGCAACCGTAAGGAGCACGCATGATCTACCTCTCCCAACTCCTGGGGAATCCAGTACTCGATGCTTCGGGCGATAAGCTTGGCATCGTTTCCGATCTCGGCATCGCTACGGGCGAGGTCTTCCCCCGCATAACGAGCCTCGCCTTCACCGGTCCCGGCAAGACCCCGTTCATGATCAGTTGGCGTAAGTACGTCGAATCCTTCGACGATGATGAGATCCGCCTCGGGGTTGTGGCCACCGACGTTCGCTTCTCCTACCTGCAGCCTGATGAAGTCCTGCTCGCCCGCGACATCCTGAACAAACAGATCGTCGATACGCGCGGCATGCGCGTCGTGCGCGTGAACGACCTCAAGCTTTCCGACACCAGCTCCACGCAGCTCCGCCTGCTCGGCGCCGAGGTGGGCGCGCGCGGCATCCTGCGCTCGCTCTCGCCGGCTCTCGAGAAAATCGCCACCAAGATCGCCCGCGCCTTCGGCAAACCCGTCCCCGAGCGCATCATCGCGTGGAGCTACATGGATCTCGTGGAGCGCGACCTCTCCAACGTCAAGCTCTCGGTCTCGCACAAAACCCTCGATGACATGCATCCGGCAGACGTTGCCGACATCATCGAGCAGCTCGATCCGCGCCTGCGCGGTCGGGTCTTCGCCCAACTCGACGATGAGCAGCGCGCGGATGCGATGGCCGAGCTCGAGGAGGGCAAGGCCGCCGAGATCATGGGGGACCTTTCCGAAGCCGAGGCGTCCCGCATGCTCTCCGCCATGGATCCCGATGACGCCGCCGATCTCGTGAGCGAGCTCTCGTACGAGAAGGCCGAGAAGCTGTTGCGCATCATGGGCGTGGAGGACGCCGCCGCCATCCGCCAGCTGCTCGGCTATCGCGATGGGACGGCCGGCCGCATCATGACCTCCGAGGTTGTGAGCCTCCCCGAGGCCGACACCGTAGCCGACGCCATCGAGCGGCTCCGGGGACTCGAGGAGAGCTTCGAGACCGTACGCTACATCTACCTCATCGACGAGGACAGCAGGCTCTCCGGCGTCGTAACCCTCAACGCGCTGCTGGTGAACGAGCCTTCCGCACAGCTTGCCACTGTCGCTACCGTCGACCTCGTGACGGCCAACCCGGAGGACGACCAGGAGGACGTTGCCGAGTCCATATCCAAGTACAACCTGCTCGCCCTGCCTGTCGTGGACGACGACCGCAAGCTGATCGGCATCGTGACCGTCGATGACGCCCTCGACGTCTTGGAGGAGGAGCATGCCGAGGACCTGCAGATCGCGGGGGCAAGCCGCTCCAGCAGCAACACCGGCGAGCGCGGCCACAGCCTGCTCTGGCTCCTCCGCCGCGAGCTGTGGTTCTTCTTCTGGATCGTGGGCGTGGCCATCATGGCCGGCATCTCGGGTGGGCGCGTATCGCTCGTGAACACCCTCCTTGCCAGCTCTGCCCTCCCGATCGCACTCATCCTCGCCGACGATTCCGTGAGCTACGTGACCAACTTCTTCCTCGAGAACGACTCCGATGACGAGGATTCCCCCTCCATGCTGGGCTTCGCCATCAAGTCGATCGGCTTGGGCTTGGTGTTCGGCCTTATCGTCTTCCTCGTCGTGTCCGGCTTCAACTCCATCGTCTTTTCCAATGCAGGGGATGCGGAGCCTGCGCGTGCCCTTCTCGCCGGGTTCAGCGGCGCGGCGATCTCGACCATCGCATCATTCGTCCTGTGCCCTGTCTACCTCGCGATTCTCCGCTACCGGGACCGCAGCAACGAGGAGACCTCGGGCTACGTCCTCTCGCTCGTGGCAATGGGCATCGCTTTGGTGACCTTCGCGCTCGTAGCGGCAACCGTCACCGGCTCCGGCATCATCCTGGTGTAGCCATGGCAGCAGGCAACGGCGAACAGGCAGCTCGTTCCAAGCTCACGCTTCGCCACGTTCTGGCGGCTATGGGCCCCGGCATGGTCGCCGCGCTCGCCGGTGCCGACGCGGGCGGTGTGGCCACCTACTCAAATGCAGGCGCCCTTTTCGGATTCGCGCAGCTCTGGACCGTGCCCATCATGTGCTTCCTGCTCATCGTCGCCCAAGAGACGGCGGCACGCATGGGATGCGTCACGGGCAAGGGCTTCGCGTCGCTTATCCGCGAGCAGTTCGGCGTGAAGCTGTCGGCCCTCGCCATGCTCGCCCTGCTCGTCTCGAACACCACCGTCACCCTCTCCGAGTTCGCTGGTATCGCCTCTGCGCTCGGGATCTTCGGCGTGCCCGTCTACCTCTCCATTCCCATAGCCGCGCTCGCCATCTGGCTGCTCACCATGAGCGGCTCGTATCGGCGTATCGAGAAGATCCTGCTTGCCATAAGCTGCATCTTCGTGACCTATGTCATCGCGGGCGTACTCGTCGGACCCGATTGGGGTGCTGCGCTCCACTCGACCCTCATCCCGCGCTTCGAGGAAGACCCCCGGTACTTCTCGCTGCTCGTGGCCAATGTGGGAACCACCATCGCACCTTGGATGATCTTCCTCGCCCAATCCAACGTGGTCGAGAAGAACGCTCATGAGGAGGACCTTCCCTACCAGCGGATCGATACCGTGACGGGTGCCGTGGTGGCAAGCGCAATCAGCTGGTTCATCATCCTCACCACGGGCGCCGTGCTCAACCCCGCTGGCGTTGTCGTGAGCGGAGCCGAGGATGCTGCCGCCGCGCTGGCGCCCCTTGCAGGCGATTATGCGGAGATCCTCTTCGGCGCGGGTCTCGCCGGCGCATCGTTCCTCGCCGCCTGCGTGCTGCCCGGCATCACTGCCAACGCCATCTGCGAGGCCTTCGGCTGGGAACGCGGCAGCGACCGCACCTGGTCCGAAGCGCCTACATACCGCACCCTCATCACGGCCATCATCGTGATCTCAGCGGGCATCGTCCTCATCCCCAACGTCGATCTTTTCGGCATCATGATGATATCGCAGGTCATCAACGGCCTGCTGCTGCCCGTGCTGCTCGTGTTCATGATCGGCATCGCGAGCGATAGGCACATCATGGGCGCCTACGCCAACGGCCGCGTGTGGAATGCGCTCACGTGGCTCATCGTCATCGCCGTGGTCATCTTCACGGTCCTGATGTTCATCCTGCAGGCGATGGGGTTATAGTGTGGGCTTTTCTCATCCCAGCTCCCGGGCTTCAAACCCCGAGCGGGTAGCAGACGCTGTCACGTGGAATCGCCCGGATGGCGAAATATTCCGGGTTTTTGCCGATTTAAGGCACCGATAAAAACGGGGCTGCATTTCCAGGACTCTGGCCTGCAGGGATAGGGGTGCCCTTTCCGCCCGATGGCGATCCGAGACCCGAATTCGGCAAAAACCCGGAATATTTCGCCATCCGGGCGATTCCACGTGACAGCGGGACGTGGCCCGAAGAGGATCGCCTCCCCGCACATTGAGCTTCGCGTAGAGAAAAAGCCCCGCACGGGGCGGGGCCAAGCGAAAGCTGCTTTGGAAGCGGATCGGTCTAGAACTCGGCGCCGCACTTCTTGCAAACGCGCTTCTTGTCGATGCCGGTACCGCTATGACCGACACGGGTAGCCTCGCCGCAGGTCGGACACACGAGCATGACGTTCGAAACGTCGATCTTAGAGGGCTGCTCGACGATGCCGCCCTGCTGGTTCATCTGGTTGGGACGCATGGCCTTCTTGACTATGGCCACACCCTCGACGAGGACCCTGCCCTCCTCGGGGAAGGCGCGCAGAACCAAGCCCTGCTTGCCCTTGTCCTTGCCGGAGAGGACCTCGACGGTATCGCCCTTCTTAACGTTCATCTTAGGCATATTCTCGTCTCCTCCTACAGCGTCTCGGGCGCGAGCGAGACGATCTTCATGTACTTGCGGTCGCGCAGCTCGCGGGCGACGGGCCCGAAGATACGGGTGCCGCGCGGCTCACCATCCTTGTTGACCAGCACGCAGGCGTTCTGGTCGAACTTGATGTAGCTGCCGTCCTTACGACGGGCCTCCTTGGCGGTGCGCACGATGACGCAGCGCACGATATCGCCCTTCTTGACGGCGGCACCGGGCGTGGCCTCTTGGACGGCGCAGGCGATCACATCGCCGAGGCCTGCATACCGGCGCTTGGAACCGCCGAGGACCTTGATGCACTTCACGCGCCTTGCGCCGCTGTTGTCAGCCACATTGAGCATGGACTCCATCTGAATCATGGGGCACTCCTCCTTTACTTGGCGCGTTCCACGATCTCAGCCAAGCGCCAACGCTTGGTCTTCGAAAGTGGACGGGTCTCCATGACACGGACGGTATCGCCGAGGCCGGCCTCGTTCTTCTCGTCATGCACGTGGAGCTTCTTGTTGACAGTCATCATCTTGCTGTATCTGGGATGACGCTTTCGATAGGTGATCTGGACCGTGATCGTCTTGTCGCCGGAGAGGGAGACGACGACGCCGGTGCGGACCTTTCGAGCGTTCCTGGTCTCGTTTTCAGCCATGTCAATCTCTCCTGGCTCTACTCATGGGCAGCGGCTTTATCCGCTGCGATCTGACGGGTACGCATCTCGGTCTGGACGCGTGCGATGTCACGCTTGACGATCTTCACGCGGGCAGTATTGTCGAGCTGGCTCGTGGCCATCTGGAAACGGAGGTTGAACAACTCCGCTCGGCCCTCCTCCAGCTTCTTTGCCAGCTCATTATCGGTGAGCTTAGCGATCTCAGCATATTTCATGGCTACTCCTCCCCGTCCTGATCGGCGCGGGAGACGATCCTGGTCTTGATGGGAAGCTTGTGTTGGGCGAGACGGAGAGCCTCGCGGGCAACTTCCTCGGACACGCCATCGATCTCGAACATGATGCGGCCGGGCTTGACGACGGCCACCCACTCCTCGGGGTTGCCCTTGCCGGAACCCATACGGGTCTCAGCCGGCTTCTTGGTGATGGGCTTGTCCGGGAAGATGGTGATCCAGACCTTGCCGCCACGCTTCATGTAACGCGTCATAGCGACACGGCAGGCCTCGATCTGGCGGTTGGTGATCCAATGGGCCTCGAGTGCCTGGATGCCGTAGCTGCCGTGATGCAGCTTGGTGTTGCCTTTTGCCTGGCCTTTCATGGAGCCGCGCTGGACTTTGCGGTGCAGGACACGCTTAGGTGCGAGCATTAGCGACCCCTCCTCTCGCTACGCGGACGGCGGGGACGCGCGGAGCCCTCGAGCGCGGGCTTGGGAGCAGCCTGGCCGGGGAGCTTCTCGCCGTGGTAGATCCACACCTTGACGCCGCAGGCGCCCATGGTGGTGGAGGCGGTAGCCTCGCCGTAATCGATGACAGCGCGGAGTGTGTGCAGGGGCACGCGACCCTCGCGGTACCACTCGCGACGACCCATCTCGGCGCCGTTCAGGCGACCGGAGCACTGGATTCGGATGCCCTTGGCGCCGGACTTGCGGGCGGTCTGCACGGCCTTGCGCATGGCACGGCGGAAGGCGATGCGGCCCTCGAGCTGGTCGGCGATGGACCGGGCAACGAGCGTGGCGTCGAGCTCGGGGCGCTTGACCTCGATGACGTCCACGGCAACCATGCCCTTCTCGACACCGGCGACCTTCTCGAGGTCGGAGCGGAGGGTGTCGATCTCGGCGCCCTTCTTGCCGATGACGACGCCGGGACGGGCGGTGTAGATGCTGACGCTGATCTTGTCGCCGGCACGCTCGATCTCCACGCGGGAGAGCGCTGCATTGCTGAGGCGCTTCTCGAGGAACGTGCGGATGGCAAGGTCGGAGCCGACCGTGGCGGCATACTTCTTGTTATCGGCATACCAGCGAGAACGCCAATTCTCGGTGGTGCCGAGGCGGAAACCGGTAGGATGTACCTTTTGGCCCATGGCTCTTTTACGCCTCCTTCGGTGCGACGACGACGGTGATGTGGCTCATACGCTTGTTGATGCGGCTCGCGGAGCCCTTTGCACGGGGACGGATGCGCTTCAGTGTGGGGCCTTCGTCCACGAAGCAGGCCTTGATGACGAGGTTCTCGCCGCGCATGCCGTTGTTGTTCTCGGCATTGGCGACTGCAGAGCGCACGACCTTGGCGACGTCGCCTGCGGCGGCACGGGTGGAGAACTGGAGGATCTCGAGCGCCTGGGCAACGGACTTGTTGCGGATCATGTCGACGACCATGCGGGCCTTGCGCGGTGCTGTGCGCACGTACTTGGCCGTGGCCTTGACTTCATTGCTGTTTGCCATGTGGGTCTACCTCCCTACTTTGCCTTGTGGCCGCGGAAGGTACGGGTGGGTGCGAACTCGCCCAGCTTGTGACCGACCATGGACTCGGTGATGTATACGGGGACATGCTTGCGGCCGTCGTGGACGGCGATGGTGTGGCCGACCATCTCGGGATAGATGGTCGAGGAGCGCGACCAGGTCTTGATGACCGTCTTCGTGCCCGCCTCGTTCTGTGCGGTGACACGCGCAAGGAGGCGAGTCTCCACGAACGGACCTTTCTTGAGACTTCTGCTCATACTATCTTTCTCCACTCACTCGTGTTCCTGCTACCTGGTCTTCGTCTTACGACGACGGATGATGAGGCGGTTGGACGCCTTCTTGGGATCGCGGGTCTTCTTGCCCTTGGTCGGGATGCCCCACGGGCTGACGGAAGGACGGCCGGAAGTGTGGTTCTTGCCCTCGCCGCCGCCATGCGGGTGGTCGACCGGGTTCATGACCGTGCCGCGGACGGTGGGACGGACGCCTGCCCAGCGGTTGCGACCGGCTTTGCCGACGACGATGTTGGAGTGGTCGGCATTGCCCACCTCGCCCACCGTGGCACGGCAGGTGAGCAGGACGCGGCGAAGCTCGGAGCTGGGGAGGCGCAGGACGGCATAGCCGCTATCCTTGCCCATGAGCTGGACCGAGGTGCCGGCGGAACGTGCGAGGGCGGCTCCCTTACCGGGCTGGAACTCCACGGCGTGCACGAGCGTGCCGACGGGGACCTCGGAGAGGGGCATGGCATTGCCGGGTTTGATATCGACGCCCGTCGTGCCGGAGTAGAGGGTATCGCCGACCTTCAGACCCTCGGGAGCGAGGATATAGGCCTTGAAACCGTCTGCGTAGTGCAGAAGCGCGATACGTGCGCTGCGGTTGGGATCGTACTCGATGGTAGCGACCTTTGCCGGAACGTCATCGTGGATGCGCTTGAAGTCGATCTTGCGATACTGGCGCTTGTGGCCGCCGCCCTGGTGGCGGGTGGTGATACGACCGTTGTTGTTGCGGCCTGCTTTCTTGGGCAGAGGCTCGAGAAGCGACTTCTCGGGCGTATCCGTTGTGATCTCCGCGAAATCGGAGACCGTCTGCCAACGGCGGCCGGGGCTCGTTGGCTTGAGGTGCTTTACTGCCATTACTCAAATCCCTTCTGTTTTCCGTTGGCCGCCTCGCTCGAAGGTGTGGTGAGACGACACCGGACCTACCACGGTACCGCGCGTATCCATAGTGCGCGGCATGAATGCCTGAGCCCCGGATTTCCGAGGCGCAGGCGGATTACCTACTCTGCGGCCACCTGCTGGCTGCCGAAGATCTCGATGCTCTCGCCAGCGGCAAGGGTGACGATAGCCTTCTTCCAAGAACGGGTGGTGCCCATGGTCTGGTACCGGACGCGCTTGTGCTTGCCCTTGACCGACATGGTGTTGACCTTCACGACATGGACGCCGAAGAGCTTCTCGACAGCCTCGGCGATTTCCTCCTTGCCGGCGGTCTTGGCGACCTCGAAGGTGTACTTTCCCTGCTCCATGAGGCCATAGGAACGCTCGGAGACGATGGGGCGGATGATGACGTTGTAGGCGGAGTTCATTATGCGAGCACCTCCTCGAGCTGCTTGGCGACATCGGCGGTCATGACGAGGGCGCCGTTGTCGATGAGGGTGCGGGCGGTGGACTCGGAGACGCCCACGATGGAGACCTTGGGAAGGTTGCGGAACGACAGATAGGTGTTGATGTCGTCGTCGGCAACGACCAAGGTCACGCGCTTGCCTGCGATCCCGAGGGCCTCGAGGACGGCCTTGGCCTCCTTGGTGGAGGGCTTGGCGAACTCGAGGGTATCGACGAGATGGAGCTCCTCATCGCGGACCTTGCCGGAGAGCACGGAACGCATGGCGAGCTTGACCATCTTGTTGTTGATGCGCTTTGCGTGGGAGCGCGGGGTGGGCCCGAAGATGATGCCGCCGCCGGTCCACTGGCCGGCACGGATGGAACCCTGGCTGGCACGGCCGGTGCCCTTCTGGCGATAGGGCTCCCTGCCGCCGCCGGAGACCTCGTGGCGGTTCTTGGTGGAATGGGTGCCCTGACGCAGAGAGGCGTCCTGACAGACGATCACCTGGTGGATGACGGGGATGTTGGGTTCGATGCCGAAAACGGCATCGGCAAGATCTGCGGAGCCGGCATTCTTGCCGTCCACGTTCTTAATCTCATACTTTGCCATTGCTTACCCTCCTTTAAGCCATATGGACTTGGACGAGGGCGTTCTTGCCGCCGGGAACGGCGCCCTTGACGAGCAAGAGGTTCTGCTCGGCGTCAACGCGCACGAGCTTGAGGTTCTTCACGGTAACGCGCTCATTGCCCATGTGGCCGGCCATGTGGAGGCCCTTGCGGACGCGGGCGGGATAGGCGCACTGGCCGATGGAACCCGGACGACGCTGGTTGCGGGAACCGTGCGTCATAGGTCCGCGGGAGAAGTTCCAGCGCTTGATGGTGCCCTGGAAGCCCTTGCCCTTGGACGTGCCGG
>JAKPQM010000136.1 GCA_029546925.1 Actinomycetes bacterium
TGAGCTGACCACGACCGAGAAGGGGACGGCGGTCGGGGCCATCAACGAGGTTGCCACCGCGGCAGCGGCCGCCCAGGCGGACGCAACCACAGCTCTCGGGCGCGTCGCGGCTAATGTGGCGTGCGCCGATGATGCTAACGCTGAGGCGGTTCGCACAGCGCTCAGGGCCCTATTGGCAGCGCTCGAGACCGCCGGCCTGATGGCTGCCGAGTAGGCAATCAAGGATTGAGAGGTGACAACACGTGAGAATAGTCAGCATCGATACTCTCCGGGCGGAGCGGCGCAAGCAGACCGTTGAGGTGGACGTGCCCTTCATTGGGCCTGGCGGCAAGCCCGGCTCCGTCAAGAAGCGCATTGTAAACGGCGAGATGGAGATCCTCGAACTCACGAAACCCATGGGTGAGATGCTCACCACGCCCGCCGGGCTCTACGAGCTCGTGCAGAAGAGCGTCATCGACCTCGAGCTCGGCCGCGAGCAGGTGCCTCTACTCTACTCGCCGATCTACCGGCGCATCGAAGATCAGAACTTCACGGAGCATGTGGACATCAAGCCCTTCCTCAATGCTCAGGTCGTGTTCCTGGAGCACATGGAGCTCGAGGAGATCAAGCTCGGCTCGCGCAAGATCGGCGCGAAGGACACCGTGCCCATCGTGACCTGGGCAACAGGCTTCCAGATCACCGAGGATATGCGCGTCTACGACAAGACCTGGGAGGTCACGGAGCTCAATCGCGCGCTGGGAGAGGCTTATAACGCGCTGCTCAATCACCTGCACCTGAGCCCGATCCTGAGCTACAACTACGCCGCGACGAACAAGACGGGGGCAGATGCGACGGGCGCGACCTACAGGGAGAAGCTGCGCAACACCCTGAAGGCCGCACTCATCCACGCGAGCCAAGATCGGAACACCGACACCAGGTCGCCCAGGCGCCCCAACATCCTGCTGGCTCACTCGAGCAAGCGTTGGGACATCGAGGAGGTTCTCCAGCGCATGGTGGTCGGCGGCACCGAGTATCCGGCGGTGTCGGGCATCGACACCATGATCTTCTACGATGGCTGGTCCACGGCTGTCGGCGAGAAGACCTACGAGTACGCAGGCGTCGACCCCGGCAAGGCGTATCTCATCGAGGGGCAGAAGCACTTCCGCGAGCTGGTCAAGCATGACCTGATGGTCGACGCTGGCAACGCCGATGTCTCCAGGCTCGTCGAGGAGCTCATCGTCGCCAGGGCCAGGCGTGGTGTGGTGGCGAGCCCCGCGAACGCCGTCGAAGAGATCACGCTTCCCTAACGGGATGGTGAGCTAGATGGCCAGATGTATAGACTGCGCCTGGTTTCCGTGGAAACCGGGCGCTGATCTTTCCGGGCTGCCGGCCATGCGGTGCCATCCGGAGCTGCCTATGAGACGGTGGGGGAACGCAGGGACGGAGACCGCGTGCGAGCG
>JAKPQM010000001.1 GCA_029546925.1 Actinomycetes bacterium
CATGCCAGCCCTCGGTGCCTATGGCGGCCCCCTTTGCCGGGCCCCATTGGGATAGGCGGGCGTATCTGCGCTACTGCACCTGGGCGATCAGAGCCATGTTGGTCGAGGTGCTGTAATCGCCCATGCGCGGGGAGGTCTGCGGATCGCCTGCGGTGATGACCACGAGGTCGCCCGCGTCCACAAGGCCGTGTTCCTTCGCCACCTGCAGCGAGTGGTAGATGGTGTTCTGAAGCGAGCTTTGCTCGACGGTCAGGTAAGCCTCGACGCCCCAGAGGAAGCAGCAATCGCGGATAGCCTGCTCGTTGGGCGAGGCGGCGTACACGGGAAGTTTGGTGCGGTACTCGGAGATGAGACGAGCCGTGCGACCGGTATGCGTGGGGCAGAGGATCACCTTGGCAGCCACCTGCTCGGCCATGAAGACGGCCGCATAGCCGGTGGAGCCGTTCACGTTCTTGAGGCCGCCGCGCTCGCGGTAAGCCGTGCGCTCGGGCAGGTACTTCTCGGTCTCGATGCAGATATCCGACATGGTCTTGACAGCCTCGACCGGATACTTGCCCGACGCGGTCTCGCCGGAAAGCATGACGCAGTCGGTGCCGTCGTAGATGGCGTTGGCCACATCGGTGATCTCGGCGCGCGTGGGGCGTGGATTCTCGATCATGGAGTTGAGCATCTGCGTGGCCGTGATGACGGTCTTGTAGGCATCGTTGCACTTGGAGATGATCATCTTCTGCAGATGGGGCACCTGTGCCGGCGGCACCTCCACACCTAAGTCGCCGCGAGCAACCATGATGCCGTCGGAGGCGGCGAGGATCTCGTCGAAGTTCGCAACGCCCAGCACGCTCTCGATTTTGGGGAAGACCTTGATGTGGCCGGCACCTTGGCCGGTTAGGATGGAGCGGATCTCGTCCACGGCGGCCGCGCTGCGGATGAAGGATGCCGCGATGGCATCGATTCCCAGTTCGCAGCCGAAGATGATATCCTTGCGATCCTGCTCGGTCACCGACGGCAGGCCCACCTCGACGCCGGGGATGTTGACGCCCTTGCGCTCGCCCAGCTCCCCGCCGTTGGCGACGCGGCAGTGGATGTCGTTGCCCTCGATGCGGGTTACGATGAGCTCGATGAGGCCGTCATCGATGAGGATGGTCGCGCCGGGCTCGAGTTCATGGGGGAGATTCTTGTAGTCGAGCGAGAAGCGTTCTGCGGTACCGAGCACGTCGTCATCGGTGGTGACGATGGTCTCGGTTCCCGTCTTGAGCATCACGCGGCCCCCGCGCCCGCCCGCGAGCAGGCCCGTGCGGACTTCGGGACCCTTGGTATCGAGCATGATGGCCACAGGGATGCCCAGCTCGGTCGAAATCTTGCGCACGCGTTCCATCATCGTGCGCTGGCTCTCATGGGTGCCATGGGAGAAGTTGAAACGCGCGACGTTCATACCATTTTGGATGAGCTTGCGCAGCACTTCCTCATCCTCGCAGGCGGGACCCATGGTGCATACGATCTTCGTTTTCTTAGTTGCCATGCTAAAACCAGCTTCCTGCAGCTTGGAGCTGCTGTCGTTTGTCCTCTCCGCCACGGGGCGACGGTGCCGGGGCATCCTTTTGCCGCGCAGAACCGTGGCAAATCAAACGAAAAAGCCTAACAGACTTGGCTTCCCTGCACGAATTCTCCATTCTGCTCGTAGGCGAGGGCGTTGTCGAGGGTGCACCGGGCGATCTGGCTTAGGGCCTCACGGGTGAAGAAGGCTTGGTGACTGGTCATGACGACGTTGGGGAAGGAGCAGAGGCGCGCGGTGATCGAGGTGCCGAGGATCTGGTCGCCGCGGTCTTGATAGACGTTCTCGTTCTCCTCCTCGTACACATCGAGGCCGGCAGCGCCGATCTTACCGGATCTGATACCGCGGATGAGGGCGTTGGAATCCACGAGGCCGCCCCTGCCCGTGTTGACGAGGATGACGCCATCCTTCATCTTGGCGATGCTCTCGTCGTTGATCATATGGTAGCTGTCCTTGTTGAGGAAGGCGTGGAGCGAGATGAGGTCGGCGCGTGCGAACAGCTCGTCGTAATCTACGTACTCGTCGATGACGTGCTCTTCCTCGACGAGCTTCATATTGGGGTAGAGATCTGCGCCGAGGACCGTCATCCCGAAGCCCTTGCAGATGCGGCAGAGGGCCGCGCCGATGCGGCCGGTGCCGATGATGCCTGCGGTCTTGCCGTGGAGGGTCTCGCCGACGAGGCCTCCGAGCGAGAAGTTGTTCTCGCGGACGCGGATATAGCCCTTGTGGATGCGGCGGTTGGCCGTCATGGCGAGCGCCATGGCATGCTCGGCGATGGCTTCGGGGCTGTAGGCGGGCACGCGCGTGACGGTGACGCCGAGCGATTTGGCCATGTCGACGTTCACGGCATCGTAGCCGGCGCAGCGCATGAGGACGAGCTTCACATCAAGGCCGGCCAGCACTTCGAGGGTCATGGCACCCACATTGGCGTTCACGAATGCGCAGACGGCGTCGTAGCCTCGGGCAAGCGTTGCCGTGAGGGGGTTGAGATTGGCCTCGATGTACTCGATGGCGACTCCGGGATACGCGGGGAGCTCCTTCTCAAAGGATTCCCTATCGTAGCTTGCAGTGCCGTAGAACAGGATTTTCATGATGGCTTACCTCCTTGTTCGGGAAGGGCGTTCGCTGTCACAAGTGTAGCGCACGAAAACGCCCGATATGGTGCGTATGGCGCACTAAGCGGAGGGTATAATGCACATATTGCGAAAGCACAGCTTGGCAGCAAGGTGAGCCCTTGCCCCTCCTGGGGAATTATGATCGGGAACCGAGCGGCGGTCGCCAAGCGTGGAACCCAGGAGGAGTGCTTATGAAGGAATATCTCGTTTCGGCCGAGGAGGTCCTTGCCGAGCTCGGTACGGACGCCAAGCAGGGCCTCGTGCAGGGCCGCGCCGCCGCGCGTCTTGCGGAGGACGGGCCGAACAAGCTCAAGGAAGCCGAGCGGACACCGCTGATCATCCGGTTCTTCCAGCAGATGGCCGATCCGATGGTCATCATGCTGATCGTAGCAGCCGTCATCTCGGCTGTGACGGGTATCGTCCAAGGCGAGGCGGACTTCGCCGACGTTATCATCATCATGTTCGTCGTCATCCTCAACTCCGTGCTCGGTGTCGTTCAGGAGGCCAAGTCGGAGGAGGCGCTGGCGGCACTTCAGGAGATGGCCGCCGCCCAATCCAGGGTCATCCGCGGCGGCGTGATGGTCAGCGTCCCCTCATCCGAGCTCGTCGTAGGCGATATCGTGGTCCTCGAGGCCGGCGACGCCGTGCCCGCCGATTGCCGCATCCTCGAAAGCGCCAGCATGAAGATCGAGGAGGCTGCCCTCACTGGCGAGTCCGTGCCCGCCAACAAGACTGCTGCCGTCCTCGAGGCGGGGGATGACAGCGGCGAGATTCCCCTCGGCGACCGCAAGAACATGTGCTATATGGGCTCCATCGTGGTATACGGCCGCGGTCGCGCCGTTGTGGTCGCCACCGGCATGAAGACCGAGATGGGCAAGATCGCCGACGCGATCGCGCAGGCCGAGGACGAGGAGACGCCGCTCCAGAAGAAGCTCTCCGAGCTCTCCAAGACCCTGACCATCTTGGTTATCGCCATCTCCGCGATCATCTTCCTCACCGGCTTCCTCAAGCACGGCGCGGGCTTCCTCTCCGATATCGGCCTCGTGCTCGATACCTTCATGATCGCCGTGTCGCTCGCCGTCGCCGCCATTCCCGAGGGCTTGGTCGCCGTCGTGACCATCGTGCTTTCGATGGGCGTCACCAGGATGAGCGAGCGGCATGCCATCATCCGCAAGCTCTCCGCCGTCGAGACGCTCGGCTGCACCCAGATCATCTGCTCCGACAAGACCGGCACCCTCACCCAGAACAAGATGACGGTCGTCCGCCACTTCTCCGAGGATCAGGCCCGCCTCGTCCGCTGCATGGCGCTGTGCTCCGATGCCAAGTGGGATGCCGTGCGCGGGATCGCGGTCGGCGAACCCACCGAAGCCGCGCTCGTGGCGGATGCCGCCGCACTCGGCTTCACCTCCGGCGACCTCGATGCGGCCAACCCCCGCGTGGGCGAGGCCCCGTTCGATTCGGGCCGCAAGATGATGTCGGTGGTCAACCTGGCCCCCGACGGCAACTACATACAGCACACCAAGGGCGGTCCCGATGTGGTGCTCGCCCGCTGCACCACGATCCGCACCGCAGAGGGCGACGCGCCCCTCACCGACGAGTGGCGCGCCCGGATCATGGCGGCCAATAAGGACATGGCCGACGGCGCCCTGCGCGTCATGGCCGCAGCCCGCGTGAATCATGGCAAGCAGGCGCCTGCGGACTTCTCGCCCGAGGCGCTCGAGCACGACATGTGCTTCTGCGGCCTCTGCGGCATGATCGATCCGGTCCGGCCCGAGGTCAAGGACGCCATCGCCGAGGCGCATTCGGCCGGTATCCGCGTGGTTATGATCACCGGCGATCACATCGACACCGCCGTCGCCATCGCGCGCGAGCTGGGCATCATCTCCGATCGCAGCCAAGCCATCACCGGCTCCGAGCTGGACCGCATCTCCGACGAGGATCTCGTCAACGAGGTCGAGAACATCGGCGTGTACGCCCGCGTCCAACCCGAGCACAAGACCCGTATCGTCGACGCATGGAAGAAGAAGGACCAGGTCGTCGCCATGACCGGCGACGGCGTCAACGACGCACCGTCCATCAAGCGCGCCGATATCGGCGTCGGCATGGGAATCACCGGAACCGATGTCACCAAGAACGTCGCCGATATGGTCCTCGCCGATGACAACTTCGCCACGATCATCAACGCATGCGAGGAGGGTCGTCGCATTTACGACAACATCCGCAAGTGCATCCAGTTCCTGCTTTCCTCCAACCTCGCGGAGGTCATCTCCGTCTTCGTGGCATCCATGATCGGTTTCACCATCCTCGAGCCCACCCACCTGCTCTGGATCAACCTCATCACCGACTCGCTGCCCGCCCTTGCCATGTCGACCGAGGGTGCCGAGCCCAACATCATGAGGCGCAAGCCCCGCAGCTCGACCGACGGCATCTTCTCTGGAGGGCTCGGTGTCGACACTGTCGTCCAAGGCGCCATCATCGCGCTGCTCACGCTCGTGAGCTATTTCGTGGGCCACTACCTAGAGTACGGGACTCCTGACATCTCCCAGGTTCTGGCCGATCCCTCTGCCGGTCGCGAGGGCATGACCATGGCGTTCCTGACCCTGTCCATGGTCGAGATGTTCCACTCGCTCAACATGCGCAGCCGCCGCGAGTCCATCTTCAAGCTCAAGGGCCAGAACATGTGGCTCTGGGGTGCCTTCGCCATGGCCCTCATCCTGACCTTCGTGGTCATCGAGACCCCGCTTTCCGCCGCCTTCGGTTTCGCCGAGATCGGATGGGCCGAGTACGGGATCGCCATGCTGCTCGCCGTCCTCATCATCCCGATCGTCGAGGTCGAGAAGGCCATCATGCGCACCATCGAGAAGGGACGCTAGCGCATGGCTCGGAGCGCCTCCAAGCGCAATGTTTCGACAGACGCCGGCAAGGCCGTTGCGGCCTTGCCGGTGCTCTCGCATCTATCGGATGTCCCTTCCTTCTCCGACCTGCGTGCGCATGATGCACAACGTGCTGCCTATGAGCGGGCGCGTGCGCGCTTGGGCGAGGACATCGAGCTCGCTTGCGTGGTGCGCCTCGATCGCGGTTTCCCCGCCCTCGTCACCGCCGATGCCCTCTTCCGCGCCGAGTTCGCGGCCAAGCTCACGAAGGGAGATGACAGCCGCGTGGCGGTGGGCGACTGGGTGGCCGTACGCCGACCCGCCGATCACGACGGAGGCCTTATCGAGGAGATCCTGCCGCGCACGGGCGCTATCGCCCGCTGGAGAGGCAGGGCTCGCGGAGAGAAGCAGGTCCTTGCCGCCAACGTCGATACCGTCATCGTCGTCCAAGCCCTGCTTGCCGATGGATTCAATCCCGAGCGCATCGTGCGTTCGGCTGTCATCGCACGCGACTGCGGCGCCGAGGTTGCCGTGGCGCTCACCAAGGCCGACCGCGTAAGCGCAGCGGAGCGCACGGCTGCCGTATCCGAGATACGCCAGCTCCTCGGAGATGAGGTCGCCATCGCAGTCACATCTTCCGAGGAGGGCGTCGGCATCGACGAGGTACGCGCCCTCGTACCGGCGGGAACCATCGCCATCCTGCTGGGGGAGAGCGGAGTGGGCAAATCCACGCTTCTGAACGCCCTGCTCGGCCATGAGGCGCTTGAAACCGGGGAGGTGCGCGAGTGCGACGATGCCGGACGCCACACCACCGTGACGCGCCGCATGGTAGCGCTCCCCGATGCCGGCATCATCGTGGATGCGCCGGGCTTGCGCAGCCTGCCGCTTGTAGGTCACGAGCGCGGTCTTGCCAAGGTCTTCCCCGATATCGCCAAGGCTGCCTCAGCCTGCAGATTCCGCGATTGCACGCATACGCACGAGCCGGGCTGCGCCGTGCGCGGGGGGAGCTTCTCGCCGAAGCGGATCGAGGCCTATGCGGCCCTTGCATCAGAGATGCGGGCCAACGCCGCCTCCCTCGATCCCGATATCGTGCTTTAGGTTCGATTAAGGCTCGTCCCGTATGCTTTCTGGGATCGTGGCAGGGGATGCCGTATCGGAGGCAGGTTGCCTGTCGCGCCGGTGGCCCCGTCTGCAACCGCCGTGGCACGGGAGAGCCTGTGCCCACAAGATATTGGCGCGGCAGGGCCCCTGCACGCAGGTTTACCGTGGACAGGGGCGTTTTCGTGCCATGTCCTGCAACACAGGAGAGCAGAGCAGGGGAGAAGCGCGACCTGCCCTGCCACGGCATCCTTTCCACGCCTAGCAGGCGGGCATGTGTTGCTGGTAGGATAGGAGTGGATTCAGTTTCCGATGTAAGGTTGCGCACGGCTTTGGGGGTGCTGCCATGAGGATTCTCCTTGCAGAGGATGAGCGCGAGCTCTCGCGCGCGCTTGTCGCCATACTCGAGCACGCCGGCTACGTGGTCGACGCTGTCCACGATGGCGAGGAAGCCCTCTACAACCTCGATATCAACGACTACGACTTGGTCATCCTCGACATCCTGATGCCCAAGGTCGACGGCCTCACGGTGCTTGCGACCGCCCGCGAGAAAGGCCTCGCGACCCCCGTGCTCATGCTCACGGCCAAATCCGAGATCCGCGATCGCGTGGCGGGTCTCGATGCGGGTGCCAACGATTACCTCACCAAGCCCTTTGCAGCCCAAGAGCTGCTCGCGCGTATCCGCGTCCTCACGCGCACGAGCGCGGGCATCGCCAAGCGCGAGCTCACATTCGGCGACATAAGCCTCGATGAGCAGGCCTTCCAGATCGTCTGCGGTGACGTGCGCACGGACCTCACCGCGCGCGAATTCCAGATGATGGAGATGCTCGTGACCGCCAAGGGCGCCAAGATATCGACCGATCGGTTCATGCGCAAGGTCTGGGGCTCGCTTTCCGATGTCGAGACGAGCGTGGTATGGGTGAACCTCTCGAATCTGCGTAAGAAGCTCGCCCAGACGGGCTCTGAGGTGCGTATCGTGGCGTTGCGCGGGGTGGGTTACTACCTCGAGGAGGGCATGCGATGATCAGGAAGCTCCGTCGCAAATTCATCGCCATCGCCTTGGCGAGCATGGCCCTCGTGCTTCTCGTGATCGTCGGTGGCATCAACATCGCCAACTACGTCTCAGTTACGGCTCAGGAGGATGCCCGCGCCGATCTCGTCGTTTTGGCGAATGGCCGGCTTTCCGAGTTGGATTGGGGCAGGGCGGATGATCCCGATGCGACGAGGGGTCCCGGGGGGCCCAACGATCGCCGAGGCTTCGATTCGGGCGCGGCACGCAAAAATCTCGGCGAGGAGACGCCCTTCGATACGCGCTACTTCATCGTGTGGATCGATGACGACGATGCCGATGACGGGATCGATGTTGATGATGCTGACGATGATCTTGACGATGACGATGAAACCGCTGGCGAGGTTAGGGCAACGGCCGCAGACCTTTCCCGCATCTCATCGATCGACGAGGCCAGTGCCCTCGCCCTAGGCGAGCAGGCGTGGAGGACGGGGCTCGAGCGCGGTTTCCTCGAGGAGTACCGCTTCCTGCGCTGCGAGATCGATGGCGATGATGCGATCGTCTTCGTCGACGCATCGCGTGGCCTGTCGTCGTTCGCATCGTTTGCCCTTGCGAGTGCCGTGGCAAGCATCATCGGCCTTTTCGCCGTCGCCGCCATCCTCGTGCCGGTTTCCGCTATCGTGGTGCGCCCTCTCGAGGAGAGCCAGGAGCGTCAGCGGCGTTTCGTGACCGATGCGAGCCACGAGCTCAAGACGCCGCTCGCCATCATCTCCTCGAGCGCCGATGTGATCGAGATCGAGCACGGCGGAAGCGAGTGGGTGGACAGCATCCGCCATCAGGTGGGCCGCCTCTCCGACCTCACCTCCAAGCTGGTGATCCTCACCAAGGCAGAGGAGGGGACGGCCACCATGCAGGTGGGCGATTTCAACCTTACGGCCCTTGTCGAGGAGGTCGTGCGCGAGTTCGAGCCTGTGGCGGTGGCAAGCGGCAAGAAGCTTGTGGCCCGCGTCCCCCCCGCGACGACCGCTCGCGGCGATAAGGTACTCGTGGACCAGGCGATCTCGCTTCTGCTCGATAACGCCCTCAAGCACTCGAACGAGGGGGGAGAGGTGCGCCTCGAGGCCGAAGTGCGGCGCGGGCATGCCCGTATCAGCGTATGGAACACGGTGGAGAACATCGATGCGGGCGATCATTCCGAGCTCTTCGATCGCTTCTACCGCGCCGACGAGGCCCGATCATCCTCGGGTGGGCACGGGATAGGCCTTGCGGTTGTCTCGGCTATCGCCGAGGCGCATAACGGCAGCGTCTCCGCTCGCTCTGCAGATGGGGCATCGCTGGAGATCGTCGTCAATCTGTAAAGCTCGGTGACGCCTGCTGTTCGTCCTCCCACCCTCAACACGAGGGTTTTTAAGTTTGCTTTAAGTTGCCTCCGTATAGTGTTTCTTGAAACGCAAAAGGAGGTGGCTGGCATGGAAAACCAGCTCGTATTCAAACGTTACGAGATCAAATACCTCGTCTCCGACGAGCAGCGTGCCCGCATCGAACACGCCATGGAACCCCATATGGTTGCCGACGAGCATGGTGAGTCCACCATCTGCAACGTCTACTACGACACGCCCTCGCACCTGCTCGTCCGCCGCTCTGCCGAGAAGCCGCTCTACAAGGAGAAGATACGCATGCGCTCCTACGGCCGTTACCGTGCGGGCGGCGAGCTGTTCGTGGAGCTGAAGAAGAAATTCGACGATGTGGTGTACAAGCGCCGTACCTTGGCAGATGAAGGGCAGGCACGGCGCCTGCTGGCCGGGATTTCGCAGCCTGCCGACCAGATTGGACGGGAGATAGCCTACGCGGTCGAGCGTTACGGCAAGCTCGTGCCGTCCTGCTACATCGCATATGACCGCTGCGCGTATTACGCACGGGATGACTGCGGTTTCCGTGTGACCTTCGATCGCAATATCCGCTTCCGCACCGAGCGCCTGAGCCTTTCCGAAGATGCGGATGGCGAACAGCTGCTCGAAGAGGGCTTCTCCCTCATGGAGGTCAAATGCGCGGGCGCCATACCGCTCTGGCTCGTGCACGAGCTCTCCGCGATGCGTCTCTACAAGACGTCCTTCTCGAAGTACGGCATCGCTTGGGAGCGTTCCGGTGCCGTCATGGAGCTCGAGCCCACGCCGGTTCCTGTTCGCGTGGCGGTTCCCGCCCTCGCCCCGATCGTCCGTCCCGTACCTGCCCGCCTTCAGCGCCGCACGGCTTCCGTGCACATGGCCTAGATAGGAAGTGATCGCAATGCTCGAATCCCTGTTCTCGACCACCGCTACGACGACGACCTCGACGCTCGGCCTTGCCCCGATGCTCATGGCTATCGCCTCGGCGCTCGTCCTCGGCCTCGCCCTCACCTGGACCTACTCGTTTCGCAGCAGGGCGACCCGCTCGTTCGTGATCGCGCTCGCGGTGCTGCCCGCCATCGTCGCCGTGGTCATCATGATGGTCAACGGCAACATCGGTGCCGGCGTAGCCGTCGCAGGGGCGTTCTCGCTCGTGCGCTTCCGCAGCGCCCCCGGCTCCGCCCGCGATATCAGCTTCATCTTCCTCGCGATGGCCGTGGGCCTGGTCTGCGGCATGGGCTATGTGCTCTATGCGGCGATCATCACCGTCGTTTTGGGAGCGATGCTCGCCCTCTACCAGCTTTCCGGCCTCGGTGCGCGAAACGATTTCCGCGACCGTCTGCTCAAGATCACCATTCCCGAGGATTTGGACTACGTCGGCCTCTTCACCGATATCTTCGCGAGCTACACCACCTACCATGAGCTCGTCTCGGTCAAGACCTCCAACATGGGCAGCCTCTACAAGCTGAGCTATGAGATAGGAGTCGCCGACGTGGCGAACGAGAAGGCCATGATCGACGAGATCCGCTGCCGCAACGGCAACCTCGAGGTTGCCCTGACCCGCCAGGAGGTTGGCCATGAAGCACTTTGACCTTGCAAGAGGCGTGCTGGGCGCGGGAATCGTCCTTGTCCTCGCGGTCGCATCGCTCTACGGTTGCGCGAGGGGCGGAGACGCCGACAAGGACGCATCTTCGCCCATCGGAACCATCGAGACCGCCGAGCCCGGAGGCACCGATGCCGCGGTCGCCGAGGGCGATTCTGTGAAACTCGCCGTCGAGAAGGGCCCGGGCTATGTGGACGTCATCGGATCCGATGATGTCTTCTCGGCCCGCGACTTGGACTGGAGCTACGACTCCGTCACGGCCTCCATCATCCTGGCCGGCTCGAGCGCCGAGATCCAGGGTTCGGGTGCCGCGGCCGACGGCTCCACCATCACCATCTTCGCCGAGGGCACCTACGTCATCTCCGGCACGCTTGCCGACGGCCAGATCGTGGTCGATGCGGCCGATACCGATAAGGTGCAGCTCGTGCTCGACGGCGTCTCCATCACCAGCTCATCGAGTGCCGCCATCTACGTCAAGAGTGCCGATAAGGTCTTCGTCACGCTCAAAGACGGCACCGTCTCGTCGCTGGCGACCACGGGCGCCTTCATTGCCATCGACGAGAATAACATCGACGGCACGATCTTTGCCAAGGATGATTTGACGATCAACGGCACCGGCACGCTCGAGGTGAGTTCCACCGGTCACGGTATCGTATGCAAGGACGATCTCACGATCGTCGCCGCCACGGTGGATGTCAGCGCCTCCGGTCACGCCATCCAGGCAAATGATTCCTTGGGCATCGCCGAGGCCGCGCTCTCCCTCTCCGCCGGCTCCGACGGCATCCATGCCGCTGATGACGAGGATGCCGAGGAGGGTTGGGTCTACATCGCCAGCGGCACCGTGAGCATCTCCGCTGCGAGCGATGGCATAGATGCGAGCGCCGAGGTCCAGATCGACGGCGGTACCATCGCCATCTCCGCCGGCGACGACGGCGTGCACGCCGAGTACGACCTTGTCCAGAACGGTGGCGACGTGACCATCTCGAAGAGCTACGAGGCGTACGAGGCTGCCACCATCACCGTGACCGGCGGCACCACCGATATGGTCGCCTCCGCTGACGGCTTGAACGCCACGGGCATCTCCTCCGGCAGCAGCGGTGGCTGGGGTGCGGGCGGCGGCATGGAATACAACTCCACCGCGCAGATCACCATCACGGGCGGCACCATCTACGTGGACGCGTCCGGCGATGGCATCGATTCCAACGGCGACTTCACCATGGCCGGCGGCGCGGTCTACGTCTCGGGACCCACCGACGACGGCAACGGCGCCTTGGACTATGCGGGCTCGGGCACCATCACGGGCGGCACCGTCGTCGCGGTCGGCTCTGCGGGCATGCCCCAGAGCCTCACCGCAGCCGGTAGCCAGGGCGTCATCATGGTAAATGTCACCGGCGGCTCCGGCAGCACCATCGCCATCGAGGACGCCGACGGCACCGTGCTAGCGAGCTACGCGCCCACCAAAAGCTTCGGCAACATCGTCATCAGCGCTCCCGGCATCGAGCAAGGCGGCACCTATACCCTCCACGTGGGTTCCACATCCGTGGAGATCACGATGGACAGCCTCAACTACGGCGGTATGGGCGGTATGGGCATGATGGGCGGCCCCGGTCCCGGCATGGGCGGACGTCCGTGATGCGTCGCACCCGCACGTAACAGGGGACTTATCACGCGGGCGTGTCGCCTCCGACGTCGTGGCACGGGAAGGCCCGTGTCCACGGGATACTGGCCCGGCAGGATCTGTGTCCACAGGTTTTCCGCGGACAGGGGTTCTCTGGCGGCTCGATCCGTGTGGACAGGGGCGTTTTCGTGCCACGCCCTATCTGTCTTTCCGCCATGTATGGCGACCCGCCCCCCCTGTCATGGGCATCCTATACAATTGAGGGGAAACCTCAGTGAGCAAGGAGCCTGCATGGCAGAATTCGTCTACCAGATGTACAAGGCGCGCAAAGCCGTCGGCGATAAGGTCATTCTCGATGATGTGACCGTGGGCGTGTATCCCGGCGCGAAGATCGGCGTGGTCGGCCCCAACGGCATGGGCAAATCCACGCTCCTGAACGTGATGGCCGATCTCGAGGAGATCTCCAATGGCGACGCTCTGCTCAGCCCCGGCTACACGGTGGGCATTCTCAAGCAGGAGCCCCAGCTCGAAGAGGACAAGACCGTGCGCGAGAATATCGAGCTCGCTTTCGCCGATGTGCTCGCCAAGGTGGTCCGCTTCAACGAGATCGGCGAGGAGATGGCTGATCCCGACGCCGACTTCGATGCCCTCATGGACGAGATGGGGCGTTTGCAGGCCGAGATCGATGCCGCCGATGGATGGGATCTCGACAGCCAGCTCTCCCAAGCTATGGACGCCCTGCAGTGCCCCGATCCCGATACGCCCGTCTCGGTGCTCTCGGGCGGCGAGCGCAGGCGTGTGGCGCTCTGCCGCCTTCTGCACGAGGCCCCCGATCTGCTGCTCCTCGACGAGCCCACCAACCATCTGGACGCCGAGAGCGTGCTCTGGCTCGAGCAGTTCCTGCACCGTTACGAGGGAGCCGTCATGGCGGTCACGCACGACCGCTATTTCCTCGACAACGTGGCCGCCTGGATCTGCGAGGTCGATCGCGGCCAGCTCTACCCCTACGAGGGAAACTACTCGACCTATCTCGAGAAGAAGGCTGCGCGCCTGAAGCTCCAAGGCGAGCAGGATGCCAAGCGTGCCAAGAAGCTCGAGCGCGAGCTCGCGTGGGTACGGTCCGGTGCCAAAGCGCGCCAGGCCAAGGGCAAGGCCCGTCTCGCCCGTTATGAGGAGATGGCGGCCGAAGCGGCTGCATCGAAGAAGCTCGACTTCACCGAGATCCAGATCCCCGCAGGCCCGCGTCTGGGTGCCAAGGTGCTCGTCGCCGAGGATATCTGCAAGGGCTTCGGCGACCGCATCCTCATCGACAAGCTCTCGTTCATGCTGCCGCGCAACGGCATCGTGGGCGTCATCGGTCCCAACGGCGTGGGAAAGACCACGCTGTTCAAGATGATCGTCGGCACCGAGCCGCTCGATGCGGGCACGCTCGAGATCGGCGAGTCGGTCAGGATCTCCTACGTCGATCAGCAGCGCACGGGGCTCGATCCCGAGAAGAGCGTCTGGGAGATCGTCTCGGGAGGCAATGACACCATCGTGGTGGGCGAGACCGAGGTTCCGAGCCGCGCCTACGTGGCGAGCTTCGGCTTCAAGGGCCAAGATCAGCAGAAGAAGGCCGGCGTGCTCTCCGGAGGCGAGCGCAACCGCCTGAATCTCGCGCTCACCCTGCAGCAGGGCGGCAATCTCCTGCTGCTGGACGAGCCCACCAACGATCTCGATGTCGAGACCCTCGAGAGCCTTGAGGAAGCGCTCGAGCGCTTCTCGGGTTGCGCCGTGGTGACGAGCCACGACCGCTGGTTCCTCGACCGCATCGCCACGCATATCCTCAGCTGGGAGGGCGATGACGATCATCCGGGGCGCTGGTTCTGGTACGAGGGCAACTTCGAGGGCTATCAGGCGAACCGCATCGCGCGTCTCGGACCGGATGCGGCACGACCGCACCGCCTGCACCGCAAGCTCACGAGGGATTAGGAAAACGACATGGCAGTACTCTTCGTGGGGTATCCCCGCTGCTCGACCAGCAACAAGGCGCAGAAGTGGATGGATGGGCAAGGCATTGCCTATACCTTCCGCCACATCGTCGATGATCCGCCCACGGCATCTGAGCTCTCCGCATGGATCGCCGCGAGCGGGCTTCCGTTCAGGCGCTTCTTCAACACGAGCGGCAGGCTCTACCGCGAGATGGGCATCAAGAAGAAGCTCGATCAGGGGATGGGCCAAGAGGATGCAACCGAGCTGCTTGCCACGGACGGCCTGCTCGTGAAGCGGCCTATCGTGGTGGGCGACGGCTTCGTGCTGGTGGGGTTTCGCGAGCAGGATTGGGCGGCAACGCTCCTTTAGGAGGAGGCTTTTTGATGGCAGATATCGAAGAAAAGCAGGGATTCCTCGCCCGCAAAGGAATCGAGATCAGCTTCAAACGCTACTGCATCGATGCGCTCGGCGCCATGGCGCAGGGCCTGTTCGCATCGCTCCTGATCGGCACCATCTTCAACACGATCGGCGATCTCACTGGTGTGGAGGCCTGCAAGACCATCGGCGGGTTCGCGATGGCGGTCTCCGGCCCGGCGATGGCGGTCTCGATAGGATCCGCCCTCCAAGCACCCCCGCTCGTGCTCTTCTCGCTTGCTGCGGTTGGCCAGGCGGCCAATGCTGCCGGCGGTGCGGGCGGGCCGCTCGCCGTGCTCGTGGTCGCCATCGTGGCTGCCGAACTCGGCAAGGCCGTCTCCAAGGAGACGCGCGTCGACATCCTCGTGACTCCCGGCGTCACGGTCGGTCTAGGCTGCGCGTTCGCCCTGCTCGTCGCACCGTGGATCGGTGCTGCGGCATCCTCCGTGGGCCAGCTCATCATGTGGGCGACCGAACTCCAGCCCTTCTTCATGGGCATCATCGTCGCGGTGGTCATCGGCATGGCGCTCACGCTGCCCATCTCGTCCGCGGCCATCTGCGCGGCCCTCTCGCTCACCGGTCTCGCAGGCGGGGCGGCCCTTGCGGGCTGCTGCGCCCAGATGGTGGGGTTCGCGGTGGCGAGCTTCAAGGAGAACGGTGTGGGCGGTCTGGTCAGCCAAGGCATCGGCACCTCCATGCTGCAGATGGGAAATATCATGAGGAAGCCGGTGGTGTGGGTGCCTGCCATCGTGGCATCCGCCATCAACGGTCCTATCGCCACCTGCATCTTCGGTATGCAGCAGAACGGTGCCGCCATCGCAAGCGGTATGGGCACCTGCGGTCTCGTGGGTCCCATCGGCCTTTATACGGGTTGGATCGCCGATGGTATCGCACCCGGTGCGTTCGAGTGGCTGGGCATGCTGCTCGTGTGCGTCGTGGTGCCTGCGGTTGTCGCAGGAGCTGTCTCCGAGCTCATGCGCCGTGCCGGTGCCATCGCCGATGGCGATATGGCACTTGATTAAGGAGATTCTCGAACCGATGCCTCGAGCGGCGGACCGATCCTTCTTTTGCCTCTTGGGTTGCTCGCGATCTTTTGAAGTTCGTTTTCGCTGGCTGCAGGCTAGCCGGGTTGGATCCGTTGGACGACCCGGAGGGGCCGATGGCGTAGAGGCGATCCATATCTGATACTGGCGGCAGCCTTTCTCAATTTGTATGCTCTGAGCATACCGATGCGCCAATCCGCATTGCTACACTGCAAAGAAATGCATGGAGCATGCTGACAGCCCGTCATCGCGCACATGCCTTTTGACGATATGATCAGTTTGGAAAGGGGAAAGGTGATCATGAAGAAAACCACCACATTATGCATCGTTATTACGATTCTGATGCTCTCGTATGCTGCGATCGCCTTTTTCGGGGAAAGCGAGCTGTATATCGGCTTTGGGAGCGTCACGTATTACTTCAGGGATGCATTTCTTTCGCCGGCAGAAACATCCTTCAGACCCTCCTTTATCGTATGTCTGTGGGCCGCGCTGATCTCAGGGATACTGACGCCGGTGTTTGCTTGGATACGCAGGCAATGGTCATCGATAATCGCGGCGCTGGCGAGTTTCGCCGGGGTATTTTTCTACGTCCGCAATTCCCTCATCGCCCAATACGGCATTTTCGAATTCGATTCATGGATGGATGCCACGCTGTTTTTCCTTCCGCTTGCATCGCTCGTGCTATGCATAATCCTGTTTAAGCAGATCAGGGATGAAAGCTGACGTGGATTTGAGATAACTCCCGCTCTTTGCGTGGTGTTTTCTGGTAGCTCAGCCGGATGTAAAAAAGTCATAGGGCATAGTTCGGTTACTCTCTCTGGGAACTGCGTGACGGGCGGATGCCCCCCACATGTCCTATGACGCAGATATGCAGTCGAGTGGAGTCAGTCCGTTTACTGAATGCTGATAATCCCAGACGGATTATTGTCCAGCGAGGCTGATAAGCTGGGAGCACCGTTTCGATAGCTTATTCGAGAGGGGTGTTTCCATGGTGACGAGCAGATGCAACGGGCTGTCGCTCCAAGCCCGTAGGATTTGGGCAAAAACTGGCTCGAAAAAGATGGAGCAGGATCATCTTTGGGAGCCCCTTTACGTCCACATGGGCGATTCTGCTGAAGTCGCCCGCCTTCTCTGGCGCGAATGGCTACCGTACGCAATCAAAGAGCTTGTTTCGTCGAGCGTCGGTCTAGGTTTCGACGAGACGGAGACCCTTGTCGCCTGGCTTGCCGGTATACATGACATAGGGAAGGCCACTCCGGGATTCCAGTGCAAGTCCCGAGAGTTGGCGGCGTGTGTGGAAGAATGGGGACTTAGAATTCCCAACAATATTTCGGGGGGATCTTCGCACGCCGCGATGGGGCAGCTCATCTTGCAAGAGTGGTTTGCTGCGCAAGGATGGGATCCAGGCCTAGCTATGACCTATACATGCATCGTTGGCGGGCATCATGGGGTCACGCCCGACGAGAGCGAACTGGACAAGATCCAGTCAAAAAATAGGAGAGATCCTCGGGAGTTGCTTGGAGATGAACCTTGGTGGGATGTTCAAAGTGAGCTCATCGGATGTGCTTGCGAAGCATGCGATTTCGTTCGAATTACCCAGAAGCTCCAAGACCGCCCTCTGCTGCCCTTTACTCAAGTGTTGCTTACGGGACTTTCTATCGTCGCTGATTGGATAGCGTCTAACACGGAGCTCTTTCCTCTCACGAATGACGAGGACGTTTCGTGGGATGAGTGCGAAAAGCGTGCGGCCTTTGCATGGAGAAGCCTCAAGCTTCCCCCACCGCCTCGGCTAGACTCCATTCTTTCAGATGATGACGAGCTGTTCCATAAGCGTTTCGCAGGCCTGCCGAAGGATGCTCAGCTCAGGCCTGCCCAACGAGCTGCGGTGCAGGCTGCTCGTGAGATGAAAGAGCCGGGCATGCTCATCATCGAAGCTTCCATGGGCAACGGCAAGACCGAAGCCTCCCTTCTATGCGCGGAGATTTTGGTGGAGAAATTCGGTGGTGGCGGCATCGCCTACCTATTGCCTACGATGGCAACCTCGAACGCCATGTTTGCACGCGTTGAAGCATGGCTTGAAGAATTGAGGAAGACGATAGGCGCGGACACGCAGTCGATCCAGCTCCTCCATAGCAAGGCCGAGCTCAACGATGATTTCACACGCTTGAGGAAATGGCCCCCTAAGTGGCCCGCCAGCTCGATGGGCGATAGCAACATGGTGGACGAGGGCATCATAGCCCACCAATGGTTTGGCGGTCGTAAACGTGGGCTGTTGGCCTCGTTTGTGGTGGGGACGGTCGACCAGCTCCTCATGGCAGCGTTAAACACAAAACATGTGCACCTGCGCCATCTAGGACTTGCCGGAAAGGTTGTCGTTATCGATGAAGTACATGCTTACGATGCGTATATGAGCGTCTTTCTCGATCGTGCTCTCCAATTTTTGGGAGCATATGAAACCCCTGTTATCCTTTTGTCCGCAACGCTTCCGCCCGATCGCAGGGAAGCTCTCATCAAGGCGTATCGCGGGCAGAATCCAAGAGTCGACATCTCGTATTCAGCACCCCGCTTGGGGTCGGGAGCTCCATTATATCCGCTCATAACCGTTGTCCCTATGGATAGAAACGCAGGTCCATCCTATATCACCTGCGAGCGGAGCGGGTTAAATACTGCTGTTGAAGTCGAATATCTCCCCGATGATAGCGGGCTATTGCTGGAGAGGCTTAAGGATGCGCTCGAAGGGGGAGGTTGTGCCTGCGTCATTCGGAATACGGTCAGCCGTGCTCAACATACCTGCGAGCTTTTGAACGGCGATATCGATGCGGATGTCAAACTTGTCCACTCACGCTTCATTGCGGCGGATCGGGCAAGGAACGATCAAGAACTCCTTAGTCTGCTGGGCACGGATTCATCTGAACGTCCGCGGACCCTTATCGTCGTGGGTACCCAGGTGATCGAACAATCCCTCGACATCGATTTCGATCTGATGATCACCGACATTGCTCCCATGGATCTTCTTTTGCAGAGGATGGGGCGTCTGCATAGGCATCAGCGTGGGGAAGGGCAGTCCGACCGTCCGGCAAAGCTCCGCCAAGCACGTTGCATCATCACCGGGGTGGAGGATTGGGCGGAGCAATGGCCCGCCGTGGATAAGGGAATCCTGCACGTCTACGACCGTGCGGTGCTGTGGCAGACTATCCAAGTTCTGAGGGGCTATGCCAAAGAAGGCATAACGGCGCTTAACATCCCAGACGATATTGCCTCACTTGTTGAGCAAACTTACGAGGGGATAAGACTGCCCCCCTCGTTTGAGATGACAAGTACGGAACGAGCGGATCTGTTCTCGGATGCGGTTGGGTGTTGGCATGAGGAAATCAGGAAAAAGCAGCGAGAGGCAAAGAATTGGATTCTGCCGAAGGTAAAGGCAAAAGGGCAGCTCAATGGTTGGATGCACAATCGGCTGAATCTCGGTGATGATGATTGCGGACGGGCTGCTGTGAGAGATTCGGCGGAATCCCTCGAGGTCATTGTCGTCCAAGAGGTCGACGGTCTTTTGAGGATCTTGCCGAGGATTGCAGAATTATATGGGGTGTCGTGTTTGCTGGGAAATCGTAGCGATGAACCAGATGACGAAGGCGCTCGGATAGCTGCCTTGTGCTCTGTAGGTCTCCCGCCTGCGCTTACCGTTCCTTGGCGTATCGATAAGGTTATTTCCTGCCTTGAGAACCAAACCCCATCTGGATGGCAGCAGTCGCGCTGGCTGAAAGGTCGGCTTGCGCTTGTGATCGATGAAGAAGGGAGAGCGACGATCGAATGCGGCAATGAGGAGTTCGACCTGTACTATTCAGAAGAAGGCGGGTTGGAAATGACGAAGAGAAAGGGGGGAGAGCATGTGCAGTGCCCGTGAGTTCAACTTGGTCGACGAGCCCTGGATTCGCGTCCGGTTTCTGTCGGGTGAAATCAAAGAGATGTCCTTGCTTGACGTTTTCCGTAATGCGTCGATAATCGCTGCGTTAGTTAATGATTTGCCTACTCAGGATTTCGCTATTCTCCGCGTGCTGCTTGCTATTCTGCGGAGGTCGGTCATGCAAGGTCTTGGCGGAGACGAAGATCCGGTAGAGGTGTGGGATGAGCTATGGAATGCGGATGATCTCCCAATCCCACAGATTGAATCGTATGTTGCCACGTGGCGGAATCGGTTCGATTTGTTCGATGAGACTGTTCCTTTCATGCAGGTGGCGGGGATGCGTACAGACAGAAACGAGACATCTGCCATCAACAAAATCGTCGTTGACCTTCCTGATAGGGAGCAGTTCTTCACCATGCGTTTTAGAAGCGGGGCAGAGTCCCTTTCTTATGCTGAAGCTGCCCGTTGGCTCATCCATGTCCATGCCTTTGACACTGCGGGGATTAAAAGCGGAGTGGTTGGCGACCCGGCTGTCAAAAGAGGAAAAAGCTATTCGACGGGATACCCTGGGTGGGCAGGATGTCTTGGAGGAACCTATATCCAAGGAGACTCTTTACGAGAAACATTGCTTTTGAACCTCGTGCTGTGGGACTCTAGCGCCAATGAAGACATGCTTCCTCCTCCCGATGACCTTCCAGTGTGGGAGCAACCTCCTAAAACACCAAGCAGCGATGATCGTGAGCCCCATGGATACGCAGACATCCTCACATGGCAGTCGCGCCGCATTCTACTGCTAGTGGAAAACAACCGGGTAAATCGTGTGATCCTGACCAATGGGGATAGACTCGAGCCTTCGAACAAGCAGAGCTTGGAACCCATGACTGCATGGAAGAGGAGCAAGAATCAAGAAAAGAAGCTGGGGATCATCCCGGTGTTCATGCCGATAACATACCAGTCCGATAAAGCCTTTTGGCGGAGTTTGCCTTCCGTCCTTCCAGCGTTGAGCTCGGAAAACACCGATGTCGTTCCTCCAGGCGTCATTGATTGGGTTGCTTACCTTATGAAGTCGCATGCATTCCCCAAACATCGATCTCTAAGGCTCCATGCTGCTGGGGTGGTATATGGCACTCAGAATTCTGTTGCCTCAGAAGTGATCGATGATATTCTTGTGGCCAATTCTTTTCTTCTGAGCTCAGAAGGGCGTGAGGCAAACAGTTTGGTACGGGAAATTTTAAGTAGAACCGACAATGCCATTCGCTCTCTCGGGTTGTTTGCCAAGAACTTGCGCATTGCCGCTGGTGACAAGGACCGAGCCGACAGTGCGAAGAACCAGCCTCAGCGTGATGCCTATCACGAGCTGGGCGGGCTGTTTCGGTTCTGGCTTGCAGGGATCACAGAGGATACGAACCTACACGAGGCGGAAATTGCGTGGAACGGAAGGGCGCGACTTATCCTCTGGCACATAGCGGATGAGCTCATTCGCCAGACTGACCCTATGGCTGTAGCGGGGCACAAGGGCCCCGGTGGTTGGATGACCGCTTCGAAAGCTGAGGCGATCTTTAGGCGCAAGCTTTACGAAACTCTACCCATTTTCGATGATGAGAAGGAGGGAGAATGATGGCGAAATCTTTTGACCTGAAAACACGGCAGAACGATATCTATAGATATGTTGCGTCGCGCGTGTCTAAGCTGCAGGGCGGGTACCTATCGGATGCCGGACGCGGTAATGCTGCGAGACAGCTTGCGGAACTTAGGCGTGCGGTCGGGAAGGAACCTGGGAGCACCCCGAATACTTGGGCTATAGAATTCGATGGGTGCCCCGATTCTTTGATCGGCGTCGGTCAGAGACCATCTGAGGGAGAAAATGCAATCCATGCTGCTTTGACGCTCTATGCCATACATCAGCAGTCCCAAAAACAGGGA
Source organism: Actinomycetes bacterium (assembly GCA_029546925.1). Taxonomy (GTDB): domain Bacteria; phylum Actinomycetota; class Coriobacteriia; order Coriobacteriales; family Atopobiaceae; genus RUG721. The sequence goes on from JAKPQM010000001.1 coordinate 21,509, forward strand.
ATGCACTGCACTGGCAAAGAACATGACCTTGGATCAGCGGTGCGCAGATGCATCTATCTGAATCGTGACGGTGAGAGTCCGGAGAACGGTGAGCTACCAAGGCGATTCTCCGCGATGGTGACTGCAGATTCAATCGATGAGGTCGTGCATTACGCACGCCAACTGATCAAGATGCTTCGGTCAGAAAGTATCGCCATCGATTACGGGCGACTGGCGCAACAGCTTCTCCTGTTCCAAAACCCCTACGCAAGGCATCGCGTTCTCCTGGAATGGGGGAGAGGTTATGCAAGAGCGGCAAACGCTGACCAACCGACTGGCAATGGGAAAGGATAGGAGTCATCATGAGTAACCCTCCCCTGTACATAGACATCCATGCATTGCAGACCGTGCCTCCTAGCAATATCAACCGCGATGATACGGGAAGCCCCAAAACGGCGCGCTTCGGTGGCGTGACTCGCGCTCGCGTGTCCAGCCAAGCATGGAAGAAGGCGATACGCGACCAATTTGCTACGACGCTCGATGTAAGTGAGGTCGGGCAGCGAACGAAGTACGTTGTAGAGATGATCGCAGACCATATCAGCCTACTAGATTCTCAAATTGAAGAAGAGGAAGCATTATCTCTTGCGTCTGAAGTGCTTGCGGCCACAGGTATCAAGGTCGGAAAGGATGGCAGCACGGGATACTTGCTGTTTGTCAGTCCCATGCAGGCTGAAGGGCTGGGACGTCTGGCCCTTGAGGCAAAGCAGAACGATGAAAAGCCAAGCACCAAGGCTGCCAAGAGCATCCTCAACATCAAGGAATCCCCCGCTCTCAATGCAATCGACATTGCCCTTTTCGGCCGGATGGTTGCCGATGATCCCAGCCTCAACGTCGATGCAGCTGTACAGGTTGCACATGCACTTGGCGTTGGCAGATCAGAGACAGAATATGACTACTTCACGGCGATGGATGACCGCTCGCCCGAGGATAATGCAGGCGCTGCCATGATCGAGACCACCGAGTTCCTCTCTGCGATGTTCTATCGCTATGCCACGGTCGATGTATATCACCTCTGCGAGAATCTTGGTTCGCACGCGGCAGCATGCAAAGCGATCAAGGCTTTCATCAAGGCGTACCTTACTTCCATGCCTACTGGCAAGCAAAACAGCTTTGCGAATAGGACCATGCCTTCTGCGGTTATGGTGACGCTTCGCAATAGTCAGTCCGTAAGTCTTGCCAATGCGTTCGAGCGTCCTGTTGCCTCCCTAGGAGAGAAGAGCATCCTCGAGGTTGCCTGCGAGCGGTTGATAGATCAGGAGAAATACATCGAGTCTGCATTTGGCCTAATGCCGGTTAAGACCTATGTGATCTGCGCAGGAGATGGTGCTGCGCGCCTTGGTGATCTGACCGATGCGGTCTCATGCAATTTGAATACCCTGATCGAGAATGTGGGCCAACAAGTTGAGGCATATCTCGATTCGACCGATCTTCCGTCTGGGATTGAGGAACAGTGATGGGGACCTTGCTTCTCAAGCTCTCCGGCCCGCTCCAATCATGGGGATCGGAGAGTAGGTTCACCGAAAGGAAAACACGGCATGAGCCCACAAAAAGCGGAGTAATCGGTCTTCTTGCCGCTGCCTTGGGTCGTCGTCGTACCGAGGACATCTCGGACTTGTCTTTATTGGCATTTGGAGTCCGTATCGACCAACCCGGTCATCTCGAACGGGACTATCAGACTGCACATACAAGGAAGTATGACAAGAGCTCGGGTCGATGGGTGTTCGATAAGACGATGCCCCTCTCAAATCGCTATTACCTCTCTGATGCCATTTTCGTAGCAGGTTTTGAAGGCGATGATGATCTTCTTGGAGTGTGTGCCCATGCTCTAGACCATCCGCTGTTCCCTCTCTATCTTGGCCGACGGTCATGCCCAGCAAGCGATCGTATCCTGCTGTCCCATGAACGGGGTAGGCATCTGATGCAGGGGCTTCGCGAATGGCCATGGGAGGCGACCTCGCTTCGGCAGGCGCACTCACAGGAACCCGAAGTTGAGCTTGAGGTCCTTCGTGACCAGCTTCCTGATGATACAGGCGGCGAGATGCATGAGGTGTTGCGGGATATCCCGCTGTCATTCTCGCAGGAGTACCGCGAGTACTCGTGGCGGACGGTCATTCATGATAGGGTCACCATTGCCAATCCCTCCTTCCGGCCTGACCACGATCCTTTCACGGCTATCGAGGAGGCGGGGCAATGACATATTTCACCCGATTCCCTATCAACATGACCCGGCGTGAGACACGCTCGATGCTTGCCTCGCCGTATAAGCTCCATGCAGCTGTTGCAGGCAGCCTCCCTCCGAAGCAGGGTGTATCGGCAGATACAGACAGAGCGCTATGGCGCGTCGACCGTCAGCTTGACGGCTCTGCGCTGCTCTATATCGTGAGTTCGCCAAAGCCGAGCCTCATCGGCCTCGACGAGCAGATGGGCTTTCCCGATCTCGAGCCGCAGTGGGCGACAAGGGACTACGACCCCTTTTTAGAGCAGGTTAAAGAAGGGCAGCGGTATTTGTTCAGACTCGTAGCGAACCCTGTTGTCAGTCGAAAAGCGATGCCGAACGGAAGGGGAGACTCGAAGAGGATCGGCCATCTCACGATTCTTCAGCAGGCGGCTTGGCTTGCGGGCAAGGAGGCATACGCAGGCAGCGATAAGGAGGTGCCGGAGCTGTTCGCAAACCAAGATATATCGCGTGCCGAGCGCAACGGGTTCGCTATCTGCTCAAACGAACCCGAAAGGGGTTGTTCGCTCATAGTCTCCGATAGCAGGAAAGTCTCTTTCAAGAAGAGTGGCGGCAGGACGATCACGCTTACCACAGCGCGCTATGACGGAATCTTGGAAGTGATCGACGCGGACGCGCTCCGCCATGCTCTTACCCATGGAATCGGGCACGCCAAGGGCTTCGGCTGCGGGCTGCTCACACTCGTCCCGTATTAGGAGTGCATATGAGTGGGATCCCCGGCATAGAGAAGCCCGAGTTGCATGCACTTCCTACTATCAAGGAGAGGATGACCTTCCTCTACGTGGAGCGCTGCATCATCAACAGACGGGACGGTGCTATTACGTTCACCGATACGCGTGGTACAGCATATGTACCTGTTGCGGCGTTGGGAGTGCTCATGCTTGGGCCCGGCACGAATATCTCGCACCGCGCGATGGAGCTTTTAAGCGATGCCGGTGCCTGCACGATATGGGTTGGAGAGCAGGGCGTACGTTATTATGCGCACGGCCGCCCCCTTACCCGTTCATCACGGCTTATCGTACGTCAAGCAGAGCTTGTGTCCAACACGAGGAAACGTCTTGCGGTTGCGCGTCGTATGTATCAGATGCGCTTTCCCAGCGAAGATGTCAGCTACCTGACCATGCAGCAGCTTCGTGGACGGGAAGGATCCCGCATCCGATCGGTGTATCGGACTTGTTCGAGGGAATATGGTGTCCCTTGGTCTGGACGCGCGTACAACCCGGATGACTTCTTAGATGCCTCCCCCATTAATCAAGCGCTATCTGCTGCACACGTATGTCTATATGGGGCAGCCCACAGCGTGATCGTTGCTATGGGCTGCTCACCCGCTCTGGGCTTCGTGCATACGGGCCACGAGCGCTCGTTTGTATATGATATTGCCGATTTGTATAAGGCCGGAATAACCATACCGGTTGCGTTTCAAGTCGCTTCTGAGGAACCCGATGATATCGGGGTGGTAACGCGGAGACGCGTAAGAGACGCATTTGCAACCGCTCACTTATTTCCCCGCATGGCAAAAGATCTGCGCCTTCTTCTCTTAGGCGAACAGGAAGGAGATGACGAGCAGCTATTTGATGTTGAAGAGCTGTTCCTTTGGGACGAGTGGGAATCAAAGGTCCGTTTCGGTGTCTCGTACGGCAAGGATGATGCTGTCGGCACCCTTGTGGCAACTCGGGAGGGCAATGGGGTTCTTGTGGGGGTGTAGCTATGGTTGTCATCACATTGGAAAAGTGTCCTCTTTCATTAAGGGGCGATTTGACCAAGTGGCTGCAGGAAATAAGCCTTGGGGTGTATGTCGGCCAAATAAGCGCTCGTGTGCGCGATAAACTGTGGGAACGCGTATGCGAGGAGTCCAAGAGCGGTCGTGCGACCATGGTTTTCTCTGCCCGTAACGAGCAGCGATATGATTTTCGTGTCCATAACACAACTTGGGAGCCGATTGATTTTGATGGCATCAAGCTTATGATGCGCCCGAGCCCCGCACATGTTAATACCCTTGGCAAAAAACGGAGCGCCTTAAGCGACGCATCAAAATACAGGAGTTCCCGTCGCAAGAACACGCAGGCTTCAACGCATGAGCCGCGCGAATATGTGGTAATGGACATCGAGACTACGGGATTGGATCCTCAAGCAGACGAGATTATCGAACTTGCCGCGATAAAGGTTATGAATGGGGATGAGAGGGAGACGTTCAGCTGTATCGTGAAACCAGCAAAAGATGTTCCCCAGAGTATTTTGCAGCTTACAGGTCTAAGCAAGTCTGATCTTGAGGATGGGGAAGATGCTCACTCTGCAATAGATCGTTTCTTGTCGTTTGTTGGATACTGCCCTCTTGTAGCTCACAACGTATCTTTTGATCTCGCCTTCCTACAAGCTATGGCTCAACAGTTGGGTTTCGATGAAATCGAGAATGAAACAATTGACACGCTCGACTTAGCGAAGAAAAAACACCCTAGATTGAAAAGCTATCGCTTGGGAGGCCTCGCAGAACATTTCGGTATAGACATAAAAGAGCTCCACCGAGCGCTGCCAGATGCCCGAGCAACCCGTCAATTGTTTTTGCAACTGATTGGATAATGACGTACCTTGAAAACTGCATCATCATTTAACTGGGATTCTTTAGTGTGTTCCCCACGCTCGTGGGGATGATCCCACCGTATGCGAAACTACATAACCAAAAACATCGTGTTCCCCACGCTCGTGGGGATGATCCCCTCCATCGCGGGATTGGCGCTCGAAAGCTGGAGTGTTCCCCACGCTCGTGGGGATGATCCCACCGTTTTGCCTGAGCATCTTGGCAAGCTCGCGTGTTCCCCACGCTCGTGGGGATGATCCCAGGTGAAAAGGGGGCTTAGATGGGTGTAGGGGGTGTTCCCCACGCTCGTGGGGATGATCCCATGCCTGTCTACAGATGCGACTGCGGAGCATTGTGTTCCCCACGCTCGTGGGGATGATCCCGAGCGCGTCACGACAGTCCCGCCGATGCGATCGTGTTCCCCACGCTCGTGGGGATGATCCCCCTCCTTCCGCAGCTCGGGCAGAAGCGCGGCGGTGTTCCCCACGCTCGTGGGGATGATCCCCTCCACGCATCGAAGGCGGACATCGGGGACTTGTGTTCCCCACGCTCGTGGGGATGATCCCTCCGGAGCACAGAGGATGTCTTCGCCGGGCTTGTGTTCCCCACGCTCGTGGGGATGATCCCTACAGCACCCCCATCCAAGTCAACCTGTCCGGGTGTTCCCCACGCTCGTGGGGATGATCCCCCGCGTCTCGTGCTGCCCGTGGTGCGGGGAGAGTGTTCCCCACGCTCGTGGGGATGATCCCGCATGATCACCACGGAACTGCGCCAGAGGGCGGTGTTCCCCACGCTCGTGGGGATGATCCCGTGGGCAGCTCCACTACGCAATTCACCGTGGAGTGTTCCCCACGCTCGTGGGGATGATCCCCAGCGCAGGGAGCTGGGGCGGCTCGAAGCCGAGTGTTCCCCACGCTCGTGGGGATGATCCCCTGCGTATAGCTGCCCTGTGCTAGGGGGCCGGGTGTTCCCCACGCTCGTGGGGATGATCCCTCCCTCATCGAGCGATTGGACGAG
>JAKPQM010000016.1 GCA_029546925.1 Actinomycetes bacterium
TCGAGAAGGGCAAGAAGATGTTCTGGGACTTCGCGAGCGAGTCCTACAAGCCCGTGAAGGTCAGCCCCAAGGCCCTCCAGCTCTCCAACTTCAAGGCCGAGAACAAGACCGTCCTCACCTCCGGCTCGTGCTCGCTCATCGACATCGGCGACGGCGTGTTCTGCCTCGAGTTCCACTCCAAGATGAACGCCATCAACAAGGAGATGGTCGAGTTCATGGCCAAGGCCGGTGAGTATGTCGGCGTCAACGGCGTGGGCATGGTGATCGGCAACCAGGCCGGAGGCATGCCGGGAGCGTTCTCGGCTGGCGGCGACCTGGCCTACATGCTCGGGCTCGCCAGGGCCGGCAAGTTCAACGAGATCGACGCATTCATCCGCGAGGTCCACAAGGGCATCATGGCGACCCGCTACAGCAACTACCCGGTGGTGGCTGCCCCCTACGGGCTCACCCTCGGCGGCGGCTGCGAGGTGTGCCTGTCCGCTGACCGGATCGTCGCGCACGCGGACCTGTTCATGGGACTCGTCGAGATCGGCGCGGGGCTGGTGCCGGGCGGCTGCGGCATGATCAACCTCTGGCGCAAGTTCATCACCTCCAAGCCCGAGGACGCCAAGGTCACCGATTACGGCGGATTCTTCCTCAACGCGTTCATGGCAGTGGCGCAGGCCAAGGTGTCCAACTCGGCCGAGCAGGCACGCCAGCGCGGCTTCCTGGGCGCGGCGGACCGCATCGTCATGAACCGCGACAACCTCATCGGCGAGGCCAAGAAGGAAGTCCTCAAGATGGTGGACGACGGCTATGCACCGCCTATCAAGAAGAACATCCCGGTCTTCGGCCGAGAGGCCCACGGAATGGTCTGGGCGGAGATGAACAACATGAAGGGCGGCGGCTACATCACGCCGCACATGGAGTTCATCGCCAAGAAGATCTGCATCTGCATGTCCGGCGGCGACGTGCCCTGCGGGACCGCGGTGAGCGAGGAGCACCTCATGACGCTCGAGCGCGAGGCCTTCGTCGAGCTGTGGAAGACGGAGAACACCCAGAAGATGGCAGAGCACATCATGAACACGGGCAAGCCGTTGTTCCTGTAGTCGGATAACACGAGAAAGAACGAGGAGGAAACCAATGAGAGAGGCATATATCGTTCAGTCGGTCAGGACACCCGGGTGCAGGAGGGCGAGGGGAGCCTTCGCGCAGACCAGGCCCGAAGATCTCCTCAAGACGGCGATCAACGGTCTTATGGAAAGGACCCCTGGCGTGGAGAAGAAGGACGTGGAGGACATCCTCATCGGGTGCGCCTTCCCGGAGGCGGAGCAGGGGCTCAACATCGGCCGCATAGCGGCGCAGATGGCGAAGTTCCCGGACGACACCTGCGGCGCAACGGTGAACCGGTTCTGCGCGTCCGGTCTCGAGGCCATCAGCCTCCAGGCCATGCGCATCATGGCCGGGATGTGCGACGTGGCCATCGGCGGCGGGCTCGAGTCCATGTCCATCGTCCCCATGGGCGGCAACATGCCGCGGCCGCACCCGGAGTGGGCCAAGGAAAACCCGGATGTCTACATCTCCATGGGCATGACGGCCGAGAACGTGGCGAACCGCTACAAGATCACCCGCGAGATGCAGGACCGCTTCGGCTACTCTTCCCAGATGAAGGCCGCGGCCGCGCAGAAGAACGGCAAGTTCAAGGAGATCGTGCCGGTCGAGGCCGTGCGGTTCAAGGAGAAGAACGGCATCATGGTGAAGGAGCCCTTCATCCAGGACTTCGACGACGGCGTGCGCGCCGACACCACCATCGAGGGGCTCGCCAAGCTCCGCCCGGCGTTCGCGGCCATGGGCTCGGTCACGGCGGGCAACTCCTCCCAGACCACCGACGGCGCTGCCGCCACACTTATCATGAGCGGAGAGGCCGTCAAGAAGCTCGGCGTCAAGCCCATCGCCAAGTTCAAGGCGTACGTGGTCGCCGGCTGCAGGGCCGACGAGATGGGCGTGGGTCCGGCGTACGCGATCCCCAAGCTTCTCAAGGTGGCCGGTCTCAAGATTGAGGACATCAAGCTGTTCGAGATCAACGAGGCCTTCGCCTCCCAGGCCATCTACTGCCTGCAGCAGCTGGGCCTCTATGACGACAAGTACCACTGGTTCGAGAGCGACGAGCGGATCGTCAACGTCAACGGCGGCGCCATCGCGCTCGGCCACCCGCTTGGCTGCACCGGCGCGAAGCTCTGCGCCCAGCTCATGACCGAGATGAAGGCCAGAGGCGCCAAGTACGGCGTCGAGTCCATGTGCATCGGCGGCGGCATGGGCGCTGCTGCCCTGTTCGAGCTCTGCGAGTAAGAGCGAGCGATCTTTGCATGGCATACGAGGGGCCGCCTGTCAGGCGGCCCCTCTTTCTTTCCCTTCGCGACGGAAAGCCTCGGTGATCGAGTGATGCACGACAGCAGGGCCCAAGGCGCAGCTGCGCCCAGATGCGGTTTTGGGTTAATGGCGCGTGGACACGATTTCAGAGGACGCCCATGAGGGCGAGACCCATGCACGCGATCCCGAGTGCAATCCGGTAGTACCCGAAGACCTCGAGGCCGTGACGGTTCAGGTAGGACACCATCCACCGCACCGCCGCCACGGCAGAGGCGAAGGCCACGACGATCCCGACAAGCGGGGCCTGCCACCCGAACTGCAGAATCATGGCAGGGCCTTCCCTCGCGATCTCGTAGACCGTTGCCGCACCCAGGGTGACGAG
>JAKPQM010000139.1 GCA_029546925.1 Actinomycetes bacterium
CCGACCATCCCGACGTCCTCGCATCGCTCAATGGCCTAGCTGTCCTCTACCATGCCGCGGGCCGGTATGCGGAGGCCGAGCCTCTCATGAAGCGCAGCCTTGCAATCGCCGAGAAGCAACCAGGACCCGACCATCTCGACGTCGGCGAGTCGATCGGCAACTTGGCTGATCTCTTTCAGGCACAGGGGCGCTATGCCGAGGCCGAGCCGCTCTACAGGCGCAGCCTCACCATCCGCGAAAAGGCGCAGGGAACCGAGCACACTAGCCTGGGCACGACGCTCCGCGGCCTTGCCGCGCTCCTCAGGGCGCAAGGGCGCTACGCCGAGGCGGAGCCGCTCTATAAGCGCAATCTGGCCATAGCAGAGAAGGCAGGGGGGGCGGACAGTCATAACGTCGGCGCTTCGCTCCATGATCTCGCCGGGCTCTATGAAGACGAGGGAAGGTTCGCCGAGGCTGAACCATTGGCGAAGCGCGCGCTCGAGATCGCCGAAAAAACAGTGGGCTCCAACCATCAAGATTTCAGCATCGCGCTCCTCGAGTTGGCAAGCCTTTACCACGCCGAGGGCCGTTATGCGGAGGCCGAGCCACTGATGAAACGCGGCCTCGCCATTGCCGAGAAGGCATTGGGTCCCGACCATCGGACCATCGGCAAGTTTCTCAACGAGATGGCCCGCTTGCACCACGAGCAAGGTCATTTTGCCGAGGCCGAGTCGTTATTCAAGCGCATGCTGGCGATCGAGGAGAAGAGGCTTGGGGCCGAGCATCCGACTATTGCCGCGACATTGAGCAACCTCGCCTCACTTCACCTGTCGCAGGGTCGCTACGGCGAGGCCGAAGCTCTCTTCAAGCGCAGCCTCTTCATGAGGGAGAGGCTGCTGGGTCCGGAGCACGTTGATGTCGGCTTGTCGCTTCATAACCTGGCTGCGCTGTACCAGGCCGAGAGCCGTTACGGGGAGGCCGAGCCTCTCTACAAGCGCAGCCTCGCCATCGGCGAAGCGACGCTCGGCCCCGATCATCCCAAGGTCGGCAAGTTCCTTGTCAACTTGGCCGCCCTGTACAACGCCCAGGGTCGCCGTGCAGAGGCCGAGCCTTTGTTGAAGCGTAGCTTGGCGATTGCAGAGAAGGCGCTGGGGCCCGACCATTCCGACGTCGGCAGGGCGCTCGAGGGCCTCGCAGAGCTTTACCGGAGCCAGGGGCGCTACGCCGAGGCCGAGCCGCTCCTCAGACGCAGTCTCTCAATTGCCGAAAAGGCGTTTGGTCCTGATCACCCCCACGTCAGCTCAGTGCTTTCAGGCTTGGCTGACTTGTACGCCGCCCAGGGCCGCTATGCAGAGGCGGAGACCCTCTATATGCGCGGCCTCGCGATCTCGGAAAAGATATCGGGCCCCGATCACCCGGACGTTGGGGCGGACCTTAATAGCCTCGCGTTCCTAGCCATGGAACACGGCGACTTGCTTCGCGCAACCGATTACCTGCGGCGCAGCGTCGAAGTGTGGAAGCATCGGGAGGAGCGC
>JAKPQM010000140.1 GCA_029546925.1 Actinomycetes bacterium
TTACCTTGATTATCAACTTTATCCGAACACCTCCCACATTCATCCGTACATGTGCGGATGAATGTGGGAACCCGATACCCTGAGGGCCGGATCGGCCGGCCCCGGGAGATCGGAGGACGGCATGTCCGGAAAGAAGAAAAGCGGCTCCGCAAGGGCGGTCCCGAGGGCCTACGGAAGGCTCACGAGGCACGAGCGGGACACGGTCCAGAGGATGCTGGAGCGCAGGGCGTCGTGCAGGGAGATCGCGAGGGAGCTGGGCAGGTCGCCCTCGACGGTGAGCGCCGAGGTGGCGTCGCACAGGTTCGTGACGGCGCCGAAGGCCAGGCGCGGCGAGCGCGTGGACGCCTCCGCCGACCTGTCGGCGGCCTGCCCGCGCCTGGCGGCGTGGCCGCGATGCTGCAACGGCTGCGGCCGGTACCGCGCGATCGGCTGCAAGCGCCGCCCCCACGTCTTCTACGAGGCCCGGGCCGCGCAGCTGTGCGCCGACTCGGTCCTCGTCTCGTCCAGGCGCGGGATAGACGCCGACGAGCCCGCCGCGGCGGCCAGGCTGGAGGCGATAAGGGACTGCCTGCGCCGGGGGCTGTCGCCCGAGCAGATGGCGGCGCGCAACGGCGGCCCGGTGGACCTGTCGCCGTCGACCATCTACCGCTGGGTCTCGGCGGGCTACGACGGCATGACCAGCATGGAGCTCAGGCGCAAGGTCGGCTACAGGCCGAGGAAGCGCGCCGCGGGCCGGGCGGCGACCCGCCACTCCGCCCGCAGGTCGCATGCCGCGTTCCTCGCCCTCGGGGAGGACGCGTGCGCCGCGGCCTGGGAGATGGACACCGTCGAGGGGGCCCGGGAGGACTCCGCCTGCCTGCTCACGCTGCTGCACCGCCCCAGCAGGCTCCAGCTCGCGCTGCCGCTGGAGGAGAAGACCGCCGGGTGCGTCGCGGACGCCCTGGGGGGCGTCCGGGCCATCCTCGGCGCCGACGGGACGCGCCGCGTGTTCCGCGCCGTCCTCACCGACAACGGCGCCGAGTTCTCCGACGAGGCGGCGATCGCGGCGCTGCTCGGCGAGGGGCCGGGCGAGACGAGGCTGTTCTACTGCGACCCCAGGCGCAGCGACCAGAAGGGCGCCTGCGAGCGCAACCACGTCGAGATCAGGAAGCTGCTGCCCAAGGGCGCCGGAATCAGGTTCGACCGGCTCGTCCCGGCCGACCTGGCGCTGGCCATGTCGCACGTGAACTCCGAGCCCCGCGGCGCGCTCGGCTTCGCGACGCCCGCGCGCGCCTTCAGGGCGATGCTCGGGGAGGACGCGGCGGCGCTGCTGGACGCCTACGGCGTGGGGGACGTGCCCATCGGGGAACTCGACCTGACGCCGGGGCTCATCGAGAGGGCGCGCGCAGAGAGGGGCGATGCCCCGCTGGCCTAGCCTAGGAGAAAAACGGAATAGACGGACCGACCGTCCGGCTGAGTCTGGGAAGAGGTGCCGGGCGGCGGGCGGGGCATGGCCACCGGACCCATCGAAACACATCTCCACCATTCCTTCAACTGGGAAAATGGCGCCCCCGGGGCCCGAGAGGGGCCGCGGGGGCGTTCGGTTAACTGCGGGAGCGAGCCATCAGCTCAATGTGTTCGGCTGAGATCGGAAATCAACCTGAAGATTGGTTACGCCGATAACCTCGATACACGTATGAAGCAGCTCAATCGCAGCGAGACTATCCCCTTCGCCTTTCGAGCCTATGCGGTCTACGATGTAGACCACAGGCTGCCCGACAAGGACCTCCATGGGCTTATCGACACGCTAAACCCCGATCTCCGCAGCGTCGAGACGTTCAACGGAAAGACACGCACCAAAGAGTTCTTCGCGATGACTCCCGAGGACGCATATGCGATCCTCGAGGCCATTGCGAGAATTTCAGGAACGATGGACAGGCTCCACCGCCTGACGCCCACGGGCGAGCAAATCGAGGAGGAGGCGGAGGCGGAGGAGATTCGTTCCACCACGAGGAAGGGGCCATTCCGCTTTTCGGAGGTGGGAATTCCAATCGGCGCTACTCTCACGTTCGTCGAGAATCCCGAACTCACGGCAGAGGTCGTCGAGGATCGCAAGATTCGATTCGACGGGAAGGTGACGAGTCTCAGCCGCTCGGCTCAGGACATCAAGGGCTTCGACCATCCTGTCCAAGGCACCCTCTGGTGGATGTTTGAGGGAGAGAGACTAAGCGACAGAAGGGACAGGCTTGGCGGAGGAGAATGAGAAAGGCCAACGTGCCGAAGCCGCGGAATCCAGTTCCGAACAGGCTGCTGATGTGTCGCCTGAGCTGACTAGTGAACACGATGATGAGCGTGCTGTTGGCGGCATCATCAGCGCGGCCGACCAGAGAGCCCTTCAAGAGGCACTAGCTCCCCATATGGCCCAGCTGGGCTCTGAATTCGTGGCCAAGCTCAACGTCGGCTTCTGCGACAGGCTTTCTCAAAGCCTGGTTAGCCCCGCAGTGCAAGAGGCACTAGATCGTCAGAGGGAGCTCTCGGAGGGGATAGCTCAAACCGTAAGGCGATCTCTTCGGGTGGATGTACCCGACGTATCGAGCCTCTTGCCCGAGGTGCCAATCCCGAGGATGGACTTCTCAGAGTATCTTCCTAGGATTGAGCTGCCAAGGTGGGATGAGCACTTCAGCGAGTCTCTGAAAGCTATCTCTGAGTCGTTCCGTCCGGTCTTTGAAGAAATTGGCTCCGCCCTTAGCAACATCGACTGGTCAGGCACAAGGGACGGTGCCTACGCCTGGGGAAGGCATGGTTGGGTGATACCTGACGGAATGAGACTGTCGGATGTTAGCACCTGCCCGACGCTGCTCGAAGAGGCGGATGAGTGTGCCGAACGATTCCTAACTAGGGATGTGCTGGATTCCCTTTTCGCCTCCCTTCGCTCGGACGAGAGCCTAGGGGATGATGTCCACGAGATGCTGGAACTGTTCGACACCGGCCACTACAAACCCTGTGCGATGATGGCGTGTGCTCTCATTGACGGCACTCTTATTCGGAAGGACAGGCCGCTCGAGCACCCAAGCAACAATCGGAGAAATCCCTGGCGCGCATCGAAGCATACGATTGAACTGTATGGTATTGAGTGCGCGGCTAGGGCAGGGTTCTCCGTAGTTGTCTTCGAGAATCTTCGTGGCTGCTATGAGCACTTCTTCTCGAGTGCGAATGATTTCGATCCTTCCGTGGAGGGAGAACTGAACCGCAATTTCCTCCATCATGGAATGTCCTCTCAGCCTGTCAGCAGGCTGGTGTGTCTGAAGCTCATGCTACTTCTGGATGCCATCACATCATGGATTCGATAGCTTCTCCGGACGGGTGGCAGGTGTTCTTGCTTGGACAAGAGGCGGTTGCGGGAGGGGGTTGGCGATGACGCTGCTGGTCATGGCGACCTTCTTCTCGCGGGGTCACGTTGCCACTCCGGAGCCCTTGAGGCATTGGAGGGACGCGAGCGTGCCTCGGGCAGGCGTGGCTCTGCGGGCAAGGACTTGCTTCCCGTCAGGGAGCGGGAAGAGATGATTGCTGCCCGTGCCAGGATGGAAGCAGGAGAAGCAGGAGAGGTCCCCGTCCCCACAAGCGTTAGGGGTGCCTGCGCGTGCGGGACGGGCGGCGGAGGGGCTTGGCCTCCGCCGTGGCGCGGCCTCGGCCGCGTGCCCTCATGGCGCCTGACCTGCACAAACACCACACAAAAGGAAAGCGCCCGCCTTGGTGGCGAGCGCTCCCGACGCGCGATGTGCGTGCCCATGGCTACGACTGCCACGCCCCGCGGACGTGGTGGACGCGCACGCGCCCGGCGTCGAGGTTGACGCACACGCTCACGACGTCGAAGCGCAGGCGCTCTGGCAGGGGTCCCTCGGACGCGAGCGCACGGCCCACACAGAGCGCCGCCCCGTGCGCGACGACGTCCTCGTCGATGAGCGACTGGAGGTCGTCGAGCGTCATCTCGAAGCCCTCCACGGGCACGGGGAGAACGGCGACGGTGACGGGGAGGTCGCCCTCCATGCAGGCGAGCACGTCCTCGAAGGGCGTCTCCTCGAAGCGTGTGAAGCCGACGTGCGACAGGGCCTCGCGGGCGAGCTCTGCGCAGTCGCGGGCGTAGTCCCCCGTGACGGGCGTGGCGGCCTCCCAACGCTCGGCGATTGCGGCAGTCGGGGTGATGGTTGCGGTCTGGCTCATGGTCTGCCCCCTTCGGGCTCGGGTGAGGGTCGGCTCTTCCTTCCCTCGGACGGGGGCGACAAGGCAAGCGCGATCCCCGGAGCGCGCCCGTTTGCGGGCGGGGCGCGGCGCGTGCAGGGGATGGCGCGTCAGGCGACGGGAGGCGGCGCTAGGGGTGCCTGCCGCCTCTGAGGAGCCTGTGCCATGATGCCCCGGTCCGAGGGCCAGGCGTTGCCCTCGCGGCTCGTGCCGTCCGGGCTTTCGACGGCCCCACGAGGATAGGGGATCCCTCTACATCCCCGGCGCAGCGGGGATGTCGGAAGGACGGCAGCGTCGGCCCGCTTGCGGGCCGCGGCTGTTGGCCCGGCCGATGGCGCATAGAATGGATTGGTTGGGGTCTTCTGATTCGGAGGGTTATCGCAATGGGCAAGTGGATCTACCAGAAGCAGATAGACGAGACCGTGGACTGGTTCGTGAGGACGGCTCTGCCGGATGCCGAGCCGGGGTGGGAGGACCTGCCCTGGTCGGTCGACGAGATGGGCAGGACCGACGACCGCGGCCGCTGGTGGACGATCGCGGTGGACGTCCCGACGTCGGTCAAGGGTATGGATTGCTGGCTGTCGTTCCGCGTCGTGGAGCCTGGCGGCGAGATACGCGAGCCATTCGTCAGGGGCGTCCACGCCGTCAGGTCGGGCCGCGGCGAGCACGAGTTCGACACCTACGTTTGGGACGACGGCGAGTGCATGTGGGTGATCCCGCCGGACGATGACGACGAAGACGCTGCCTCATAGTGGGCGAGCTCGGCATTCGACCGCATGCAGCCAGGGAGTAGAATCGTCTTATTGAGCCGTCTCAACATCGAGTGAGGATGACATGAGCAACGAGGAGCGTGTCGTAGAGGCCCCAGAGGCAGAGGAGGGCTCTGTCCATGACGAGCTTGCTCGCATCGACCAAACGGATGCGATCGTAAGGCTGGTGGAAGCGGGGCAGATTAGCTGTCTGGACCCCAGCCGCTACGTCGCCATCCCTGTCCCCGAGGATATGACGCCCAAGCTGGCCGCGGGGCTTGCCGGTGCCGGGGCTGCGGCGGAGCTGTTCGCAGCCTGGGGCAAGAGCAACTTGGCCCTGGTCCTCAATGGAAGCATCGACGATCTCAGGGCGGCAAAGGACGGCCTGGGCCTCATACCGAGGTTCCTTGGCCCGGATGGGAAGGTGACAGCCCTCGCCAGGCTCCAGAAGGTGCAGCTGGATCCCGCCGAGCTGTCCGCCGCGGCGCTCCAGGTGGCCGCGGCATACGTGCAGGCGCAGTATATGGAGGACATAGACAGGCGTCTCGCGGGCATCGAGGGGACCCTGTCTGGAATCAAGGGGATGCTCGAGGACCAGCGCATCTCAAAGGTGGAGTCCGCCTACAACCTGCTTACGAGCTACTACATCCCGAACCTAGTCGAATACCTCGAGGATGACGCCAAGCTCATCCCCGCGAGGTCCCAGGTGCTCGCCATCATCAAGGAGCTCAACGACTCCTGGACGGAGCAGGTGCACGCGACCCAGCGCCTCTGCGAGAGGGTCCTCGGCGAGTCGAAGCCGGACGAGAGGCGGCTGAAGGAGCTCTCGTCTGCGCTCGTCGCGGACGACAAGGTCGCGGCGGCGATCTTCGGGACGCTCTGCATAGCCGACCAGGCGAGGATGCTCTACTACCAGGAGCTGTCGTCCGAGCAGATCTCTTTGGTCGAAAGCCAGGAGCAGGGCATGCTTGCCAACTACCTCGCGCTCCGGTCGACCATCGTCGAGCGCCTCGACAAGGACATCGACCGCATCAGGCGGGCGCCACTGGCGTTCCCCTCCCCACTTGAGGAGCCGGAGCGGGAGGAGGCCCGAGGCGCCTTCGAGAAGGCGGGAAGGGCTGTGGACGCCTTCGCGAGGAGGGCGACCTCCGACACGCCCTGGGGCGCCGCGAAGAAGCAGGCGTCTGAGCATCGAGAGGCCCTGAAGGCCGCCTACCCCCACGACCAGAGGACCGAAGTGCCGTGCGGCGTCATATGCGAGGAGAACGTAAGGAACCTCGGGCTCATTGACGTCGCTCTCAACAAGGCGGACACTGTCGCTCTGCTCGACGACAAGCTCTACTTCATCTACGAGGGCGGCGAGGCCGAGTCGGAACTGGCGACGGAGGGCGACGGGCAGCAGCCGCAGACAGCGTAATTACCTGTCCCCTCTATAGGGATGGGTGGGCGGGCCTATCCAAACACGCGCCTCGCGCGGGCAAACCCGTCCGCCGCCGCGCCCATGGCGAGCCCCCCACGAGCCATGCGGCGGCGGTGCGCGCAGGGGCATGGCCTGCGCGCCGCCCTCGTGGCTCCGTCTCCATGAAACCTGCACTTGGGGAGGGGTGTTTGCCCCTCCCTTTCGTGCTGTGTCGGTAGTCTCGCGCTATGCACCCAGCGCGCGCATCCTCCCTCCCGTCGGCATGCGGTAGCCCACGGCCTCGCACCAGTCGGAGAGGAAGCGGCGCTGCGCTGCGGTCACCTGCCTGTTGTGACTCTGGAACGCCTGACGGACGGTGCCGCCCCTCACCTCGACGGTAACGAGCGGCGTGTCGGGGTCGCTCGCCTTGCGCATTAGCCAGAGGTCGGTCTGGCCGCTGGCGTACTTGTCGATGAACCCGGCCACGCAGTTGTGCTGCGCGTTGGCCTCGTCGAGAATCTCGCGCACGGCGGCGGCGGGGCGGATGAGGTAGCCGTCCGACTCGAAGCCTTTGCCGTCCAGCTCGGCGGCACGTCTTGCGACGGCTGCGTCGCTGGCCTCGTGGCGGCGCATTTCGCGCTCGCGCTCGAGCTCCGCGAGAAGCGCTGCGGGGTCTGCGGGGTACCTGTCCTCCACGCCGCCCCTGACCCTCTGCTGCATGTCGAGCGCGTCCGCCCACAGCTGGACGTTGTAGGAGCGGGTGCGGCGGCGCTGGGCGGGGAGGTCGAGCAGGGAGAGGGCGTACTCGCATGCTCGGCGCGGCTCGAAAGCGATGCCGCGCCACTCCATTGAGCGCAGGGCGCACGCGAGCCTCGGCAGGAAGTCGGCGGTGCCTCCCCTCGGGTGCTCAGCCGACTTGTCGAGGTAGCCGCGCAGCAGGTCGCGCGTCACGTCCCGCCCCATGCTCTCCACGAACTGCGAGACGTAGAGCCTGTCGCGGAAGCACTCGGCGGTTGCCTCGTCGCGCCCCTCGCCGTAGAAGCCCGTGAGGCGGAGCGCCGCGCTCAGCGCCTCGCGGCAGTGGCTGTGCCCCATGGTCGGCTCCACGAGCCTCCAGACGAGGCTCACGTGCTCCCACGTGCCGCTGAGGTTCCACTTGGCGTTGCCGCCCATGCGCGATGCCGCCCACGCCTCCACGCGTACCATGTCGCGCTTGCACATCTCGCGGAAGTCGCCGCAGCCGAGCATGGCGACGAGGGCGGCCCTGCCCTTCGCGTCGTAGTCCTGCAGCGGCTGGCGGCTCCATGGCGGCGTGAGGGCGTCCCCCGTGGCCCCCTTGCAGAAGGTGCCGAGGCGTGCGGTGGTGAGCGCGTGGCGGCTCCCCGTGCGCTCGTCGGTGACGTAGTACTGCCCCTGCGTCACGAGCAGCACGAGCATCTGGCTCCTACCCCCGCGCCTGCGCCTGAACGCGCAGTCCGCGCCGTCCATCAGGACGCGCTCGAATTCGGGTGTGGGCTGCTCCCTCTTGGCCTTGGGCGTCTCGCGCTCGATGTCCCCGTGGACTATCAGGCTGCGCACGTCCACCTTCTCTTCGATGCCGAGGTTCAGAGTGAGTTGGGTCTGCATGTCGTGTCTCCCGTCTGGTCAGGCGGGGGAATCCCCTTCGGTCCCCCTGGGGGCGGGCCATGCAAGGCGGAGGGACACGGGTGGGCTGGGCAGTCCCTCCGCCGTCACCGGGAGCGGGATGTGGGAGGGGCCCGCGACGGTGTGCGAGGCTTGCCCGCAGGGGGTCCGAAGGGGATTGAGGCGTCCTTGGGCGGGGCGACGGGGTGCCGGGCCGTGCCCGGCGGGGCGTCGTGGTTTCTGGCTCTAGGGAAGCCTGCCCTTCTCCATCAGCTCTTTGACGATCGTCGACTTGTGCACCCTGATGCACCTGCCGATGTAGATGTGGGGCAGCTCCTTGCAGATGTTGAACGACTTGGTCCGCCCGATGCCGAAGACCTCTTGGAGGTCCCTCGGCGAAAGCCATTCCGGCCTGTCGGACAGCGGCGAGTGGTCCCTGAGGGAGCCCGCCCCGGTCGGCCCTTCCATCGCCTCTCCCTTCTCGTGTCTCTGCCATACAAAGGGGAGCCGCGTCATGTCGCTCTCGTGCGACGTGGCGCGGCTCCGGGCCTGGTGTCTATTGCGTGGGTCGCTCTACGGCAGCCTGCCCTTCTCCAGGATCTCCTTGGCCACCGTCTGCCTGTTGACGCGGATGTTGCGCCCGACGTAGATGTGCGGTAGGGCGGCGCAGATCTCGTAGGACTTGCTCTTTCCCACCCCGAACACCTCCGCGATGTCCCTCGGCGACAGCCACTCCGGTCTGTCCCTGAGGGCGGAGTTGTCCCGTAGCGCGCTGGCTGGCCTTGCTGCTTCCATCATTTCCTGCTCCTTCCTTCTGGTGCCGTGGCATGCTTGAGGCTATGCCTTGGCCGCGCTCTCGCGTGCTGGCCGTGTTGTCGGAAGTGTCCGCAGGCATCCCGTGGTATCCGCTTCACGAAACGAGCGAAAACGGGCCCTTCGGGGCCCTCTCCGCCATCGCCTCGGCGACGACGTCCGCCGCCTGCTGGCGTGCCGTCGGGTCGGCGCTCGCGTAGACGTTGAGCGTCACCGTCGCGTCGGCGTGGCCCATGAGCGACGCGACCGTCTTGACGTCGACACCGCGGGCGATGAGGAAGGTCGCGTAGGTGTGCCGGAGGTCGTGCAGGGTGACGCGCTTGCCGGTGGTGCCCACCAGGTCGAGGGACCTGGCGAGGGACGAGAACTCCTTCCCCAGGCGGCTGGGAAGGTACCACCTGCCTTCGGAGGTCTCGATGACGTAGCGGCTCGCGGCCTTGGCCTTGCCGGATGAGGCGAGCACCCTCTTGTACTTGGCCTCGAGCCTCGCCTTGAGGTCCGGCTCGAGGGGGATGTCGCGCCGGCTGGTCTCGGACTTCGGCCCCTTCTCGAAGCTGTGCCCAGCGGCCTCGGTTACCGCGTTCCTGACGAGGATGAGATCCCTCTGGAAGTCGATGTCGCGCCACCTGAGCCCGCATATCTCCTCGCGCCTGAGGCCGGCGGAGAGCCCGAGGCGCACCGCGAGGGTGAGCTCGCTGTCGACCATGGAGTCGAGCGCGGCCAGAAGCCTCTGGCGCTCGGAGTCGTCGAGGGCGTTCGGCTCGCGCCGCCGCCTCTTCGGCGCCTTGAGCGACTTCGTGAAGGGGCTCTTGGCGAGCGCCCCGGTCTCCACGGCGTAGGACAGGGCCTGCTTGAGCAGCCGGTGGTCCTTGGCCACGGAGTCAGAGCACAGGCCGTCCTCCGTGAGGAGCCTCCTCTGCATCGTGACGATCATGTCGGCGGTGATGTCGTCGATCCTGACGTCCCCGAGATACCTGCAGATGTGCGCGGCCGAGGAGCGGTATCCCGCAGCGGTCGTCCTCTCGATCTGCCCCGAGCCCTCGATCCCGGAGATGTACTTCTCCAGGAACCTCTCCAAGACGGCCTCGTCTTCGTCCATGACGAGCAGGACTCTGAGTTTGGCACGCTCTGCCTCCTCCTCGAGCCGCCTGTGGAGTTGGGTCGCCTTCTTGGTCGCATCCCTTTTCGACGTGGCCTCGAAGTTCCTGGAGAGGGTCTTCCACTTGCCCCCTTCCTTGTACCTGAAGCGGGCCTGCCAGTGTCCGCCGCCACGGTCCCTCACGGAGGGGTTCGAGTACTTCATGGGCTTCATAGGCTGCGTCCTTCCGTCGACTTGGGCGTTTGGGAGTGGCCACAAAATGCGGATCCAAATGGCCACAAACTGGCCACAAACACCCTTCCTGCGATGGAAGTGACAATACTCGACGGAATCGTTCAATGTTGACAAAACCGCAGGTCAAACACCGAAAAGTGACTTGACGGCCAGAATGGGAAAGTCTATCTTTGACCGCTGGAACTTTTTCGGGACCGTGAGGCCGCTGGTTCGAATCCAGTCGTCCCGACCAGGAAATCGCAGGTCAGGGCATGTGCGCTCTGGCCTGTTTTGCTATGCGCACCAAATCCGGGCGATGATGCCAATCGGCGAGCGGCCGCATCTCCCGCCTGCGGACAGGCAGATACACTCGCCTAGGCTAAAGCGTTCACCAGCCCAAATAGCAGAAAGCATGCTATGATAATCCCAGCAAACCCTACTTACCCTACTTATAGGAGAGGTGAGAGTTATGGCACAGGCAGTTTTCGCAGACAATGCAAAGGTCATGTCCAAGGGGCAGGTGACCATCCCTAAAGACGTACGTGACGTCCTCGGCGTGGAGACAGGCGACAAAGTGACCTTCATCGTGGAGGGCAATGTCGTGCGCGTGGTAAACGCTGCAGCCTATGCGATGCAGATGTTCCAGCAGCAGATGGCAGGAGCTGCTGCAACTGCAGGCATCACGAGCGAGGCCGATGTAGACGCCCTCGTGGCAGGCCAGCGCGCGGAGGCGTAGCTAATGCGAGTCTTTCTCGATACGAACTTCTCATCTCGGCAGCCCTCTTCCCAACAGGTGTTGCTGCCCGGGCGTACCTCAAGGCCGTATACAAGCCCAACGACGCCATCATCAGCGACTACGTCATCGACGAGATGAGAAGCGTATTTGCCCGCAAGTTCCCTGACAGGCTTGCCGCCGTTGATGCGTTTCTGGTTGAGGCATCCTCCGCTCTGGAAGACGGCAAGGGAAATGGTCGAGCATGGGAGAGATGAGGGTACGCACGGCGGGCATTACGGTGCCGGAGGCCATCTGATCACGCTCCCACGGGGCGTCTGCTGTCATAGCGGTAGGTCTAGACGGCCATTCAACTATGCCGTGAAACGCCCGTGTCGGCCCTCCCTTCCCGCGTCGGTTATGTGACCCGGCCCCTTGGCCATCTCAGGCCACTTTCCTCGCTTCGCCACCAGCGCCTGCTCTCTCCACAGTCCTATACCGCCGCTCCGTGCTCGATGCGGACGGCAGCCCCATCCCCGACGAGAACGGGCGCAACCAGGTGGAGACGCGCAAGGTCCCGCCCCAAGCGATCAAGGAGATGCTCACCGAGTCGCAGCTCATCGGGATGCTCGCCCAATAGGCGGCCTACGCTGCGAGCGGCTCGATGAGCATCACCAGCTCCACCCACGGCGGCGAGGTCTTCATCGCCTTCGGGACCTCCGACAGCCACGAGGCCTACTGCATTAACCCGGAGCGTGGCAACTCCGACGACCATACCTTCACGCACCGGGACTGGACGGGTGAGGCCTCGGGAATCCTGTCCGTCCCGCACGCGTTGGCCTACCTCATGAGCTAGGTCATGCCGGCCAACCCGCAGGGCTTTGCCACGCCGGACTCGTCCATCAGCCTCGCGGTGTGGATGCTCTGCGGAGCGAGCGTCGACTTTGGCAGTAGCTCCTACTCGACGGGCGATATGAGCGGCAACATCTACGAGGGCGCGAGAGGCCGTGTCAACCGCTCCGACGCCTCGAAGATCCAGTTGTTTGGTGTTGTTCACGACGGCGTGGGCGTGCGGGATGCCGTACTCGTTGTCGTTGTGGTAGACGACGGCAACCTCGTGGTCTGCGAAATTCTCCCGCACTCATGACATGGTGACAGACCGGAGCGTTGTGAGGCCCACGGCGTCCCTCGGGTCGGGCGAAAGGACGTAGTTTGTAGGTCCGGGCCCTCCTGCCCTTCCAAGGGCGCGTTGTTTCCGAGGGCCGCGCGTGTGGTGTCCATCACCAAGGCCCAGTCGTAGTCACCGTAGGGATGGGAGGCCGCCCTCGTCTAGTCCCTCCTGCGGGGCGTCCGTGTTCTCCAGAAGCGCGGCGGCTGCGGCACGGCCCCTCTGGTCGTCGTCCCACGCACGCCACTCCTCGGAATCCTCCCACGCCTCCACGGTCTCGGCCCCGAGGCACTGCGCGTGCCACGCCATGCGGCGTGCCCAGTCCCTCACTGCAGGGATGCTGACGGCGCCGTTCTTCTTATCGGTTCCTATTCTCGCACTTCCTCACGTGGCGGTTGAAGTCGTGCCTCCAGCTCCTGAAGCTCGCCACGTGGGTGGCGGTCGGCATCTGCATAGCGATGAGCAGCGTGTTGTTGAGGCTGTAGTCGTGGAACTTGGCGAGGCTCCTCTTGTACGCCTTGCTCGCTGCCATGTCCTTGTCTCCTCTCGGGTGGCGGGCCACGCACGCTCCGTGTGCGCTTGCCACCCTTGGGAAGCCAAGTACTTCCGCCCCCGTGGTAGGTGCGGGGCGGCCGGGAGGGGTCCCGGGGACGGGCTCCGCCCGTGGGCGGGATCTGTCTTTGAGAGGAAGCCCTTTCTTTATCCCATGAGGGGTACTCGCTTGCTGCTGCTGTTGTAGTGTCTCCAGCACGTCAGCAGGCGGCGCAAGGCCGCCGGACTCTTGCCGTCGCCCCATCGGGACTGAAAGGGGGGGGCAAACGGTGGTTCAACCAGCCACGCGGCATCGGGCGATTGTCATACGGCGCGTGTACCGCTATCATCCTTATATAAGGTTTATGCCTTGGAGAGAGGATGTGGTAATGGCTGGCGAGCAGGACCTGCGCAAGGCCATGCTGATGGGCAACAAGACGGAGCGCATCATCTTCGCGACGACCCCCGAGCTCAAGGAGGCCGTCGCATTAATGTCCGGCGAGAGGTGTATGACTATCTCGGCGTACATAACCTCGCTCATCGTGGAGGACGTGCTGGCGCACAAGGGGGTGCTGCCCGATGACTTCGCAAAAGAGGCTTGAGGGGGCGTGCATCACGCGCGAGCAGTTCCTTCTGCGCGAGATGCGTGTCGTCGCCCGACTGCGCGTCGAGGAACTCTCCGACGAGGAGGCCGTGGCCCGCGTGGCCAAGGCTGTCGGGGCGAGGAAGGTGCTGCTGCCGCTGGGCTGCATCCAGGGACTCCAGCAGGTGCCCGTCGAGCTCATGGGCAGCGTGAGCCCAGACTTCTACCCCGACGGCGACGTAGTGGCGGCCGCGAAGAAGGCCCTGGGGCTTTAACGATTGGAGGTGCCCAAGTGACGATTGATGTTGATGTTGATGTACATGAGAAGGTGAATCGCTTTTGCGGCGGGAAAGCCGAAGTGGTATCCCTCGAGGCAATACGAGCTGAGGTTGCCCAGTGCCTGCATCTTGACAGACTCAGTTTTCTCATTGGTGCGGGATGCTCAAGCCACATTGTCGACGACGTGGAAAAAGGCATCATGGGCATGTGGGGGCTCCACGAGGCATTCTTTGAGCAATATCCCGACTTCGAAATTGCAGGTGTTGAAGCCAGGGACCTTTTCGATGGTAATTTGGAAGCCATGCTTGGCACGATTAATGCAGTGGCCACGGTAAACGGGCTTACCGAGGTTGACGCGTCGATTGAAGAAAAGGCATCGCTTGTCAGAGGGTTCATTCGATCTCGCGTCATTAAGGGTATGTCGGGCGAGGAAGTTAGTTCGTTCTACCGCAGATTCTTCCAAGGAATCGTTTCTCAAGGTAGGCGAGCACCCATCAACATATTTACTACCAACTACGACCTGTATGTAGAGCAAGCCCTCGATAGCCTTAGGTTCCCCTACAACAACGGCTTCAGCGGGACGTATCACAGGACATTCGATCCAGCAAGCTATCGGTATGCCCTTGTCGAGGACCTGCGCCTTTCGAGGGATGCTTGGGGAAGGGTGCCGAACTACTTCAATCTCTACAAGCTGCATGGTTCGGTCAGCTGGATTAGAGATGAGGATGATGGGGTCAGGGAGGTCGACTATGCCGGTGTCACGAATGACCAGACGGTGATGATCTATCCGACCCCACTCAAGGACAGAAGTACGCTTATGACACCGTACTCAGACCTTTTCAGGTCGATGGAGAACGAGCTCCTGCAAAGCAACAGTGTCCTCATCGTCATGGGATATAGCTTTGGCGACGAACACATCAATAGACTCATCTACAACGCCCTTGCAGTGCCAACGTTCAGGCTGGTAGTATTCGGTAGCAGCAAGAACATCAACAAGTTGAACGAACTTGGCGACAGTCGCATAGTCATCATTAACTCTGAGGACAAGATTTACTACTTCGAAAACCTCGTAGACAAGGTGTTCCCCAACGCAAGCGAAGAGCTTGTCGAGGAAATGAGGGTAAGGGAAGTCACCAGGAGGCTAGGCAAGGTGCTCGGTCTTGATTCCGATGATGGCATAGGAGATGCCCGAGATAGTGCTCGTAAGGCTGGAGAGGCTTATGAGTAGCAGGTCTATCGGACGCCTGGTCGCGATATCCAACGACTCGATAATCGGCGAGCTCTTTGATGACCTCGGTTCCTATGTCAATACGTCAGACGGAACGAGGTTTGTTGGCGAGGTCGGTGCGTATGTGACAATTCGCGAGGTGGGCAGGACCATCGTGGCCGAGATAGTTGGCGTGTCCGATCAAGCCCTGATGGGACACGGGCGGCTCTCTCGGGCGAACAACAGGAGGCAGGTCATCCTTGGTCTTCTGGGCGAGATTGTCATGGGTTGCTTTAGCTTTGGCGTCTCGAAAATGCCGCAGATCTACTCGGACATCAGCATCATCTCTGAGAGAGACCTGAGGGCCATGCTCGAGGTCGATTCCTCCGAGGAGCAAGTTGGCGTCGGCAACGATGGAAAGCCGCTCACGAGGTTGATGCAGCTAGAGGTTGGAAGATCGGTCGTTTTCCCCGACTATGCTGTCAGGGTCAGCATCGACAGGTTCTTCGGAGGTCACTTCGCGGTCTTTGGGAACACCGGCGCAGGAAAATCGAACACGGTGGCTAGGCTCATACAGACAATCTTTGCAAAGAAGGATTATTCGGCGCGTGGCGCACGTATGATCATCGTCGACTCGAACGGCGAGTACTCGAAAGCGCTCTCCGATATTACAGAGGTAAACGGGAGCATAGAGGTGCGGGAGTTTATCGTCGCTGGAGCAAGTGATGGAGAGCGCTTCACCATTCCCGTTTGGGCGCTCACGCCCGATGACTGGGCGATAATGCTGCACGCCTCGGAGAAGACTCAGCTTCCGGTGTTGAGACGTGCAGTTGGTATAGCAAGGCTCTTCTACGGACCCGATGGAAACGACGCAATTAAAGAGCACATGGTGGCGAGTGCGGTTCTCGGAGTGCTCAGGAGCTCCGACTCGACTCCGTCCAAATACGACAAGTCCATCGCGATACTATCCACATTCGGTTCGAGAGCCCTCGCGCCGGGGACAGAAGACGCAGCGAACCTCCGTCAGTGGCTTAGCGTCAGCTATGGGCAGTTCAAGGACGAGGAAAAGGCCATCGCCTACCTGAGCTCGAAGCTCCAGCCAAACTTGATGGATGCGACCAGCATCAAGGAGCCCGTGCCATACTCGCTTGAAGAATTCACGAGTGCGGTAGAGTTCGCGGTCATGTACGAGGGAAGTATAAGCACCGCAAGGATTCAAGAGTACACCGCGACTTTGCTCACGAGACTCCAAAGCTTGGCGGAAGGGGTCGGCCAGGACTTCTTAGGCAAGACAGCCTTTGCAGACCTCGATGGCTATCTTGACGATTTGCTCGGCACGGCTCAGGTAGTGAATATCGACATCAGCGCTGTCGACGACGCATCGGGCGAAGTTGTCACCAAGGTTCTTGCCAAGCTGCTTCTCGATCACGTAAAGTTGCGTTCTGCCAAAGCTGAAAGGCCCATCAATCTGGTAATCGAAGAGGCGCACCAATATATCAAGAATGAGGCCAGCTACGGTGCCGTCGGCTACGACATATTTGAGAGGGTCGCGAAAGAGGGCAGAAAGTACGGCCTGTTGCTCGGAGTCTCATCACAGAGGCCGAGCGAGCTGTCGAAAACGGTCGTCTCACAATGCAGCAACTTCATCATCCACCGGGTGCAGAATCCCGATGACCTCCAATATCTAGGAAGAATGGTTCCCTACGTCAACAAGTCCATCATTGACAGGCTGACTTACCTAAAGACAGGGACTGCGCTGGTCTTCGGCACGGCAATTAACCTGCCGACGCTGACGCGTATAGAGGCAGCAGATCCACCAACCGACAGTGCAAACGCCCACATATCCGAGAAGTGGTACGTGGAGTAGCTACGAATAGCAGGTCTAGAGAGGTACCCCATGGACGCATCACCAAGAAGAATAGTCGAGCTCATGACTGCGGCAGGCACGCGCTTCGTCGTGCCGGTCTTCCAGAGGCCCTACTCTTGGGACGAGGGGAACTGCGAGCAGCTCTGGGAGGACATCCTCTCCGTTGGCCGCGGCACGGGTGCCCCGCACTTCACCGGCTCGGTCGTGTGGATCCAGCACGGAACGATGTCGGCGGGAGGCATTACCCCTCTCATGCTCATCGACGGCCAGCAGCGCATCACCACCATCACGCTGCTCGTCATCGCGCTCGCCCGCTACGCCAAGGAACATCCCGAGCAGCAGCTCGCCTTCTCCTTCAGGGAGATCATTGGGCGCGGCTACCTGGTGGACGAGTACAAGTCCGGCGACGACCGCTACAAGCTCTCACTCTCGCAGGGCGACCGCACCACCCTGCGCACGCTGGAGGACAACCTCGAGAACGATGACGTCGAGGTCGACCAGGGCTCCGAGCGTCTTCTGTCCAACCTCGCGTTCTTCGAGGGGCTGGTGGCAGGTATCGATGACCCCAACGTGGTCTGGGCGGGCATCCAACGCCTCGAGGTGGTCTCCATATCGCTCACCCAGGGCCAGGACAACCCGCAGCTCATCTTCGAGTCCATGAACTCCACGGGCAAGGACCTCTCCTCGGCCGACCTCATCCGCAACTTCGTCCTCATGGGCCATCCCAAGCAGGACGAGCTCTACCAGACGTACTGGCGTCCCATCGAGACGGCGCTCGGCGCATCGACCTACGATTTCGTCTTCGACGAGTTCGTGCGCGACTGGCTGACCGTGCTCTACGCCCCGGAGCCGCTCACGCGTCGCGACGTGTACCAGGCCTTCAAGCGCCACTTCGAGTCGCAGGGGTATGGCCGCACTGCGCCGGTTGAGAACCTCCTCAAGGAGCTCCGCCGCTTCGCCTGCTACTACGCCGACATCACAGGTGGGCGCTCAGACGACCCTGACATGGGCAGACTCTTGGTGCGGATCCGCCGTCTGGACATCTCGGTCGTCAACCCGCTGCTCATGAGCACGCTCGACGACTTCGACCACCATGCCTTCGACCGCGACGGACTCCTCTCCATGCTCTCCACGGTGGAGAGCTACCTCTTCCGACGCACGGTCTGCGACTGCCCCACCAACAGCCTGCAGAAGTTCTTCTCCTCGCTCATCGGTCGCCTCGACCGGGTGCAGGAGGACGAGGGCTCCAGCTATGCGGAGGCCTTCGAGGCGTTCCTGCTCAACGAGGCGGGCACCGCCAGGCGCTTCCCGACCGACGCTGAGTTCGCGGACAACCTCCGCACGCGCGACGCTTACCACTTCCGCCGCTCGCTCTACCTGCTCTCGCGCCTGGAGAACAGCTACCACCCCAAGGACGAGCGCGACTTCTCCAGCGGCACCTACACCATCGAGCACATCATGCCGCAGAACGCCCGCGCGCATGGGGAGTGGCTCGCGATGCTGGGCGACGTGGACGACGAGGGCTTCGAGCACCTCGTGCACAACATTGGAAACCTCACGCTCACCGCCTACAACTCCGAGCTCTCGGACGGCACCTTCGCCGAGAAGAGGTCTCGCGCCGTGGGAGGCTACGACGTGGAGTGGGTCGCCATATCCTCCGAGCTCAGGGACGCGGACGAGTGGACGCCCGGCTCGATTGCTTCGCGCGCCGAGCGGCTGGTCAGGAGGGCCGTCGAGACTTGGCCCATCCCAAAGATGGACGAGGCCGCACAGAAAGCCTTTCGGCCCGAGAAGAAGGGCGACTCGCAGCGCAAGACCGTCACCTTCAGGGACCTCTTCAATGCGGGCCTGCTCAAGGAGGACGACGTCCTGGAGAGCTGCCACCCGCGCTGGGAGGGGAAGGCGACCGTCACGGCTGATGGATCCATCTTGCTCCCCAACGGCGAGGAGTTCTCGAGCCCGTCGCCCGCGCTCGTGAGGCTGTTCTCCCTGCAGGGGTCGTCGCTGACCGCCGCGAACGGCTGGTGGTACATGGGGCTCGCCGACGGCCCGAGGCTCCACGAGCTGCGCTCCCAGCTGCAGGAGACCAAGGCAGAGAACGAGCGACAGCGCTTCAGACTCGCATTCTGGGATGGCTACTACGAGCTCTGCGCAGAGTCCCAAGCATTCGTCGAGGCGTTCGGCGACCCGACTGCTAGGATGCAGAACCCGGACTGGTGGGCATCCTTCGGCATCGGCCTTGGGAACTGCCATCTGGAGAACCGCGCAGGCAAACGCGACCGGTATGCCGACGCAGGCATCTACTTTCCCTCCGGCGATGGGTACGGGGCACTCTACGCTCGGAAGACGGAGGTCGAGGCTGCGCTCGCGGACGGAGGAGCGACATTCATATGGTCTGAGCCGGACGCTTACACGAAGTACCGGGCACTGTGGCTGCGCCGCACCTTCGACTATGACTCCCAAGACTGGACCGAGGCCCAGGAGTGGATGCGCGACACGCTGCTGAAGTTCAGGGGCGTAGCATTGGAGGTGTTCTCCTAGCATGGGGCGCTATCGTTCGCTGTTTTGGGAGAAGAACCTCTCTCAGGTGCTTTCGCTCAGGCTTCGCGATATGCACGACGAAATCGACTCGCTCACCGACGACGAGGTCCTAGCAAACGACATCGAGCTGCTTGTCGGTAACTACTGCGTCAAGTTCGAGATGGAGCCGCTCGTCATCATGGACGAGGATGTGACCAAAAGGACCCTGAGGCGCTCGCGCGTTACCATCACCGACAGGTTTCGCTACAACATCAGTGGCCCGACAGAGGTCGATGGATTCGAGGCGACATTCGCCTTCCCGTTCAGCGGCGACGCCAGCCTGTTCGAATGTCAAGCCTCGACGTATTCGATTTCCGGCTATCCGGATGCAGTGGTCCGAAAAGGCTTCGTCTGCCTCTCGTATGCATACCCGATTGCCGAGCTGAAGGGCAATGGGGCGGAGGACAAGTTTCTGAACAGGGCTAACGGAGACCTGGAGGACCTCAGGCGCGGCGCGGGATACGTCAACTCCGACATCGAGAAATTCAATGCATCCATCCCCGGATGGGTGGAGAAGTGGGTGACCGAGCGTCGAGACAAGGCATCCCTGTTCGGGCGGCTGTCGCAAGCCATGGAGATACCGGTAAAGCCGTCCGAATACCACAGCCATGCCGTGCGGATGGAGCGCAGGATAAAGCCAATCGCCCATTCCTACGGGCGCGAGGATTCCTGGCAAATCTCGGAGGCCCAGTACGAGGATATCCTGACGGTGATGAAGCACATGTCCTCGACCTTTGAGCGCACCCCCAGCACCTACTCCAGCTTCCGTGAGGAGGGCTTCAGGAACGTGCTTCTGGCGGGACTCAACGTGGACTTCCATGGCGAGGCGGGACTCAACGTGGACTTCCATGGCGAGGCGGGAGGCGAGTGCTTCAGGGGCAATGGTAAGACCGACATATGCATTGAGCAGGAGAACAGGGCAGCCTTTGTCGCAGAGTGCAAGATATGGAAGGGTCCCTCTCAGGTTCAGAAGGCAATACGCCAGCTCGATGGCTACATTACGTGGCGTGACTGCAAAACGGCACTGATCTTCTTCTCGAGGAACACGGACTTCGGTAACGTGGTGGACTCAATGAGAACTGCACTGGAGGCGAGCGAACTCATCCGGAGTGTGCATACAAAGGATCGAAACGAGTTCGACTGCACGTTTGCCTCGGAGACGAACGTTGGGCAGCTGGTGAGGATGAGGGTCTTTTTATTCGACGTGCATGCAAGGCCGTAGTCTGGGTAGCGGCAAACCTCCCGTCCCCACAAGCGTTAGGGGTGCCTGCGCGTGCGGGACGGGCGGCGGAGAGGCTTGGCCTCCGCTGCGGCGCGGCCCCGGACTCGTGACCTTACGGTACCTGACCTGCACAAATCTCACACAAAAGGGAGCGCTCCCGACGCGCGGTATGTGCGCACATGGCTACGACTGCTACGCCCCGCGCACGTGGTGGACGCGCACGCGCGGCTCCGTGGCGCTCATGCACACACCCACGACGTCGAAGCGCAGCCGCTCTGGCAGCTCGCCCTCGGTGAGCAGGTCGCCCTCGCGGCAGGCGAGGACGTCGGCGTAGGGCGTCTCCTCGAAGTGCGTGAAGCCCACGTGAGACAGGGCCTCGCGGGCGAGCTCCGCGCAGTCGGCGAGGTAGTCCCCCGTGACGCGGGTGGACGCGTCCCAGCGCTGGCAGGTCATTGAGGTCGGCTCGATGGCGGCGGCGGTCTCGGTCATTGCGTTCTCCTTTCGGACGGGTGAGGGTCGGCCTTTCCTCCCCTCGGTTGCCGCCATGAGGGCTCGGGCGGGGCGCGGCTCCCTCCCGAGCCCGCCGGAGCGTCTGGCGGAGCGGGCGGGCGCTAGGGGTGCCTGCCCGCCCGCGCAGCCTGTGCCACGCTGGCGGGGACCGAGGGGCCTGGGGCTTCCCTCGCGGCTCGTACTAGCC
The DNA here is from genome assembly GCA_029546925.1 of Actinomycetes bacterium. Lineage (GTDB taxonomy): Bacteria > Actinomycetota > Coriobacteriia > Coriobacteriales > Atopobiaceae > RUG721. Next base: position 20,961 of record JAKPQM010000140.1, read on the forward strand.
GGGTTTTCGACGGTGCAGCGAGGATAGGGGATCGGCACAAATCCTTGGTACAGCCGGGGTGTCGGAAATCCAGAGTTCCGGCCCGCTTGCGGGCCGCGCCCACGCAGGGGCATGGCCGTAGAGCAATACAATGCCTTATCGGTTGCTTCCCGGACGTGGAGGTTCGACATGGCCGCGACGCAGTACATGGGTGAGATGGCCTACTAGCGCGATATCGAGGAGACGGTGGGGTGGTTCGTCGGCCACGCGATACCGGGCCCGGCTCCCGGCTGGGAGGCCCGACCCTGGCGCATAGAGGAGATGGTCCGCACCGAGGGCCGTGGGTTCTGGTGGAGGGTCGCGGTGGACATCCCCACGTCGGTCAGGGACATGGAGTGCTGGCTCTCCTTCAGGCTCGTCGAGCCCGGCGGCGCGTCGCGGGTCGTATCGAGGGCCTTGGCCTGCTGTAGAATGGATGCTGGCCATACGTTTGGGAAGATGGAGTCACGTGGGTGCTGACGTTGACATCGCGCTGCTTGTGGAGGAGCTTTGCCGCCACGACGCCGAGACTGAGTGGATTGAGTTCAAGACGAACAACTCGAACCCGAGATGATCGGCCAAAGGATCAGCGCGCTGGCCAACTCCGCCTGCAAGCTGGGCGTCCCGACGGCATACATGGTCTGGGGAGTCGACGACGAGACGCACGAGGTGGTTGGCAGCTCGTTCCGATACAAGCTCGAGAAGAGGGGTAACGAGGAGCTCGAGAACTGGCTCCACCACCAGCTGACGGACAACGCCTCCTTCGAGTTCGCGGAGGACGAGATTGGTGGCATGCACGTCACCGTGCTCATGGTCCATGCGGCCTTCTACCATACGGTCGACTTCGAGCGGGTCCCATACATTCGGGTGGGGAGCTACACCAAGAAGCTGAGGGAGTACCCCGCCATTGAGTCCGAGGTGTGAGACCGCATCACCAAGTCCGACTTCGAGAGCGTCACGGCCAAAGGGGGCCTGTCCCTTCCGGACGCGCTCTCACTGCTCGACTTTCCGAAGTACTTCGACCTGCTCGGGGCACCGATGTCGCAGTCGCGGGACGAGGTGGCCCACTACCTCTGCGACGACGAGATCCTCTTTCGCCAGAATGACGGTCGCTACGCGGTGACGAACCTCGGCGCGCTCCTGCTCGTCAAGCACCTCAGGGACTTCCCTTCGGTCGCACGAAAGGCGCTGAGGCTCGTCCAGTACGAGGGCCGGGGGCGCACCGAGATGCTGAGGAGCAGAGACTACGAGGGGGGCTACGCCGTCGAGTTCGAGGCCGCCGTTGAGATGATTATGGCGCTTACACCCGCGAGGGAGGACATCGTCGGTGCCGTGAGGACGCAGACGACCGCCTACCCCGAGAGGGCGGTCCGCGAGATCCTTGCCAACGCGCTCATCCACCAAGACCTCGCGATAACCGGCAGCGGCCCCGTCGTCGAGGTGTTCTCCGACAGGGTCGACTTCACCAATCCGGGAACCTCGCTGGTCGATCTCATGCGCTTGGTCGACAATCCTCCAAAGTCGAGGAACCAGCGACTCGCGAGCCTCATGAGGCGCTTCCGCTTCTGCGAGGAGCTCGGCACCGGCTGGGACAGGATCATCTCCTCGTGCGAGGCGTCGTACCTCCCCGCGCCGAAGGCCGTCGAGTACGAGGAGGCGGGCGACAGCGTGCGGATTTCCCTCATGTCCTACGTGCCCTACCGCTCGATGGACTCGTGGGACCGCATCATGGCCTGCTACTGGCATGCCTGCATCTGCCTCACGAACGGCGACGTCATGACCAACCAGTCGCTGCGCTCGCGCTTCGGCGAGGGAGGCCCCAGCCCCTCGACCGTCTCAAAGCTGCTGTCGGCGGCGGTCGAGGCCGGTCTGATCAGGCCCGTTGACCCGACGACCGCCCCACGGTACATGCGCTACGTGCCCTCTTGGGCGTAGGCCTAACTTTCCCGCAACTTTCCCCAGCGCGTCACCGTCTCGGGTTTCCGCAGGTAGATGATCCGACGAGCGCGGATTTCAACTTTCCCGCAACTTTCCTGACCGCGGGCAGCGCCGCGGTACGGTCTGCCGCAGGCTCCGGGAGGCTAACTTTCCCGTAACTTTCCTCGGCAATCAGGCCATACAAGATGTTGTGCCATGGTGCATGAAGAATGAATCAAGACACAAAACGTGGGGCTATTTCAACTTTCCCTCGACATTCCGGACGTCCCCTGCACGGCCGTCGGCGTCTAGGGCAGGCAGCCCTTCTTCCTGAGCTCCTGGTGCACCGTGAGCCTGTGCACGCGGATGCTGCGGCCCGCTTAGATGTGGGGAAGCGCCGCGCATATCTCGTACGATTTGCTCTTGCCCACGCCGAACACCTCTGCGATGTCCTTGGGCGAGAGCCACTCGGGCCTGTCCGTAAGGGGCGAGCTGTCCTTGAGCGAGCTTATCTTCGTAGACTGCTGTGCTGCCATGGCCGCCTCCTCCTGTCGGCTGGCAGCAGCGCCCCGATCTCGACCGCGTAGGATAGGGCCTGCTTCAGGAGCCGGTGGTCCTTGACCACGGAGTCCGAGCAGAGCCCGTCCTCGTTCAGGAGCTTGTCCTGCCAGTTGAGGATCATCTCACCGGCGAGCTTGTCGATCCTCTTGTCCGAGAGGTGCCTGCTGGCGTGCTCGGCCGACGCCCGGTACCCCGTGGCCGTGGTCCTCTCTATCTGCCCGGAGCTCTCCAGTCCGTCCACGAACCTGCGCAAGAAGCCCTCTACGGTCATGTCCTCCTCGGGCAGGGCTGCGAGTCCCTCAGAGCCTTCTGCCTGCGCCGTCCGCTCGAGCTCCTCCTTGATCTCGCCCGCCCTCCTCCTCGCCGTTCTCTTCGAGGTGGCCTTGAAGCTGCGGGAGACCTCTTTCCACCTGTCCCCGTCCTTGTAGTAGGAGCGCGCCTGCCACCTTCTGTCGCCGCGCTCCCTGATGCTCGCGTTCTTTTACTTCATCGCCCGCCCCTTCCGCTCCGACCGGAAGCCTGACCGGAAAATGACCGGGGCTTGGCTGGAAATGCCGAATCCCTAACGGGCGAGACAATACTCCGTGGAATCGGGGGAGCGGTTGCACCGTCGCAGTTCACAGACCGAATCGGTACTTGACGGCCAGAATGGGAAGAGCTAGATTTCCGCTTTTACATTGTTTCGGGACCGTGAGGCCGCTGGTTCGAATCCAGTCGTCCCGACCAGGAACCAGCAAGCCAGAGGTGGAGAGCCTCTGGCTTTTTTCATGGACTTTAGTCTATGCGCCGCGTGGATGCGGCGCATAGAAAACCACTCGTTGGACGGGTGATCATGATTAGCCGCGAAAACGGACGGTATCACACGTATTCGCGTGCGTAATTCATCCGTAGTCACGCGTAAATCGGGCACGAACTACGTGGCAACCCAGACGCATCTGCCATCGGCTTGCTCATGGGCGTCGTCCTATCCACATGCGGCCCGGGAGGAGCATCGCATCGTGCTCGACCGATATTGCGGAAGGCTGCGGACTCCCAACGCCTTGTTGGGGGGGGGTGTTCTTTGCAAGCATGAGACGGGCGCCGCCTTCAATTGTACGGCTGCTTCCCCTGTACGGGCACAATGGCCTTGTCATTGCTGCTGGCATGTATAATCGACCAGAGATGTGTAATCCCACCACGGTGCCAAGGAGGCGGATACGATGAGGGGCAGAGAGGTTATCCCCGTGAACAGGAGGCTCAGCTTGGATGAGCTCGAGCAGTTCATGCAGGAGCGCTGGAACCAGGAAGAATATGGTGCGTTTCGGAAGGGCAAGCCCACCCCCGCCTCGATCGAGGAATACATCCTCCTCCCCGCCACCGAGCGGACGATGGCCATCGTCTACCCGCGGGGAGGCGGCATCTTCAGCAAAGGCAACAAGGTCATCGTCACCGTGTGCGATTCACCTGAGGGCGCGGCCTTGCTGGCCGCCACGGCAGTCCCGGTGAAAAACGCCTTCTTCAAGATCGCCCAGACCGCGCATGTCGTGAGCCGCTCCAAGGAGTTCAGGGGTGAGGCTGCAGATATGGTCGAGGCCTACGCTGCGTACCTGCGCACGCTTCTCGAGGAGGCCGGACTCGCCGGTTAATCTTGAGGGACTGGCTTATCCTAGGCGCCTCTGCTCGGAGGGAATCGGACGACAGCTGGCTCTAACATGAAATATCCGAGGGCAATCCCAGTGGTTGCCCTTGCGGTGTCTGCGACCTTCCTCGGATCCGCTTCGTCCTGCATCATTCATTAAATGACAAGGAGACGCTAGACAGCAATTCATCTAGGCTTATCCATTCGTTCCGGTCGCTCGGATCGGCCAAGTCGTCTAAACCGTCTCGAGCTTCTTCTAGGCTATCCCAGCTGGCTAAGTCGTCCGATCCGCCCTCATCCCCTTGATAGGTGCGGGCCCCTTCGTTGCGGGTCCGCGCGAGCCAACCGCGCGGATCCTCGCGCCAAGTCTGTCAGAAGCCCAAGATCTTCTGCATCTCCCCTTGGTGAGGGCTTGGCCGAGAGGGTCGCTGATGGCCAGCTGTTCGACGCTGCGCTGCTCGATGCGCGACGCGAGCGATCTCCCGCCGCAATGCACGGGCTTGCGTGCGACCCCGAGTGTGAACGGCTCCGTCTGGCGACCGTCAACGGTCAGTGTGCTTAGCGCCCTCATGTCGTCGAGGCGGCACAGGCCCAAAGCCAACGACGATTCTCCCAGCCTCAGGGTCGCCTCCGCTGCATCTCTGGGAGACAGGCGAAAGGCGCTGAAGCTCGCGCTGTTGGATTCGAGTGCGTCGCGGACCTGATCGGATAGCTGCCCTACGTGCTGGTGGGCAAGCACGAGCCCAAGCCCAAACTTCCGCCCCTCGGCGAGCATGCGGGGCAGGGGGTTGCTCTGGGAAAGCTGCGCCTCGTCGATAAATACGAGGTGAGGATTACCGTCGTATCCCCTTCCCATGGCCGCATCCCAGAGCTGCATGAGCAACATCGTGCCTATGGTGCGCGCCGCATGGGTGCCTATAGCAGGGCTTGCGAGGTCGATGACCCTGTTCCGCATACTGGCTGGAAGCCGAGCCGATCGTCTCTCCTGACCCGGCGTACTGTTCGCACGACCAAGCGAGGCTGGCATCTGTGACGGTCTTGCTGCCGAAGAGCTGCAGGTCGGCGAAACCGGCGGCGGGCATGGCGACAGGGGCGATTCTGGTGACGACGAGGCCCATTCCGCATTCGCGACGGCCAAGGTCGAGAATCTGGTGAAGCGCGCGAACCCGCGTTATCCCGGCGCCGACGTGCGCAGGCTCGACTTCTCCGAGGAGTGCAAGCTCGACCGCGTGAAGATCGCCGAGCGGGGCTCGAACGTGGTGATCGAAGGCCTCACCGGTTCTGGAAAAGCTATATGAGCTGCGCGATTGCCAAGGAGGCGTGTCGTCGGAGGATGCGCGTCCGCTACATCAGGGTCCCCGATCTCGAGGAGCTTTGGAAGCAGTCGAGGGACCGATCCGGCGGCGAGGCCGGGCTCGTGAGGAAGTGCGGCAGCTTCGGCGTGCCCGTGCCGGGCGGATGGCTCCTCGACAAACCGGGAGTCGAGTTCCGCAGCATGCTGCTAGAGCTGATGGAGCGCAGGTACGACACCAACTCCACGATATTCTGCACGCAGTTCAAGAAGAAGGACCGGCCCTCCCGCCTCGGGGGCGGAGTGCACGCCGACGCCATAATGGACAGGATTGTGCACAACGCCGTTGGCTCGGGGCCGGCGAGGTTAATATGTGCGAGAAGACGGGGATGACCGAACGGCAAGGTTAAGTTGACGATCTGCGGTGGCGGCGGTGTCGAAGCCGCCGCCACCGGCATCCAAACGGAATATCGCAGGTTGCCAATCAGGATGATCAAGGGTGCTCAAGCGCCCAAATACTCATCTCCATGTCGTCAAATTACCAAGCACCTGTTTCTTTTGAGGAAATCGAGAACAATATCCTGCGGCAACGCGGAATATTTTCCGAAACAAACAAGTACTTGGTAATCCATAAGATTCGAGATGCGATCATTCCATGGCGATTCGGCAACTCTAAAAAATACGGAATAAGTGCCGTTCGTGGCAGAAAGGGGCCGATCGCGCGGCAGGCCTCTGTGCAGCTGACCTCCCTTTGTCCGTTCATCCCTATGATAAGGCAGGGGCTAAGACATGATCCCAGCCCATGGGGGCTTGGGGCACCAGTTGCGTTAATCGCGAATACCGCAACTTTCTGCGCACAGAAAAACGCCCGCCACCGGATAGGGGTGACGGGCGCTAGCTGCAGTGAAAACCGAATTACTGCCTAGCCGTTGAGGGCTGCGTTCACGGCGACGGCGCACGCAACGGTGCAGCCGACCATCGGGTTGTTGCCCATGCCGATGAGGCCCATCATGTCAACGTGCGCGGGCACCGAGGAGGAGCCTGCGAACTGCGCGCTGGAGTGCATGCGGCCCATGGTGTCGGTCATGCCGTAGGAGGCAGGTCCGGCCGCCATGTTATCCGGATGCAGCGTGCGGCCGGTGCCGCCGCCCGATGCCACGGAGAAGTACTTCTTGCCGGCAAGCACGCGCTCCTTGAAATAGGTACCCGCAACCGGATGCTGGAAACGCGTGGGATTGGTGGAGTTGCCGGTGATGGAGATGTCGACGCTCTCATGCCACATGATGGCGACGCCCTCGCGGACATCGTCGGCTCCGTAGCAGTTGACCTTGGCACGCGGTCCGTCGGAGTACGGGATGGTCTGGACGACCTCGAGCTCTCCGGTGAAGTAGTCGAACTTGGTCTGGACATAGGTGAAGCCGTTGATGCGGGCGATGATCTGGGCGGCATCCTTGCCGAGGCCGTTCAGGATAACACGCAGCGGCTTGGTGCGGGCCTTGTTGGCGTTGTTGGCGATGCCGATGGCTCCCTCGGCGGCGGCGAAGGACTCGTGGCCGGCCAGGAACGCGAAGCACTCGGTGTCCTCGCCGAGCAGCATGGCGCCCAGATTGCCGTGGCCGAGACCGACCTTGCGATCCTCAGCCACAGAGCCGGGGACGCAGAAGGCCTGCAGGCCGATGCCGATGGCCGCAGCGGCGTCGGAAGCCGTGGCGGCTTCCTTCTTCACGGCGATGGCGCAGCCTAGGGTGTAGGCCCACTTGGCATTCTCGAATGCGATGGATTGGATGCCGGTGGTGATATCGTAGGGATTGAAGCCCTTATCGGTACAGATCTTGAGAGCCTCGTCGAGGTCGGCGATGCTGTTCTCGGCAAGGGCGGCGTTGATCTTGTCGATGCGACGCTCGTAGCCTTCGAATGTAACTGCCATGGTATTCAGCTCCTTTCCCTACTCGTTGCGGGGGTCGATGACCTTGGCGGGGTTGTCCCACTGACCATAGCGGCCGGTCGCCTTCACCATGGCCTCCTTGGCGTCGACATCCTTCTTGAGGAGGTCGGCCAGGACACCGAGGTTGACGTACTCGAAGCCGATGATCTCGTCGCGCTCGTTGAGGGCGAGGTTGGTGACGTAGCCCTGGGCGAGCTCGAGGTAGCGGGCACCCTTGGCCGTGGTTCCGTAGGTAGTGCCGATCATGGAACGGAGGCCCTTGCCGAGATCGTCGAGACCGGCGCCCACGGGCAGGCCGTCCTCGGAGAAGGCCGTTTGGGTGCGGCCGTAGACGATCTGGAGGAAGAGCTCCCTCATCGCGACGTTGATGGCGTCGCAGACGAGGTCGGTGTTGAGCGCCTCGAGGATGGTCTTGCCGGGAAGGATCTCGGCGGCCATGGCTGCCGAGTGCGTCATGCCGGAGCAGCCGATGGTCTCGACCAGGGCCTCCTCGATGACGCCCTCCTTGACGTTGAGGCTGAGTTTGCACGCGCCCTGCTGCGGTGCGCACCAGCCGATTCCGTGCGTGTAACCGGAGATATCGGAAATCTCCTTCGCCTGGACCCACTTTCCCTCTTCGGGGATGGGAGCTGGGCCGTGGTATGCGCCCTTGGCGACTGGGCACATGTGCTCCACTTCTGCCGAGTACAGCATGCGTCTCCTCTCCATAGTGTGCGGTGCCGAGGCCCCCTGCCGTGCGGCGATCCGCATTCAACCCTTCGGTAGCTAGGATGATAGCGCATTGGGAGGGCTTCAACGCGGGCAGCGGGGATGCCTACGCCAGACGTCGTGCTATCATAGCTTGGATGGCAGCCAGATCAGATTGCCCGGCTCGTCTCATACGGGAGAAGCACCCATGTCCAAACTCTACCTCGTCCGTCATGGCCAGACGTTCTTCAACCAGCGCAAGATCATCCAAGGCTGGTGCGATTCCCCGCTCACCGAGACGGGCATCGCGCAGGCAGAGGCCGTGCGGGCCTATTTCGAGGAGGAGGGCATCAGCTTCGACCACGTGTACAGCTCGACAGCGGAGCGTGCCTGCGACACCGCCGAGGTCCTCATGAGGGGAGCGCTTCCCTATGAGCGCTGCAAGGGGCTGCGCGAGTTCAATTTCGGAAAGCTCGAAGGATGCAGTACCGATACCATCCTTCCGGGGAAAGGCCGGTTCGGAGACTTCCTCGTGCCGTTCGGCGGCGAGGGCGAGCAGGAGGTCATGGAACGCGTGAGCGCGACGCTCACCGAGATTATGCTGCGACCCGGCCATGAGTCGGTGCTCGCCGTCTCGCACGGCGCGTCGATCTTCACCTTCCTGATCAGGTGGTACGACGAGAGCATCGTGAAGATCGACCACATCCTCGGCAACTGCACGGCCTACAAGTTCGATTTCGATCCTATGGCGCGGTCCTTCTCATGCATAGGCTATTTCGATCCCGCGGCAAGGTGATGGAAAGAGGGGCGCCCGCCAACACGCCTCCTCGTCGCGACCCGCTCTACGTGCTGTTTAACCTGCAAACGAGCGGGGAATACTGGTACTATTGAAAGGATTCCCGTCCCCCGGCCGAGGAGGTTGCGCTTCCGCGCATGGACATAGTCATATCGCTTGTCGTCACGTTCCTGCTCACCCTTGCAAACGGTTTCTTCTCCGCCGCAGAGTTGGCGGTCGTCTCCGCCAAGAAAGCCCTTCTCGAACCCGAGGCCGAGGAGGGCGATGCGCGTGCCAAGTCCGTTCTCGATCTGGCTTCCGATTCGGGCGATTTCCTCGCCACCATCCAAGTTGCCATCACGCTTGTGGGCTTTGCGGCCTCCGCGTTCGCCGCTACGAGCCTCTCCGATCCCTTCGGTGCATGGATGTCCTCGCTTGGCCTCGGCTTAGGCATCGCGCGTCCGCTCGCGACCGTGCTCATCACCCTCATCGTGTCGTATTTCTCGATCGTGGTGGGCGAGCTCGTGCCCAAGCGCATCGCCTTGGCCAATGCCGAGGGCGTCGCCAAGTCGGTTGCGGGCCCCGTCCGTGCCTTCATGGCCATCGCGAAGCCGCTCGTCGCACTTACCGCGCACTCTGCCGACGGTCTGTCAAAACTGCTCGGTATCTCCGATCCCGGCATCGATGCCAGTGCATCCGAGGATGAGATCAAATATCTGGTCACCGACTCCGAGGAGCTCTCCGACGAGGAGAAGAACATGATCCACGAGGTCATCGATCTCGGCGATACCGTGGCCTACGAGGTCATGGTGCCGCGCGTCGATATGACCGCCGTCGAAGACGGCACCACGCTCGCCGAGGTCATCGGCCTCATGCGCGAGACAGGCTATTCGCGCATACCGGTCTATCGCGAGAGCATCGACCGCATCGTCGGAATCGCCCATCTGAAGGATCTGCTCACGCCCATCCTCGATCAGCGTGCCGAAAGCCATGAGATCAGCCGCTATATGCGCCAAGCACGTTATGTGCCCGATACCAAGGACATCATGCCGCTCCTCTCCGAGATGCGCGCCACCCACGATCAGATGGTCATCGTCATCGACGAGTACGGCGGCACTGCGGGCGTCATCACGCTCGAGGATATCGTCGAAGAGGTCGTAGGCGAGATCGAGGACGAGTTCGACCCCGACAACAAGTACCTCATGCAGGTTTCCGAACGCGAGTGGCAGGTCGACGGGCGCTTCTCCATCGACGATGCCCTCGAGCTGGGCTGGCCCGTCGAGGATACCGAGGAGTACGAGACCATCGCCGGCTTCGTGCTCGAACTCGCCGACAAGCTGCCGCGTCCGGGCGATGTGTTCGAGCATGAGGGCTGGCGGTTCCTCGTCCAATCGCTGCGCGGCAGGCGTGTGGCGATGCTGCGTGTGATCGCACCCGAGCCCGATCGTGAGGATGATGACGAGGCTCTTTCAACTGCAATGGAGTAGAATTAGAATCCATCGTGTTTCTCGATGAGAAAGGCATCTACCGTGGCTCAGCTTATCGATATCAGCAAAGTGACTATCAGCCAGCGCGCCCTCGTCGCGCAGGTTCGCCTTGCCGACGACGCCCCGCTCTTCACGAGCGATGATCCCGAAGGCACCGGTCGCATCGCCGGCCTCATGCCCCAGATGCTCGACCATGCATGCTATGGCGACGACGGGGAGGCCTTCGGCGAGGTTCTGGATGATACCGAGCTCGCGCATCTTCTGGAGCACGTGACGGTGGAGCTGCTTGCCCGTACTGAGCGTGCGGGAGCTGTCTGCGCCGGTCAGACCCGCGAGGTCGATGCCCAGACGCGCACCTACGAGTTGCGGCTCACCTGCCCGGACGACGTCTTGGTGGCGGGTGCCCTCTCGAGTGCCGCGTGGATCGTCGAGTGGGCCTACAGCGGCGGTGGCGACCCCGAGCCCGATATCGATGCCATCGCCTCCGGCTTGGTTGCGCTTGTCGACGGCCTCGATGATCAGGATGGGCAGCTTGGAAAGTCCGTCTTCGATGAGGATGCCACGGTTGCGGTTTCCCCCCTTGTGCTCAAGGAGGCTGCGGCCGAGATCGCCAAGAGCGCTCAGGAACCAGAGGAGGTGGCCGCGCACGAGGATCTCGAGGCAGATGCTGTCGAGTCTGAAGTAGCAGAACCCGAGACAGACGATTCGCTGGCATGAGATACTATCCCCGTACCCCGTACCGTTCGCTGACCAGATAAGGAGATTGCCATGGGAAAGAAGTTCAACTTCGTACTGGGCACCTTCGTGGGTGCCGCTGCCGGTCTCGTTGCCGGTGTCATGCTTGCCCCGCGTGCGGGTGCCGAGAGCCGCGCTATGGCCGCCGATGTCATGAACGACGCATGGGACACCGCCGTCGATAACTACGAGCGCGGATCCAAGGTCGTTGCCGACAAAGTCACCGAGGTTGCAGCCGCCAGCGGCGTTTCCTCCGATGAGCTGCGCGAGAAGGTCGACGCTGCCCGCGTCCGCATGGATCAGCTCCGCGACTCCCTCTCCGACGCCGTCGCCAACGCCTCAGCGCAGGTCGTCGATGTCGTCAACATGGTGTCCGACCAGGTTACCTCCATGGCCGATACCGCCGCAGATGCTGCAGGCACTGCAGCAGAGGCGGTGAAGGTCGAGGTTGTCGACGAGGACGCCGAGCCTGCGGCACCGGCAGAGTAGGTTCTTCGTGCTCAAAATCACGCAGCTCATAGGCTTGGTGGTCTACGCGCCTAAGAGCCCTCGCAAGCGTGGCGATGGTGCCGAGGTTGCTGCCAAGAGAATCGGCAAGGTCCGCAACGTGGTCTGCTCGCCATCGGGCGCCCGCGTTGTGGGCCTTATCGTGCATCGGCGCGATATCGCCGGCATGGTGGCACGCCCCGACCTCTTCGTAGCCTTCGACTCGTTCGAACCCTTCGAGAGGGGCCTTCTCATCACGCGTCCCGATGATGGCGTCGACGATGCCGCGCGTGCGCGTCTCGGGCTGGACTGGGATGCCTGCATCATCTGGAACGGCATGGATGCCAAAACCGAGGATGGAAAGCAGCTCGGTTATGTTGCCGATATCGAGTTCTCGACCAAGACCGGCAAGATCAAGGCCTTCCATCTGGGCGATGGCAACATGTCGGAGTCGCTGGTGGGCCACGTGGCCGTTCCCGGCTCCATGCTGGTCGGTTACAAAGACGGTTGGATGATCGTTGCGCCCGAGGCGGCCCAACTCGAGCTCTCGGGCGGTGCTGCCGCAAAGGCGGGCGAGGGTTATGCGCGTGCCAAGGACGGCGTCTCCAAGGCTGCGAAAAAAGCCGGATCGGCTGCGGGCAAGGCGCTTGACAAGGGCTCGCGCGAGCTGGGCAGGGCTCTCGGCAAGGCCAAGCGCGCAGCAGGCGAGAATCCCGCGAAAAAGGCGGGCGAGCACCTCAAAGGCGCCTCCTCGATGTTCTCTGATTTTGCCAACGAGTTCAAGAAGGCCAGCAAGTAGGCTGGTCGCTCACCGCATCGTGTTGGAAGATTATCCCCGTATATGAGACGTGCTTTCGAGGCATGCAGGCTCTAAAGAAGCCGCAACGCTGCCCTTGGCGATTTCCTTGCTGCGCTTTCCGTGCCAGCACGATCGCATCGGACGATCTCATACTTCTCCCATGCTCATAAAATCTATTATATGGAGACTTAGATTATGTATACAAATATCCCTGAAAGGGGATAACCTGTACAAGTAATAGAAATCAGGCGCTGCAAGGCGCAGGAAGAAGGGATCCACTATGGCAAAGATTCTGGGTATCGACTTGGGTACCACCAATTCCGCAATGGCTGTCCTCGAGGGCGGTGAGCCCACCATCATCGTCAACGCCGAGGGCGACCGCACCACGCCGTCCGTCGTGGGCTTCCGTGCCGATGGCGACCGCATCGTTGGCAAAGCTGCCAAGAACCAGGCCGTCACCAACCCCACCAACACCGTGTTCTCCATCAAGCGTTTCATGGGCCGCAAGATCGACGAGGTCGAGTCCGAGCTCAAGACCGTTCCCTATAAGGTCAAGGCCGGCGTGGGCGGCCGCGCGGTCGTCGGTATCGGAAGCGAGGATTTCACGCCCGAGCAGATCAGCGCCATGATCCTCTCCAAGATGAAGGCCGACGCCGAGAAGTATCTCGGCGAGCCTGTCACCGAGGCCGTCATCACCGTTCCCGCTTACTTCAACGATGCCCAGCGCCAGGCCACCAAGGATGCCGGCAAGATCGCCGGCCTCAATGTCCAGCGCATCGTCAACGAGCCCACGGCAGCCGCGCTTGCCTATGGTCTTGATAAGAAGAGCATCGACCAGAAGGTCCTTGTCTTCGACCTCGGCGGCGGCACCTTCGACGTCTCGTTGCTCGACCTTGCCGACGGCGTGGTCGAGGTTCTCGCCACCAACGGCGACAACCACTTGGGCGGCGATGACTGGGATCAGCGCGTCATCGACTGGCTGGCCGACAAGTTCAAGGCCGATAACGGCATCGACCTGCGCGCCGACCCCATGGCACTGCAGCGCCTGAAGGAGGCTTCCGAGAACGCCAAGAAGGAGCTCTCCAGCGCCCAGCAGGCCCAGGTCAACCTGCCCTTCATCACCGCAGACGCCACCGGCCCCAAGCACCTTGACTACACCCTCACCCGCGCCGAGTTCGAGCGCATCACGCGCGATCTGCTCGACCGCTGCAAGGCCCCCGTCACCAAGGCGCTCAAGGATGCCAACCTGCAGATCTCCCAGGTCAACGAGGTTATCCTCGTCGGCGGATCGACCCGTATGCCCGCCGTGCAGGAGCTCGTCAAGACCATGACCGGCAAGCAGCCCAACATGTCCGTCAACCCCGACGAGGTCGTCGCCGACGGTGCCGCCGTCCAAGGAGGCGTGCTCACGGGCGACGTGTCCGGCATCCTGCTTCTCGATGTCACGCCGCTCTCGCTCGGCGTCGAGACGCTCGGCGGCGTCATGACCCGCATGATCGACCGCAACACGACCATCCCCACGTCCAAGACCGAGATCTACTCAACGGCCTCCGATAACCAGACGTCCGTCGAGATCAACGTCTTGCAGGGCGAGCGCGAGATGGCAGCCGACAACAAGAGCCTCGGCAAGTTCAACCTCACCGGTATCCCGGCGGCGCGCCGCGGCACCCCTCAGATCGAGGTCACCTTCGATATCGACGCCAACGGCATCGTCAAGGTAACCGCCAAGGACAAGGCAACCGGCAAGAGCCAGCAGATCACCATCTCCGGCTCCACCGCCCTCTCCGACGACGAAGTCGACCGCATGGTCAAGGATGCTGCCGCCCACGCCGAGGAGGATAAGGCCAAAAAGGACGAGATCGAGGTCCGCAACCAGACCGACTCGCTGTGCTACTCCACCGAGCAGACCTTGAGCGAGCTGGGCGATAAGGTCCCTGCCGATACCAAATCCGATGTCGAGGCTGCTGTCGCAGAGGCAAAGAACGCGCTCTCCGGTACCGATATCGATGCCATCAAGGCTGCGGGCGAGAAGCTCCAGCAGGCCGGTTATAAGCTTGCCGAGATCGTCTATTCCGACCAGCAGGCCCAGACGGCCTCCGGTGCGGGAAGCGATGGCGACGACGTGGTCGATGCCGACTACGAGGTTGTGGACGACAACCAGTAAAGGCGGGCTGCAAGCATGATGAGCAAGGATGGCAAGAAGAAGACCAAGATCAAGGTCGAGGACGGAGCCCGTACGGCTCCGTCCGAGCCCGTTGAGATGCATGAGATGACCGAGGAGGAGATGATCGAGGCGGCCAAGCGCGCAGGTGCCGAAGCAGCCGATGCCGAGATCGCCGAGAAGCAGCAGCAGGATATGATCGATCTCGAGGCCCGTGCCATCGAGGCGGAGGCGCGTCTCGAGGATGCCGCCAAGGCTGCGAGCGAGGCAAACGACAAGCTGCTGCGCCTGCAGGCAGACTGGGAGAACTTCCGCCGCCGCACGGCAGCCGAGCGCCTTGCCGAGCGCGAGCGCGCTACCGAGGGGCTCGTCACCAACCTGCTGCCCGTCATCGACGATCTCGAGCGCGCCGTCGATCATGCCGAAGGTACCGGCAACAGCGAGCTGACGCAATTCGTCGAGGGAATCACTGCGGTGCACGCCAAGATCCTCTCGGTGCTCGAGAAGGAAGGCGTCGCGGTCATCGATCCTGCGGGCCAGCCCTTCGACCCGCTGGCACATCAAGCGGTGGGCCGCGAGGAGAGAACGGATGTCTACGACGAGACCGTCGCGCAGGTGTACCAGAAGGGTTATCGCATGGGCGGCAAGATCATCCGCTCGGCGATGGTCACGGTCACCTTCGGAGGTCCCAAGCGTCCCGCCGAGGAGCCGGAGGCCGAGGAATAACGGCGCCATGCGGGAAGTATCCCCGCATGGCGCTGCAACAGGAAGGAGGCGAGCTTTATGGCTGGCAATACGACATACTATGACATCCTGGGCGTAAAGCGCAGCGCCTCCCAAGACGAGATCAAGGCCGCGTTCCACAAGCTCGCGGCTCAGTATCACCCCGACCGCGGGGGAGACGAGGCCAAGTTCAAGGAGATCTCGGAGGCCTACAACACGCTCTCCGATGAGAAGAAACGCAAAGAGTACGACCAGCTCCTCATGTTCGGCGGAGGCATTCCCGGCGGGGCCCGCGGCTACAATGTCAACGTAGGCGGCCCCGACTGGCAGCAGATGTTCACCAATATGCGCAACGGCGACGGGGCATTCGGCGGCTTCGACTTCAGCCAGTTCTTCGGAGGGACGATGCCGGGCGGTGCTCGCGCCCAGCGCTCATCGCGCGGCCAGGATCTCACCCTTGCGGTCGATGTCACGGCCGAGGAGGCCTTTACGGGCGCAACGCGCAAGGTCAGCTATCGCGTGCCATCCACCGGCGAGGAGCAGACCATCACGGTCAAGATTCCCGCCGGCGCCGTCGACGGCGGCAAGCTGCGGTACAAGGGGCGTGGCGAATACAGTCCGAGCGGCGGTGCTCGCGGCGACCTCGTGGTCACCACACGTGTGGCCGAGGATCCGATCTTCAAACGCGATGGCGCCGATGTGCGCATGGAGCTGCCCATCAGCGTGTACGAGGCCGCCCTCGGCGCTCAGATCGACGTTCCAACGCCCGAGCATAAGACGGTGCGCCTCAAGGTTCCCGCAGGCACGCAGGATGGCAAGACGTTCCGCTTCAAGGATCTCGGTGCTCCCAACGTCAAACGCAAGGATGCGCGCGGCGCGCTCTACGTCACGGTGCGCGTGAAGGTGCCCACACGCCTCTCGGCAAAGGAGCGCGATGCGCTCCAGGCGCTCGCCGACGCCGACAAGCGCGACTACAGAGAGGATGTGGAACGCCATGGCGCATGAGCACGAGAGCAATAGGGACAAGCCGCTCTATATGATCAGCGTGGCCGCCGATCTCACCGGCATGCATCCGCAGACGCTGCGCGTGTACGAGCAGAAGGGCCTCGTCACACCCGGCCGCAGCCGTGGCAACACGCGTCTCTACAGCCAAGCCGACATCGAGCGTCTCGGCCTTATCAACAAGCTCACCGATGAGGGCATCAACCTCGCGGGAGTTGTCCGTATACTCGATATGCGCGAGCGCCAGCTCGAGAAGGACGAGAAGATCGACAAGCTCACCCGCCGCGTGCGCGAGCTCGAAGACGAGGTGCACGAGTTCAAGATGCAGCAGCGCATCACGGCGCTCGCCCGCTATGAGGGCGAAGGGCCCGAGCAGGTCTTGCGCGGGTTTCTCGAGGGCAAGGATAGCTGACAGCCAAGGGCGCAATTCGCTTGGATCAGGCAGTCCGTCCGCCGGTAGCGCTCTCCCGAAGGGCGATCATGGCGTTCACGTGCACGGAATAGGCGAGCAAGATCACGGCACTCTCGAAGAGATTCCCCAGCTTCCCGTTCACCAGCTCTCCTTGCGTGTCGACGAGCTGAAGTTTTCCGGATAGTTGGGCAGACGGCTTGTCGGGTTCTTCGGAGAAGAGCTCGCGGAGCGTCTCTTCGAAAAGCCCGATCATATCGTCGTATGCGCGCTCGCTGTCGATGTCGGCCTCGGCCGCGAGGGTGATCAGCACGCGAATCTGCTCGATGGAGAGAACCTGCTTGAACGCGCACACGAAGAGCAGCGTTGCAAGGTGGCGCCGCGCATAGCGCTTCCGAACGGGCGCCGGAACGACCTGCAGCTTCACGTAGTTGTTCACCATCGCCCCCGTCACCACGCGCTCGCCGGGGGCGTACATGAATGCCAGCTCGGATGAGACGATCGAGAGGACCTGATCGAGGTAGAGCTCGATACGCGGCATCTCGTTGACGCGCGAGATGTGCAGGCTCTGCATTCGGGCAGCGTATGCTGCGTATCCTACCTCGAGGCCATCGCTCGATTCGGGTACGTCTACGGTGTCTCGCGTCATGGTATCCTCCTTGGGTTGCGCAATGCAGCGCCGCTTGCTTCCCGTTCCCATAATAGAGCAAAAACGATGATTCTATTATCTAGTATCAAAAACTAGATAATAGGGTTATAATATCTAAATTGAAGGAGCGGACGACTGCCGAAGGGGCGGATATGGACGTGCGAAGAATTGCCATCCTCACCGACACCGGTACCAATACCCCGAGGCCGTTCATCACGGCACATGATGTGCGCGAGGTCGCCCTGCGCATAAACCTCTCCGATGGATCGAGCCTCCGCTCCGGCACCGACATCACCTCCGAGCAGATGACCGCCCTGCTCGCCAAGGAGATCCCCACGACCTCCCTGCCCTCTCCCGATGAGATACGCGCAGCGTTGGAGCAGGTGCGTGCCGACGGTTATGAGGGCGCCATCTTCGTCAGCATCGCCGCCGGCCTCTCGGCGACCAACCAAACAGTGCGCCTCATAGCAGGCCAGATGAGTGGCTTTCCCGTGGCGGTAATCGACACGCGGAGCATCGGTATCGCTGCAGGTATGGTGACCATCGCCGCCGTGGAGATGGCAGAGGCCGGCATCCCCTTCGAGGAGATGGTATCAGCCCTCGATAGGCTTTCGCGCGATACCCGCGTGTTCTTCTCGACGAAGACCCTCGAGTATCTGCGCAAGGGAGGGCGTATCTCCGAAGCGGTGTACCGTCTGGGGTCTTTTCTCCGCATCAATCCCGTCATCACCTGCGATAGAGGCGGGCGTTATACGGTGGCGCGCAGGGTGCGGGGCTGGGAGCGCTCGCTCGATATGGAAGTATCCCTCGTGCTTGAGCATGCGCAGGAACTCGGCCGACCGGTTCGGCTTGCCATCTGCTGCAGCGAGGGCAACGATCATTTCGACGAACTCGAGCGAAAGCTCCGCGAAGGACTTGCGGAGCGCGGTGTGGAGCTTGCGGGAGAGGTGCTGCGCTCCGGCGTATCCCCCGATCTGCTCGTGCACACCGGTCCCGACCTCGTTGGCATGGGTATCCAACCGCATTGGGAATGCTTCAGGTGATTGCCGGATATAGGCGGCAGCTCTCTTTGCGGCTGAGGGAGCCGATGAGGTGGGTATCGTCGCCTTCCGGCATGCAGATGAAAATCTCACATAAACACACTTAGATTTGTATAGTCTGCGCTCGTAGCGGGCATAACCTCCTTGATTGATGACGATGCCCGTTTTGGGCGAAGAAGGAGTAGATATACATGAGAATCGATAAATGGTCGGTTACCGCGCAGGAGGCATTGCAGGCGAGCATGGGCATCGCCGCCGATGCGCAGGCGGGTTCGATCGAGCCGATCCACCTGCTGAAGGCCCTGCTTTCGGGCGGCGAGCGCAATCTCTCCGCCATCATCGAGCGCGTAGGCGCCGATCCGCACCTGCTCGAATCCCAAGTCGACGCCATCATCTCCGGCAAACCTAAGGTGAGCGGCTCGATGGGCATGGTCGCGCCCGGCAACGGATTCTTGAGCGTTGCAGAGGCCGCCGAGAAGCTCGCCTCCAAGCTGGGCGACTCCTATGTCACCTCCGAGCATCTGCTCTGCGCCCTCGCCGACGACAAGGGCGATGCGGGCAACACCTTGAGGACGCTCGGCGTCACCGCCAAGCGCATCGAGGAGGCTTACGCCGATCTGCGCGGCGATGAGCGCGTGACCAGCCAAGACGCCAAACCGCAGTTCGAGGCACTCGAGCAGTATGGACGCAACGTCACCGACCTCGCCCGCCAGGGCAAGCTCGACCCGGTTGTGGGCCGCGTCGAGGAGATACGCCGCACCATCCAGGTGCTCAGCCGCCGTACCAAGAACAACCCCGTCCTCATCGGCGAGCCGGGCGTGGGCAAGACCGCCATCGTCGAGGGCCTCGCCCAGCGCATCGTCGAGGGCGACGTCCCGTCCACCATCCGCGATAAGGACATCATCGAGCTCGATATGAGCGCGCTCGTGGCGGGTGCCAAGTACCGCGGCGAATTCGAGGACCGCCTGAAGTCGGTCCTGAAAGAGGTTCAGAAGTCCGACGGCCAGGTCATCCTCTTCATCGACGAGCTGCATCTTATCGTGGGAGCCGGCGCGGTCGAGGGATCGATGGATGCGGGCAACATCCTGAAGCCCGCGCTCGCGCGCGGAGAGCTCCACGCCATCGGTGCCACCACGCTCGACGAGTATCGCAAGTACGTGGAGAAGGACGCGGCCCTTGCCCGCCGTTTCCAGACGGTCATGGTCTCCGAGCCCTCCGTTGAGGATACCATCTCCATCCTGCGCGGTCTCAAAGAGCGCTACGAGCAGCACCACCGCGTGCGCATCACCGATGCGGCGCTTGTCTCGGCAGCCGATCTCTCCAACCGCTACATCTCCGATCGCTTCCTGCCCGACAAGGCCATCGACCTCGTCGACGAGGCGGCCAGCCGCCTGCGCATGGAGCTCGATTCCATGCCCGCCGAGATCGATGCGGTCGACCGTCAGCTCACGCAGATGCAGATCGAGGAGCAGGCCCTCATGAAAGAGGAAGACAAGGCCTCCAAGGAGCGTCTCGATACGCTGCGCGCAGAGATCGCATCCACGCGCGAGAAGCTCGATGGCATGAAGGCCGATTGGGAGAACGAGAAGGGTGCGATCGATCGCGTCCAAGACCTCAAGGCCAAGATCGAGGAGGCCAAGGGCGAGATGGAGCGCGTCACACGCGAGGGCAACCTCGCCCGCGCCTCCGAGCTCCGCTACTCCACCATCCCGAATCTCGAGAAGGAATTCGCCGATGCCGAGGGGGTCCTTGCCGCTAAGCAGGAGGCGGGCGGCATCCTCAAGGAGGAGGTCACCTCGGAGGAGATCGCCGAGGTCGTCTCCAGCTGGACGGGTGTGCCTGTCTCGAAGATGATGCAGGGCGAGATCGAGAAGCTCAAATCACTCGAGGACGAGCTGCATAAACGCGTCGTCGGCCAAGACGAGGCGGTATCCGCCGTGGCCGCAGCTGTGCGCCGCAGCCGTGCGGGCCTCGCCGATCCCGCGCGACCCTTGGGCAGCTTCTTCTTCCTCGGTCCTACCGGCGTGGGCAAGACCGAGCTCGCGAAAGCCCTGGCAGAGTGCCTCTTCGATGACGAGAAGGCTCTTGTGCGCATCGATATGTCCGAGTACATGGAGAAGTTCTCCGTGCAGCGTCTCATCGGCGCACCTCCCGGATACGTGGGTTACGACGAGGGCGGCCAGCTCACCGAGGCGGTCCGCCGCCATCCGTACTGCGTCATCCTCTTGGACGAGATGGAGAAGGCCCATCCGGATGTCTTCAACATCCTGCTCCAGGTGCTCGACGACGGTCGTCTTACCGACGGCCAGGGCCGCGTGGTCTCGTTCAAGAACACGATCATCATCATGACGTCCAATGTGGGCAGCCAGATCATCGCCGCTGCCAGTCAAGCGGCTGCGCCCGCAGATACGCAGAAGCAGATCACCGATGCCCTGCGCGAGGTCTTCCGCCCCGAGTTTTTGAACCGCATCGATGATGTGGTGGTCTTCCACTCGCTCGGTCTCGCCGACATCGAGAAGATCGTCGACATCCAGCTCAAGGACGTGCGCGAGCGCCTCGCCAAGGAGCGCATCTCGCTTACGCTCACGCCTGCGGCGGTGCAATCGCTCTCGTTCGATGGGCTCGATCCGGTTTACGGCGCGCGCCCCTTGAAGCGCCTTATCCAGCGCCAGGTGGTCGACAATGTGGCCAACCTCATCATCGGAGGCGAGGTGCGCGAGGGCGATGCCGTACGTGTGGACGTGGGGGCGGATGACCGCCTCTTTGCCGCGCGTGTTGCGGATACGGAGGAGTAGCTGTGGCAGAGCTGCAGGCCAAGCATGCCGAGGAGCGCGGGGACGAAAGCCCCCGCGCGGCGCAATCCGAGTTCGAGCGTGCCGAGAACGAGGATGATGACGGCTACGATCCCTATTCAGACCGCATGCCGGAGCGGGAGCCGCTCTTCGAGCGCGATCCATGGGACTAAGACCTGCGACTGCGTTGGGTTTTCCTAGCCGAACTGCCCCTGCAGGAACATGACCACGAGGTAGGCTGCCCCGGCGACGGCGGCGAGCACGAAGGCAACAGCGACGAGGGCACCGATGTTGTGCCAGCGTTCTTTTCGTCTGAAGATATCACGACGTCCCTTGGGGATCTCGAGGTATTGGCCGTAATGCAGATCGCGGCGCAGCTGGTTCATACCCGTACGCGAGCGGCGATAACTGCCGTCGGCTATGCCCTTACCGGTGTAATCGGAATCGCTTACATAGATGGCATCGACGGAGCCGGTCTCGGAGAGATCGTCGATGGGTTCCTGCGTCTTGCGGGGACGGGCGGGACGTTCGAAGACAGGGTGCTCGGGCTCTGTTGCCTCAGAGGAGATTTCCTCGGGTTCGTCCACATCGATGTCGTCCATAGGATCCGCGTTGTTCTCGTTTGCCACCTGAGCCTCCAAGTGCGCTTGCACGTGCCAGCGTTGAACTTCATACCATGATAGTACAGATAAGAAGGCGCATTCCGTTTCCCATCGCATCCACACGACCATCGAAGGTATATCTTATATAGTGAGACTTAGATATCATGAGTTTCCATGTATAAAGTTATGCGAGCTGGGGAATGAAATACATAAGTAGCAAAGGGCGTCCTACCAGCGCCCAAGCAGATGAAAAGGAGTGGTCATCATGGCAGGCATCACCCGTTACAACAACTACGACCGTTCGTTCATCCGTCCCTTCGAGATGCTCGATGAGATCTTCTCCGCACTTCCGATCGGAACCCTCACCACGGCCGGCATCGGCACGTTCAAGATGAATGTCGAGGATGCCGGCACCAGCTACGCCGTCACCGCCGAGCTTCCGGGCGTCACCCGCGATCAGGTTGACGTTGAGCTCAACGAGGGCAATCTCTCCATCACCATCAACAAGAAAGAGGTCGAGGAGGAGAAGGGCAAGAACTACCTGATCAAGGAGACCGGCGAGTGGACCGCAACCCGCAGCATCTACCTCAAGAATGCTTCGATCGAGGGCCTTTCCGCCAAGCTTGAGGACGGCGTCCTCACCATCAATGTGCCCAAGATCGAGGAGAAGGCCAACGTCACCAAGATCACCATCGACTAGCATTTGTAACGAAAGCAAGCAGAGTCTTGAACCGCAGGTCCCCGTGACCTGCGGTTTTCTCTGAGGACCTTCTTGGTTTGTGCCGCGCGGATCACGTTTCCCCAGCAAAGCCCTTACTGACTGTACAGTCAGTAAGGGCTTTGCCCTATGCTGCAACGGGAATCGACCTTGCTGCCGAATGTTTAGTCCATGCGGACAACGGCCTTGATGCACTTTCCGGCATGCGAATCCTCTAGGGCTTCGTTGATCTTCTCGAATGGGTAGAACTTCACGATCTTATCTATGGGGAATCGTCCCATCTTGTAGTACTCCAGCAATTTCGGAATAAAGAGCTTGGGAATGGCATCGCCCTCTACAACACCGATCAGGGACTTGGAATCACCCATCAGCTCTTCTTGGATATTAAAGGTCACATCACCCGTTGCGCCAAGGATAACGCCCTTGCCCATAAAGCCCACGCTGGCAAGCATCTTCTTGACGAAATCGGCGTTGCCGGAGGTGTCGATGGCATAATCGCAGCCCCCGTCCGTGATTTCGCGGATGCGCCCGACGATATCGCTCTCCTCCCTGCGATTGATGGTATGGGTGGCACCGAGCTCCTGTGCAAGCTCGAGGCTGGTGGCGTTGCCGCCGACAGCGATGATCTTGCTGCAGCCGACAATATTCGCGGCCATGATTGCGCTCATGCCCACAGTTCCGCAGCCGAACACGGCGATGGCGGAACCAAAATCGGGATGGAGCACATTCAGCACCGCACCCGCTCCGGTCTGTATGCCGCATCCAACGGGAGCGACGATACCCAGATCGATATCGTCATAGGGGATCTTGATAGCGCTCGCCTCGCTGACAACCGCATACGTCGCAAAGGAGGACTGTCCGAAGAACGTGGATAGCTTCTGCCCGTTGGGGAGCGAAAGGCGCGTGGTCCCATCGGGTTGGATGCCGCCGAAGTTGATCTTATTCAGATTGACACATGCGGATGGATGGCCGCTGAGGCAGTTCTTGCACGTTCCATCGAACCCGAAGGAAATGCCTACCTTGTCTCCCGGCTTGAACTCGGTGACCTCGGAGCCGACCTCTTCTACGACACCCGCGCCCTCGTGGCCAAGCACTGCAGGTAGGGGTACGGGAATGAACTGCTGCTGAACCGCTTCATCGGTATGGCATACACCGGATGCTGCGATTCTCACCAGAATCTCATGGCTCTTGGGCTTGTCCAGCTCGACCTCCTGGATATCAAACGGAGCACCCTTCGCCATGGTTACCGCTGCCTTGATTCTCATAGCTCACTCCTCGCAATCGGATGTCTTTATTACGATGCTTCCATCTTATCAACGGCACTGCAGAATCGCCGTCAGAATGGAGGGAGACTTCCCCGCACGAGGATAGGGGAGGATCGGTGCCTCTCCTCAACCCAACGCGGCGGGCAACAAATGGTTGCGTGACCCCTCCTTCCCCAGCCTGTACACTGGAAAAAGGGAGGAGAAGGGAGCGCCCATGTCGATCGACGAGAGGATCTTGGAGATACGTTCGGAGCTGGGCCTGACGCAGCAGGAGATGGCGGACAGGCTCTCCGTCACCCGCCAAGCAGTCTCGCGCTGGGAGAATGGCGAGACAGCTCCGGGAATCGACACGCTCAAGCTGATTGCCGAGGTGTTCGGCGTGCCGGTCAACATGATCCTCGATCTTCCCGATAACAACCGCTGCGAGAGCTGCGGCATGCCCCTTGCAGATCCGAGCCTCCTCGGCACCGAGGCGGACGGATCTCCCGCCACGCACTACTGCAAGTGGTGCTACGAAGACGGTGGGTACACGTCTCCTGACATCACGATGGATGAGATGGTCGACGTCTGTGTGCACCACATGGCGGTACCGGGGTCGGGCTTCACAAAGGACGAGGCGCACGACTACATGGTGCGGCTTCTACCCCAACTCGACCGATGGTCGCATGAGAGCGTGTCCTAAAACGACCGATGAGGAGACCCTGCCATGGCACGACCGACAACCAAAGGCGAGCTGATTGCCGCCTCTGCCCAAAACTATACAAAGCTCAAGGCGCATATCGTCTCGATGACCGAGCGCGAGCTGGACACTCCCTTCGATTTCTCGTCCGATACGAAAAAGACCGAGGCGTATTGGGGCCGTGATAAGAACCTGCGCGATGTTCTGGCTCACCTCTATGAATGGCATCAGCTGCTCTTGGTTTGGATGGCCGCGAACACTGCCGGGGACAGGAAGCCGTTTTTGCCCGAGCCCTACACGTGGCGGACGTACGGCGAGATGAACGTCGGATTCTGGGAGAAACACCAGGTGACATCGTTGGAGGAGGCCGAAGAGCTGCTGGAAGGATCTCACAGCGCGGTCATGGAGCTGGCAGAAGGCTTCTCCGATGAGGAACTGTTCGGGAGAGGCTGCTTCGATTGGACGGGAACGACCACGCTGGGCTCGTACTTCGCGAGCGCAACGAGCTCGCATTACGATTGGGCCCTGAGAAAACTCAGGGCCCATCGGAGGAATTGCAGGGTCAGATAGGATCTACTCCTTGATCGAAAGCTCCTTCTTGAGCTGTTTGATGCGCTCGCGGTAGGGCTTGCCAAAGTGGAAGTACTCGACTGCGGCGGCAATGATGAGGACGATTGCGACTCCGATGGTTATTCCTTTCGCCAAGGCCGAGGTATCTCCATCTGAGAAGGCGCTACCGGTTAGGTTCAACACGAGGATAAGCTGCGTCAAGGGAATGACGCTCCAGATCGCACCTGCCTTTTTGGCTTGGTCCAGACGGGACTCAAGGTCGCTGTGGAGCTCGAGGGGCGCTCCATCATTCCTCTTGCGCAGGTAGGCACGCCCTGCATAGGTCGCCACGGTTTCGATGCCCGTATCCTCGAGGAAGGAGAGGTATTCTTCCGACTTCTTCTTGTCTTGTCCGAGGATCTCTATCGCATAGCTCCATGCGCTCGGCTCATCCTTGACGAATATGTAGGTTCCTCCGTGATAGCTGATGAAAGCCTTGCCCTCAGCGCTCATCTGATTGAGCCACTCCTGCTCCTTGTCAAAATCGGTAAAGCTTTTCTTGATCGATGTGCTTGTAGTCATCTCAATTTCCCCTCGTAACGGTTTTGGCGTCGGCGATGAGGCGAGACAGTCTGTCAACCTCGTTCAAGAAGGCATCCTTGCCCTGCTCGGTAATCACGTATTCCTTCCGACGACCGGAGATATGCTCGTTCAGAGCGCGGATCCAGTTCTTCTCGGCGAGCGCGGTGAGAGCTCCATAGAGTGTGCCCGCACCAATGGTTATGCGCCCGTTTGTGAGGACTTGGACGTTCTGCATGATCGCATAGCCATGCATGGGCTCATGCAGGGAGAGAAGGATGTAGAACGTCGACTCGCTCAACGCTCCTGAGTCCTCATGCCTTCCCATCTCGTCTCCTTCCTATTACGGCTGCTGTTATATCGGCTAACGTTATAACGCCATATGTAATATATCGTCAGACGTAATAGTTGTCAACAAGTTTTTTTGAGAAATAATTTGCTTCGGGGCTGATTGCTGGCAGTGCTCTGTGTTTGATGATGGCGCTGCGATCGCGAATCCGCAGGACAGGTCCCAGCGACTGTACAGTCACCGGAGGCCTTGCTGAGAAAACGCTATGAGAGGTGCCCTGCAGGAAGCCTTGCAACAGCGAACCCGCAGGACGGGTCCCATTGACTGTACAGTCAACAAGACACGTGCTGGGCAAATGCGGCAGCAGGGTAGCGAGAACAGCAGAGAGAGCGGACGGCTTCATCTCAACTGCACCGAGCAGCGGGGTGACCCGCATCTACCACACGCTTAAAGGGCGTGCTTGCGCGGCTGCGCAGATGGAGAGGTGGCCGTCGGGGGTGCGTGCTT
This sequence comes from Actinomycetes bacterium, assembly GCA_029546925.1. Taxonomy (GTDB): domain Bacteria; phylum Actinomycetota; class Coriobacteriia; order Coriobacteriales; family Atopobiaceae; genus RUG721. The sequence continues at coordinate 47,244 of JAKPQM010000140.1, forward strand.
CGGTGAAGGTGCTGTTGGCGGCTTCGGCGCCCACCGCCTTCGCGAGCGCACGCACGGCGATGCTCGGCCGGTTGTTCTTCTCGGAGATGTGCATGGCGACGATGGCCTCGGTATCATCCGTGACCAGCTCGGATAAGGCCTCGGCAGCCTGGTCATTGGAGAGGTGCCCGCCCTTGCTGCGGACGCGCGACTTCAGGAATGCGGGATAGGGCCCGTGCTCGAGCATGCCGATGTCGTGGTTGGATTCGAGCGCGAGGATACGGCAGCCGGCCAATGACTCATACGCCTCGGATGTGAGCATGCCCGTGTCGGTGCAATACCCCAGTGCATCTCCCGAACACTCGAAACGGAATCCCACGGGATCGGCCACATCGTGGCTTGTATGGAATATTCGCACGGCCATGCCTGCGATTCCGATCGTATCGCCGGCCTCGACCAGATTGAACGGCAGATTTGAAAGATAGTTGCGCGCGGCGATCGTGCCCGCCGTGGCATAGAGCCCGAACTCGTCATGGTTGCAGAGCACCGTGACGCCCGCCACATGGTCGGAGTGCTCGTGCGTGAGCAAAAGCGCCTGCACGCGGCTCACGTCGACACCGAGCGTGTCCGCGCGGGAGAAGAGCTCGCGCCGCGAGATGCCGCAATCGATGAGCACGGAGCCTTCGGGTCCCTCGACTATGCAGGCGTTGCCCCTGGACCCGCTTGCAAGGATATGTAGGTGGATCTTCGCTTCCATGTTAAAGAGCATAGCACCCCGGATGGACGGGAAAGCGGGTATGCGACAATAAGAGAAAACCGTGCAGGGAGTGTGGATGCCAACTGTCAGTCGCAGATATCCCGTGGGCAGGAGTCCCTTCGAGCGGCCAAGCGGTGCCGCCGATGAGGAGCTGCGCGCACCCGTGGTGCTCATGGTCTCGGGCGGGGCCGACTCCACCGCCCTGCTCGTGATGGCGGCCACCTCGGCGCTCGACATCGACGACGGACGTGGGCGCGCGCGCATCGCCCGTGAGCGCCTGCACGTGCTCCACATCAATCATCAGCTGCGCGGCCTCGATGCCGATGAGGACGAGGAGTTCGTGCGCAACATTACAGCCGCATACGGTATCCCCTGCACGGTCAAACGCTGCAATGTTGCCCAGATCGCCCGCGATGCCTCCGATAATGTCGAGAATGTCGGGCGCGAGGCACGCTATGCCGCAGCTGCCGAACTCGCCAATGAGCTCTCCGCTCAGTTCGGAACTCCGCGTTCGGCAGCGCGTATCTGCACGGCGCACACTGCGAATGACCGTGCGGAGACCTTCTTCATGAATGCCATACGCGGCAGCGGCGCCTCCGGGCTCTCATCCATCCCGCGCCGTCGCAACCGCATCGTGCGCCCCCTCTTGGACAGAACCCACGATGAGCTCTGCGAGTTCTTGCGTATGCGCGGTATCGTGTGGCGCGAGGACGACACCAACCATGACACGCGGTACCTGCGCGCCTACGTACGACACGATCTTATCCCGGTGGTCGAGCGCCGCAACCCCCGCGTCATAGCAAGCCTTGCCTCGACTTGCGACATCCTCTCCGATGAGGACGCCTACCTGAGTGCGCTTGCCTCGCGCCTCCTGCATGATCTCACGCGCAAGCAGGAGCGGGGCCTGCTCGTACTGGACGCCGCGCGTCTTGCTGCGAGCGAGGTGGCTCTTGCCCGGCGCGTGGTACGCAGTGCGCTCTTATGGGTCGAGGCCGAGACGCGCCTCGAGGCGCGCCACATCAATCGCGTGCTCGAGCTCGTCTCCGCGCGCGCGGGCTCCGTGACCCTTCCCATGGGTGTGGATGTGCGCGTGGAGCATGGTCTGGTGTTCCTGCGCGCCCGCATTGCCGACAGCAGCCGCATCGCCGCGTGGCTCAAGGTGCCCGGAACACTCGATATGGGTTCGGGCGGCACGCTCTCCGCACGCCTCGTCGAGGTCGAGCACGGCGCCGACCCAGTCCTTCTCGCCCGAAGCCATGCGCTCGAATGGGAGGAGCGCTCCGTTCTGCTCGATGCCGAGGCGTGCGGGATCGACGCGACGTCGGGTGGGTGCCTTTGGGTGGATACGCCTCACCCGGGCGATATCATCTGCCCTCTCGGCATGCATGGGCAGTCCAAGAAGCTCGCCGATCTTTTGAACGAGGCGCAACGTCCCGTAGCGGAGCGCGAGCGTACTCCCATCGTACGCACCGATGTGCGCGGGCAGGTTGTGTGGGTTGCTGGAATTCGTGTCGATGAGCGGGCGAAATGCACACCGCACACCAGGCACTTGCTAGAATTGAGTCTGTTGTCGGTCTGATAAGCGGGGGAATCGAGGAACCAGCATGCATGTCGTCCATCCCGATGTCGAGCGCATCCTTGTCGGCGAAGACGAGATCGAGGCCATCATCGCCCGCCTCGGTGCCGAGATCAGCGCCGATTACGCGGATAAGAATCCGCTTCTGGTAGCCGTGCTGCGCGGTGCCGTGGTCTTCATGGCCGACCTCATGCGCGCCATCGATTGCCCGATCTCCATCGATTTCATGGCGACATCCTCCTATGGTAGCGGCATCACCTCATCGGGTACCGTCCGCATCCTGAAGGATCTCGAGACCAATATCCGCGACCGCCATGTCATCGTCGCGGAAGACATCCTCGACTCGGGCCTCACGCTCTCGAACCTCATCAACATGCTGCAGTCGCGCAACCCCGCGTCCATCGAGATCTGCGCGTTCGCCGTCAAGGATATCGATGGCTACACGCCGCCCGTCACGCCCAAGTACGTGGGGTGCCATGTACCCAACGAGTTCATCGTGGGTTACGGTCTCGATTATGCCGAGCGTTACCGTAACCTACCCTATGTGGGCGTCCTCAGACCCGAGATCTATTCTTAAAGAATATCCGCGCCCAGTAAGGAGCCGCCTGTGCCAGATAAGAACCACAACCACGATCGGGAGCCGCACGGCGGTCCGCGTATACCAGGGGGGCCGTTGCGTCCCGACCCACGCCAACAGCTGCTCCCTTTGCTCATCGGCGCCCTCATCTTCCTCTATTTCTTCCTGATGCCTGCCGAGAACCGCCTCTTCGGCAGCGGTGGGCAGACCGATACGCTGGCCACCAACGAGTTCGTGGTCGCGGTCAAAGACGAGCGGGTGCGCGAGGTCACCTACAAGACCTCCGATGGCAGCCTCCGCGGTACCTACTGGCCCGCATCTGTTGGGAAAAGCGAGCGCTCCGACGAGACGCTCAGGCGTTTCGAGAGCGTCTATGTGGGCAACGACAGCCTGCAAGAGCTCATGCAGGCCCATCCGGAAGTGACGTTCAAGCTTGACACCGCATCATCGGGCATACTCGAGACCATCTTGGTCTCAGTGGTGCCCACCCTTCTTTTAGTTGGCGTCTTCGTCTACTACATGCGCAGGCTCAGCGAACAGAACAGTCGCCAGATGTCCTTCTCCAAGACCCATGCGCGGACGAACGCCCAGACCCGTCCCACCACCAAATTCTCCGATGTAGCGGGTATCGATGAGGCTGTGGAGGAGCTTCTCGAGATCAAGGACTTCCTCTCCGAACCCGAACGCTACCAGAAGATGGGGGCCAAGATCCCGCGCGGTGTGCTTCTGGTCGGCCCTCCGGGAACGGGCAAGACGCTTCTGGCCAAGGCCGTTGCCGGCGAGGCGGGCGTCCCGTTCTTCTCGATCTCCGGTTCCGACTTCGTCGAGATGTTCGTGGGCGTGGGCGCCTCCCGCGTGCGCGACCTGTTCCGCGAGGCCAAGGAGGAGGCCCCCTCCATCATCTTCATCGACGAGATCGATGCTGTGGGCCGTCAGCGCGGCGCCGGTTTGGGCGGCGGTCACGACGAGCGCGAGCAGACCCTGAACCAGCTGCTCGTCGAGATGGATGGCTTCGAGGACAACAGCTCCACCATCCTCATCGCCGCAACGAACCGACCCGACATCCTCGATCCGGCACTGCTGCGTCCGGGCCGTTTCGACCGTCAGATCACGGTCGACCGTCCCGATGTGGGCGGTCGCGAGAAGATCCTCGCCGTGCATGCCGCAGGCAAGCCCTTCGAGGACGATGTCGATTTCGCGCGCATCGCCAAGCTCACTCCCGGCTTCACGGGCGCCGATCTCTCCAACCTTGTGAACGAGGCCGCCCTCCTTGCAGCGCGTAGGCGCAAGAGCAAGATATCCGACAAGGAGATCGAGGAGGCTATGGAGCGCGTCATGGCCGGCCCCGAGCGCAAGAGCCGCATCATCACCGATAAGGAGCGCCGTACCATCGCGTTCCACGAGAGCGGGCATGCCCTGGTGGGCCACATCCTCGACAACTCCGATCCCGTGCACAAGATCTCGATCGTGTCGCGTGGACGCGCCTTGGGCTATACCATGCAGCTTCCCGAGGAGGATCGCTTCCTGAAGACGCGCGAGGAGATCCTCGATGAGATCGCCGTCTTTCTGGGTGGCCGCACCGCCGAGGAGCTCTTCTGCGACGATATCACCACGGGTGCCAGCAACGACCTCGAGCGCGCCACCAAGCACGCGCGCGAGATGGTCACCCGTTACGGCATGACCGAGGCGCTCGGTGCCCAGGTCTTCGGCGAGGCGCAGCACGAGGTCTTCCTCGGCCGCGATTATGCCAATCGCCAAGACTACTCCGCCGAGACCGCCAAGCGTATCGATGACGAGGTCGAGCGCATCATGCGCGAGGCCCATGGTCGTGCCCGCAGCATCCTCGAGGTGCGTCGCGATCAGATGGGTACCATGGCAGAGGTTCTGCTCGAACGCGAGACTGTGGAGGGCGAGGCGGTGCAAGCCCTTCTCGATAACCGCTGGGACGAGTATCTGGCCGCGCATCCCGAGGAGTAGGGGAGTGTGCGGCCCTGCACGCCGCGTTTCCCCAGCAGGGCCTCCGGTGACTGTACAGTCGCTGGGGCCTGTCCTGCGGATTCGCGATCGGGGGTCGGCCGGCTCGTTTTAAACGGTCACGTTACAGCTGCTTCTTGCGGGGTTGCAGGGCGCTTACAATGGCAAGTGTGGAAAGGAAGCGCATCGTGAACGAGCAAAGCTACTCCTATGGGGCGACAAAATCGTCGATCCGCGAGCTCGCAGCCTATGCCGCCGCCCGCAAGGCCGAGATCGGCCCCGAGAAGGTCTTCGACTTCTCGCTGGGCAATCCCTCGATTCCTGCGCCCGATGAGGTGCGCGTGGCAATCGAGCGCGCGCTCACGCTCCCGTCTACGCAACTGCACGGTTATACGCCTGCTGCCGGCCTGTCCGATGTGCGCGCTGCTGTCGCCGCATCGCTCAACCGCCGCTTCGGAGAGGGGAGTGCCGCCGCAGAGGGCCTCTATCTCGCCTGCGGAGCTGCCGCATGCCTCGCCATCTGCATGCACGCGCTCTTGAACCCCGGCGACGAGGTCATCGTCATTGCGCCGTACTTCCCCGAGTACCGCGTGTGGATCGAATCCGCCGGTGCCGTCTGCGTGGAGGTTCCCGCAGACGGGAGGACCTTCGAGCCCGATGCCGATGCTGTTGCCGCAGCGATCACCGACCGCACGCGCGCCCTTATCATCAACAGCCCGAATAACCCCACAGGTGCCGTTTATAGCGCGGATGTGCTTGTCCGCTTAGCTGCCGTCCTCGAGCCCCACGGCATCGTCCTCATCGCCGATGAGCCCTACCGCGAGCTGGTCTACGGTGCCGAGGTGCCTTGGGTCCCGGCCATCTACGCTCGGACGCTCGTGTGCTACTCCTACTCGAAATCGCTTTCGCTGCCGGGCGAGCGCATCGGCTGGGTACTCGTGCCGCCTGCGTTCCCCGAGTTTGCGCGCATGGTTCCCGCCATTGCAGGTGCGGGCCGCAAGCTCGGTTTTGTCTGCGCGCCCGCCCTCTTCCAGCGCGTCATCGCGGAGTGCCTCGATGTACCCACCAACGTATCTGCCTATGAGGAGAACCTCAAGGCGCTCACGGCCATCCTCGATGAGAACGGATTCTCATACATCATGCCGCGCGGTGCCTTCTACCTGTGGATCCGCGCCCTCGAGCCCGATGCCAACGCATTTTCCAGACGCGCCCGCGATCTCGAGCTCATGCTCGTGGCATCCGATTCCTTCGGCATGCCCGGCTGGGTCCGCGCCGGAACCTGTGTCTCGCGCGATACCATCGATCGCTCCGCTCCGGCATGGACAGCGCTCGCCCAGAGCTACCGGTAGGAAACCCCATGCGCCTCGCCTGCGATCCGCACACGCATACGCTGTTCTCGCGCCATGCCTACTCCACGCTCGAGGAGAACATCCGTGCAGCGTCCGTTAAGGGCCTCGAGCTTCTGGGCACGACCGAGCACTACAGCGCGATGCTCTATCCCGAGGATGATCTGCGCAACTTCCAGTACTACGAGAATTTCCACGTATGGCCGCGCGAGGTTGGCGGCGTGTACCTCTGCCATGGGGCCGAAGCGGACATCGTGGACCTGGACGGCAATCTCTTCGGCTACGACATCTGCTTCGACCACCATTTCAGCGGGCGCCGGTTCAAGGAGCCGCGTCTCCTGAAAGACATCGTCTCCAAGGAGTGCGACTACATCATCGCGAGCGTGCACGACAGGACCTTCGCGCGCGGCGCGACACGGGCGCAGATGACGCAGGCCTACCTCGGGGCTCTTGATGACCAGAAGGTCTTCATCCTCGGCCATATCGGCCGTTCCGGTCTCGATGTGGACTACGATGAGATCCTTATCCATGCGCGTGAACTGGGAAAATGCATCGAGATCAACAATCACAGCCTGATGGGTTCTCGCCGGGCGAGCTCCTATCCGCGCTGCCGCGCTATCGCCGAGCGCTGTGCTGAGCTGGGTGTGAACATCGTCACATCTTCCGATGCGCACATCTCGTACAGCGTAGGCGATTTCGGCGCTGCGGAAAGCCTGCTCGATGAGGTCCATGTTCCCGAGGAGCTCGTGATCACCCGCAGCAAAGAAGCGTTCCTCTCGGCTCTCGATGCCGCTCTTGGCGCTTGATGCGGTTCGCTTTAGCGCAGCCCTACAGCTCGATTGAAAGGCCCACCGGGCAGTGGTCGCTCCCGAAGATCTCGTCGTAGATGCTCGCTGCTGTGACCTTGCCCGCAATCGAATCGCTCACCAGGAAATAGTCGATGCGCCAGCCGGCATTGCGCTCGCGTGCACGCATGCGGTAGCTCCACCAGCTGTAGGCACCGGCGAGTTCTGGGTGCCGCGCACGGAAGGTATCGGTGAAGCCGGCGGCGAGGAGCTTTCCAAAGCTCTCGCGCTCCTCATCGGAGAAACCCGCATTGCCGCGATTGGGGCCGGGGTTCTTGAGGTCGATCTCCTCATGGGCGACATTGAAGTCGCCGCAGGTCACAACCGGTTTCTGGAGCGCCAGATCGGAGAGGAAGCCGCGATAGGCCTCGTCCCACTCAAGGCGCAGGTCGATGCGCTTCAGGCCGTCCTGCGCGTTGGGCGTATAGACGTCGACGAACCAGAACGTCTCGAATTCGAGTGCGCATACGCGGCCCTCATTGTCTGCAACGGGGCAGCCGATGGTGCGGATCACCTGCAGCGGCTCCTCCTTCGAGAAGACCGCCGTGCCCGAATAGCCCTTCTTCTCGGCATAGTTCCACGTCTGATGGTATCCGGGCAGATCGAGCGCGATCCGGTTCTTGCCCGGGCCGGACTCGAGGTTCTCTGCGGAGAGCTTGGTTTCCTGCAGGGCGAAGACATCGGCATCGAACATGCGCACGATCGACTCGAAGCCGGGATCCTTCTTCATGACGGCGCGCAGGCCGTTCACGTTCCACGATACGAAGCTGTATTCACGCACGCCGGCCATATTCGGCTCCGATCTTCTCGTCATCTGCGCAGCAGATCCATCTGGATATACGTTTCGAGACAAAATGAGGGGCTTTTCTGTCTCAAAACGCATATCCAGATGAGTGCGGGCCGTCCCATCGCACGCCACCCATCTTACCCGAACAGATAGCGCTCCACGCGCGGCCAGTCGCGGAGCGCCTGGGCATATCCCAGATCATACGAGCGGAGCAGCTCCGACGTCTTGATCGTGGTGCTTTTGACCGGCATCTCGTCGGGTCTGATCACCAGTGCGCGCCCCGTGCGCTCGAGCTCCGCCACACGGTCGAGCTCGGCGTTGTAGCGCTCGCTTCTCGAGATCATCGCCTCGTAGAGCGGCTCTATCCCATGCGAGAGGAACTTGTAGAGGGTGCGCTCCGATCTGGTAGGCGGCTGTTTGCGGTATCCCGCCGGACGCGTGGCGACAAAGACCATCTTCTCGAATCCCCTATCCTCCGCAAGCCATATGGGAATGCCCGCACCACGCCCTAAGCCTCCGTCATACATCGTGTGCCCGTCGATGCGGATGGGCTTCATGAGCAGAGGCAATGTGGAGCTCGCGCGCACGCGGTCCATCAGCGCGCGGAGGTCGGGCATGTCGGCCTTCGACCACACGATGCTCTCACCCGTCTCGGCTGCGAACGACTGGATCCTGAGGTCGGCAGGGTTCGCGGAGAAGCTCTCCCAGTCGAAGGGCATGTAGCCGTCCTCGATACAGCCCCAATAGTCGTAGTCGGCGTTGAAGTAACCGTGGCCCGAGAGCATGCTCAAGAACCCGCCCGCTTCGGGAATCCTATCGGGCAGCATCGTGAACGCGCCCTTCACGCGCCAAGGATCGCAGCTGAGATAATTGACGGTATGGCTTGCCCCGGCACTGACACCGCAGACGAAGGAGAAGTGCACGCCCTGCTCGAGCAGCATGTTTGCCATGCCCGCAGTATAGCTCGTGCGGTAACCGCCCCCTTCGAATACGAGGGCTGCGTCGCTCACGTTGCAGCTGAGTCCAAGCACCGTTCGGGCCTCCTTTTCCCGTGCGGTCTGGTGGTAGAGTAACCTCGATTATGGTAAAGGGAGGGGAGGCCCCATGTCACTGACAATCACCGATTCTGCCCAAGCCGCACAGGAATTGAAACACATCGTCGACAGAGCGGATCGCATCGCCTTCTTCGGAGGAGCCGGGGTCTCCACCGCGAGCGGCATCCCCGATTTCCGCTCGCCCAGCGGCCTCTATCACCAGCATTTCGACTATCCGCCCGAGCTGATGCTCTCCCACGAGTTCTTCGTCACGCATACCGCCGAGTTCTACGAGTTCTACCGGACGCGCATGATCGCGCTCGGCGCCAAACCCAACCGGGCCCATCTCAAACTGGCGGAGCTCGAGGAAAGGGGCAAGATCTCAGGCGTCGTCACCCAGAACATAGACGGTCTCCACCAGATGGCCGGCTCGCGTGCGGTATGGGAGCTGCACGGCTCGGTTCACCGCAACATCTGCCAGAACTGCGGCAGGCGCTATTCCGCCGAGTGGATCATCGAAACTGAGGGCGTGCCCTCCTGCGAGGACTGCGGGGGCCTCGTCAAACCCGATGTGGTGCTCTACAACGAATCGCTTGACGAGAAGGTCGTCTTGGGTGCGATCGACGCCATCTCCCATGCCGATATGCTCATCGTAGGGGGGACCTCGCTTGTGGTGTATCCTGCGGCGGGGCTCGTGCGCTATTTCCAAGGATCGACGCTTGCCATCGTGAACCTCGAACCCACGCCTCAGGATGCCTCCGCCGATCTTGTCTGCGCCTGCGATATAGCATCTGCGTTCGATTTCTGAGAAGAAGCCTTGCAAACGCTACAATAGTGATAGGCAAATGCAGCTGAAACCGTTTGATGCCCACGCTCCGAGAAAGGCTCCGCCACCATGCTCAAAGAAGGATACGCAGTCTGGCAGTGCGCAAACCACGAGATCTCGCTCACGCGCCCGCGCATCATGGGCGTTCTCAACGTGACTCCCGATTCCTTCTCCGATGGGGGGGAGCATCTCGCTACGGACGCAGCGGTCGCCCGTGCCCTCGAGATGCTCGACGAGGGCGCCGATATCATCGATGTGGGTGGCGAGTCCACACGCCCCGGCTTCACACCCGTCTCCCAGAACGAGGAGGCCGAGCGCGTGGTACCGGTCATCCGCAAGATACTTGCCGCGGTGCCCAACGCCATCATCTCCATCGACACCCGCCATCCCGAGGTCGCTAAGATATGCGCCCGTCTGGGAGCGTCCATCATCAACGATGTCACCGGATTCACCAATCCTGCCATGGTGGAGGTTGCCGCTGCGAGCACCTGCGGCTGCATCATCACCCACTGGGATCGCACCCTTGAGGAGAAGCCTCCGCGCAAGCAGGTCACCTTGGACGACGCCAAGCCGTCGCGCGCCGTGCCCTCGAGCCAGCGCTTCACCCTGCCCGAAGAGGCGCCCATCATGCGCAAGGTCATGGGCTTTCTGGGCGACTCCGCCCGCACCCTCATGCGGGCGGGCATTGCCAAGGAGCGCCTCTGCATCGACCCCGGTCCGGGCTTCGACAAGGACACCGACCAGGACGTCGTCATCCAGCGCGCCACCCGCTCGATGGTCTCGATGGGGTACCCGCTCATGTGCGCGGTGTCGCGCAAGCGTTTCGTCGGGGCCCTCTCGGGTGAGAAGAACGCCGCCGAACGCGATGCGGCAACCATCGGCGTTGCGCTTTCGTCCATCGCGGCGGGTGCGCAGATCGTCCGCGTGCACAATGTCGCGGCAACCGCACAGGCCCTGAACTCCTACTGGGCCGTCAACCGCAAGGATCCGCGTCAGGGCTTCATCTCCATCGGCTCGAATGTGGGCGACCGCCTCGACAACCTTGCGCGCGCCGTCTCGCTGATCAACCACATCCCCCTCACCTGCGTGGTGCAGGTGAGCCACGCCTACGACACCGCCCCCGCCTACGGCATCTCCTCCCCGGTAGCCAACGCCGTGGTCGAGATCCGCACCGAGCTGCATCCCATCGTCCTGCTCGAAGAGCTGTTCAAGGTCGAGGACACGCTCGGTCGCACAAGGACGCCCGGTGAGGATGGTCACGGAGACCGCACCATCGATTGCGATCTCTGTTGGATCGAGGGCGAGTCCCATGCCGGCACCAAGCTCAGCCTGCCCCATCCGCGCATGGGCGAGCGCGACTTCGTGATCCTTCCCATGGAAGATCTCATGCATGATCCCAAGCGCTTCTTCGAGTATGCGAACGCTCCCGTCACCGTAGCTCCGCGCGAGAAGCGTGTGGGCATGGTCATGAACGATCTCGGTGAGCTTTCCTGGGAGTAGCCGTGGCTGACGATACGGCCATCGAGCTCACGCTGCGTCCTCGCGTTCCCATGCCCTATGTGCAGGCGCTCGGCAGCCTCGCTGCGCTTGCCGTCTGCGAGTGTGTGGATGGCGCGCAGATCCTCTGGCCTGCGACGGTGCTTCTCGACGGGGCTGCTCTGGCGCGCGTGTCGTTGAGGGCGGGTTACGACGGCTCCATATTTGCACGGGTGGAGGTTGTGTTTTCGGATGCACGGGCCGATCTTGCCGCAATAGAGGATGCGATTCTCGCCCGTGTTGATGCGTGGGAGCAGGCCGTCGCGGCAGGACGATCCGCAGCCGGCCCCTTTGCGCCGTTTGCGAGCGACTACTTCGATCGCATGGCCGGTCTCGGCGAGACGGTCGAGCTGCTCTTCCCCAATGGGAGGGTCTACTGCGCGGCAGAGCTCGAGGGCATCGACGTGTGGGGGCGCATCTGCGTGGAGACCGCAGATGGCCGCGATACCGAATACGCGCCCGAGCAGGTTACGCTGAGGCTCCTGCCCTCCGCGCTTCTCGATTGAAAACCCACCGGCGGCCGGCAGCTTGGCCCGATGCGGTACCGCTATGCCCCTGCGCGCAGGCTCATCTCGTAGATACCGCGCAGCGTGAGGTCGGGATCGATGAAATCGAAGAGATCGGTTGCTCCGCTCACCGTGTTGGCAAGGCCCCCCGTGCCGATGACCGGGGCATCTTCGATGCCGAGCTCGCTTTTGATGCGGGCGACAAGCCCTTCGGCCTGCACGGCTGCCCCGATGACAAGGCCCGACTGCACGGCCGTCTCGGTATCGCAGCCCAGAGCTGCGGGAGGCACCTCGATGGGCACGCTCGAGAGCTTGGCCGCACGCGAGAAGAGCGTGTCGGCCGAGAGCATGAGGCCGGGGGAGATGGTGCCGCCGCGATAGGATCCGCGCTCATCGACCACGTCGATATTGGTGGCGGTGCCGAAGTCGACCACGATGACCGGCGCGCCGTAGCTCGTGCGCGCTGCGATGGCGTTGGCGATGCGGTCGGCCCCCACCTGCTTGGGATCGGGCGTATCGATGTTGAGGCCGTAATCGTAGGTGGGGCTCACCGCATGGGGAGCATGGCCCATGATGGACGAGAGGCACTTGCGCCATGCGCGTGCGAGCACGGGTACCACGCAGGCCACACCCGCACTGTCGATATCGGAGATCGCGTAGCCGTCTTTGCCGAAATAGCCCCAGAGGCGCGAGTGCAGCATGTCGGAGGTGTCTGTGGCATCGGTGGACATGCGCCATCCGATCACGAACACGCCGCTGTCGTCGAAAAGCCCCAAGGTGGTCTGGGTATTGCCCACATCGACTGCCAAGAACATCGAGCGCCTCCTTCATCTGTGCTCGCTCCATTATAGCCAAGACAGAGCTTGCCACATGTGCGCTGACATGGTACACTTCCAAAGCTTGACTGTCCTGGTCGGAAACCAGGACGACCCCCGCTCTGGTCGGAAACCAGGGCACAGAAGAAGGAGTCCTGCCATGAAACAAGGTATCCATCCCCCGTATATGGAGTGCGTCGTTCGCTGCAGCTGCGGCAACACGTGGGTGACGCGCGCCACCAAGCCCGAGATGCGTCTCGATCTGTGCGATAAGTGCCATCCGTTCTACACGGGCACCCAGAAGCTCGTCGACACCGGCGGTCGCGTCCAACGCTTCGCCGATAAGTTCGGTTCTGCCGCCCAAGCCCGTCTCGACGCTGCCGCTGCCGCCAAGGCCTCCAAGGCCGAGAAGGCCGCTACCGCCGAGGCCGCCCGCAAGGCTGCCGCCGAGGCCAAGGCTGCCGAGAAGGCCCGTCGCGCCGCCGAGTTCGATAAGCGCGCCGCCGAGGCTCCTGTAGAGGAGGCTCCCGCCGAGGAGGTCTCCGAGGTCAAGGAGGAGGCTGCCGAGTAAGGCTGCCTGCGTGCCCAAACCAGTACGTGCAACGAAGCGCCTGCCCCTTGAGGGCAGGCGCTTCGCTATACAAGACGATTGGCTAGTGGATGCGAGTACCGCCTTACGCTTTCTCGATAGGTATCCACAGCTCCATCTGGTAGTCGTCTGCATACATGTTCCCGGGACTGTATACCTCGAAGTCCGGCGCACCCGAGTGCCGATACCCGTGCTCGGGGAGGAACGACTCCATCATGTACCTCCATCCACGGTGGATGCATGCGGGGATCGGACCTTCGAGCGTGACGATCGCGTACTCGTTCTCGGGAATCTCGAAGACGTCAAGTCCCAGCTCCCGTGCCGCGGCACCGTCCGATACGTCGTATCCTGCCAGGTAGTTGATCGTTCCCGGATCTTCGACGTCGAAGCACATGCCGTAGCTTTGGCCGCTTCCGAGCGCGGAGAGCTTCTCCTCGTCCCAACTCTTATAGAGCGCGTCCCAAGTGGCCGGGCACTCCGAGCTCTCGATGGCCTCCCGCATGAGACCCGCCACTATAAAGCCGGGCTTTTTCTGGATGCTGACCTTCATCTCTTCTCCTCCCCTGACGCTGAGCGCCAGCCGTAGTTTGGACATGACCCGAAAGGGCATTCCGTCCCTGACTTCGGAGGGGGTGCGGCCATGGAACTCCTTGAATGCTGCGGCGAACGAGTCCGGCGAACCGAAGCCGTAGCGCAATGCCACGTCGATGACCCGCTCCTCGGATGAGCGCAGGTCGAATGCGGCTTCTGTGAGCCTGCGCCCGCGAATGTACTCCGACAGCGTCATCCCCGTGAAGATGGAGAAGACCCTGCTGAACATCGCGCGGGAGTATCCCGAGAGGCGGCGTATCTCCCCATCATCCGCGCTCTCACCCAAGCTCGCGTCGATGTAGTCCACCGTCTGGTTGAAGTCCTCCATGATGCCCATCTCCCACCTCCTCGATTAGGACTGTACGCGCATCGGCTCCCGCCGTCCCGAGCCGTTCCGTACGAATCGCATGGGATAGGGGCGACGGCGCGAGGCAGCAGAATCCTACGGTGCGTCAATGACCGCAGAGCCGATCGCGTGCGTTCTCGGTCTCCGTCACCCTAGAAGAAACTCGTGCTCGCACCTGATCCTGCCATCCTCGAAATCGAATACCTCGAACGACCTCGCGCCGTTGTCATCGATCAGCAGGACTGCGATTCGCTCCCCACGAGCCGACTCGTGCATCTCCTCTACATGGAATTGCGTGTTGGAATCGCGGTAGGCATCCTGTATGACCCGCAGGTACTCCTCGATGCCTTGGATCACCCGCTCGTGCTCGGCATGCAGGTGCCAGACCACATCTGCGTGCAGGAAGGTTCGGTAGGTTTCCCAGTCCCTATCGTTCTCGGCTTGGAAGAAGCTCGCAAGCGTCTCTGCTGCTCCCATAGGCATCTCCTTGTGAAGCGCTCAAGGCTGCTTGGACGTTTCATAGTGCTGTAGGACATGTTCCCACACTACATCATGATCCATCGAAACGAGCGGACTGGTCTGCGTAATCTGAGCTGCCGCAAGCTGGTGTGATGGATATATCTGTTGAGTGCTGGCCAATTGAGCTGCCTAATGGGAGCTATCGGTCGAGATCCTCATGGCAGTTGGAAACGCGGAGACACACTTGGGGCCATTACCCCTACACGGGCCTACTCATTGAGGCAATTGTTGTAGCATCTTCTTTCTATTCTCCTTAAATAGGCTGCAGCTATATGGCAATACTATTATGTTTTCGTTATACTATTGCCATGACGAAATACAACGACATATACGAGGAGGCGGTCGACAATTTCGGCCTCATCACGTCCGCGCGCGCAGCTGAGCTTGGCGTTACCAACGGCGAGCTCGTTCAGTACGCAAGGCGCGGGCGCCTCGAGAAGGTCGGACACGGTCTCTATCGATTGGCAAAGCGCGTTCCGGAAGAGAACGACCCCTACGCGCTGGCGGTTGCGCTCGTCGGATCCGGAGCATACCTCTTCGGGGAGTCCGTCATCGCCATGCTCAAGCTGGCGCCCACCAATCCTGCAAGGATATACGTCGCCAGCCCGCAACGCGTGCGCAGGAATCTTCCCGACGGCCTCATCGTGGTGCGTACGGACGGAGCGGAGACGACCGTCTATGACGGCATAGCGTCCCAGACTGCAGCAGCGGCGATCAGATCCTGCAAGGGCCGGATGATGCCCGAGAGGCTCGCGCGAGCAACCCAAGCGGCGAGGCGCGAGGGATACATCACCGAAGCGGAGTGCAGCAAGATGATGAAGGAGCTCGAGGCACTATGAGGAAGCCGAACAGTCGTCGCAACCTCGACCTAGCGATAGAGCGCGCTTTCGGCCGCGATCGTGCTTTCACGAGGGCGCGCGCAACCATCGCCAATGTCATCGTCGGCCAGATGCTGCCCGATGGAGCCGTCAAGGGCGGCAGTTCGATAAAGCTGCGACTCGGCGAGGACGCTACGCGTTACACCACGGACCTTGACGTCGCCCGCGCATCCGACTTGGAAAGCTGGATCGCTCGCCTTGGGGAATCGCTTGCCAACGGTTGGGAGGGCTTCTCAGGGCGCGTCGTGCCGCGTGAGCCTGCAGCGCCCGAAGGGGTGCCCACGCCCTACGTCATGCAGCCGTTCGCGATCAAACTCCATTACAACGGAAAACCGTGGGTTACCGTCGACCTCGAGGTTGGCCACGACGAGATAGGAGATGCCGACGAGCCCGAGCCGCATCTTCCCCGCTTCGTAGTGGATATGTTCGGACGCGTTGGGCTGCCAAATCCAAGCCCGGTGCCCCTTATGCCCATTCCACACCAGATAGCCCAGAAGCTGCATGGCTTGAGCGAGCCTGGCAGCCGCCGTGCACACGATCTTATCGACCTGCAGCTTCTCGTAGCCGGATGCAACGTCGATTATCCGAAGACAAGGACAACATGCGAGCGCCTATTCGCATATCGCAAGATGCACGCTTGGCCGCCCGCAATCGAGGGAGGCGAGGATTGGGATGGCCTGTACCATGAACAGTCGGACGGCCTCGATGTGATCGACGATATCGAGCAGGCTATCACGTGGGCGAACGAGCTCATCGAGAGGATCGTGCGGAGCTGACGGTTGCTGCGCTCATCGCGTTTGCTGTCGATTGAAAGAGCCGGCACGGCATCGGTATAAGCCCAATACCGCATCATGGATTCCCGTTTCCGCAGTTCAGAGTATTTGCTCTCAGCAAACGAAACTCACTCCCCACTAGCGTGTACTAAGGTGGAGCTCAGTGGTGAGGTTCAGCTGAATTCCAGTTTGGGATGATTTGCGTTCTGAAGAGTACATATCTGCAGGTCAAACTAAGTATCGATTACGCTTTTAGTTAGGCTGCATTCATTGGAAGGGGTCCTTTTCTGTAAAAGGACCTGCTGTAAGAGCAAAGGCATCCCATCCTACGGTTTCGACGGATGAGATCCGACCGAGATGCTCAATAGGCTGGGAATGTTGAGAAAGTCTGAATTGACGGAGGATGCGAGGCCTATAAATTACAATTTCAGACAAAGGCGTCGATCGCCTGCTTTCTTATGAAGAGAGATAAAAGGGGGAAGGTTGCATGGCATATGGGGAAAAGAACAGCCATCATCCTTTCTCTTCTTTTTGTTGGCCTGCTGGCCGCGGGATTTCTGCTCCTGAGGTACCTGCCTGACTCAGAGGCAACGCGATATGTGTCGGAGAAAGTCGAGGTGATCAGCATCTCGAAGGACTCGTACGAGATCACCGACGATGGCACCGTGCTCATATACTGCACATACAGGTTAAGGAACAACAGCGACGCTGCGATAGACGTGACCGTAGGCGGTTTTTTCGGGAATGAGAAACGGGCTTCCTTTCTAGAAGAGGAACTGCTGGTTGCAGATGAGGTGTATTCGCTGGAACCGGGGGTTGATACTTGGATCGACGTCGTATTCTCCGGGCAAAATGGAGCCAACCATACGATGCCGGACAGATTGCCACCGGATCCGTATGTGGTCGAGTGCGAGACGAATAACACGTAATGGAGCAGGATCGGGTTTTAGCAGTGCGAATCCCAGTTATCTAGACTGCGAATATAAGCTCAAGGTACAAAAGCACGTTTCGGGAAATGCGCGGGTTCCGAAACGGTCTCCTCGGAGAGACGTTCCTGTGAAAGCGCCGCTGGAGATACGCCGCGCTCGCCTCGAACGTCGATATCATCTCCTGCGGCCTCGGCGTGGAGAAATACATAACCGCGCCGCTGTTCCTAGTGCTTTCGGTCATCTTGTGGGGCATGGGTGCGCCATGACGAGATGCATATGCGGCTTACTTTTGGCACGGCAACTTATGCGCCTGCTATTTCGCGCTGCTGTTTCTTCGGTAGCTTGGCGCATACGAGCTGGTGGCTACATTTGCAGAGACGGAGCAGCAGATCACCGGGAACGTCGGCATCAAGATCTATGGAAATCCACGCCCTTCCATCCGAGTAATACCCGGGAAACACAGAGCCGGGGTACTCGGCGCGCAGCTCGAGGATCCGGTCGGGATCGCACTTGAGCGAGAGCAGATGCCTGCCGGCATAGGGCCGCTCCGCCTCGGGTTTCGCCATGAACTCGCAGGCGAACTGCTTGCCGCCGACCCAGTAGACCACCCAGCCCCAGCTCTCGTGGAACGCCTTGCTTGCGCCGGGCAGCGAGAGCAGATGCCCATCTGTCTTCAAGAAATCCATGGAGGCGCCCCTCTCTTCAACCGGGTTCGTTCCATTATCAGCGCGGGGGCCTTTGCGCGTAAAGCAGGGACGAGCGAGTTTCTACGGTCAAGGCGCTACAGAGCGGGCAGCAATCTCTATAACGGCATCCAGACAGAGGCCTTCGGGTTTGCGGGGCAGGATCGTAAAAGCCATCCTGCCTATTTTTGCGAAATGGAGCTCTACTATCGCATGTTGTCAAATCGGGGATATAGGGCTTTGATTCGTTCCTCCCTATATGGTCGTGTCAGGCGTGGCATACCTCGAGGAAGCGCCTGATGCCGGGTTCCAACGATAGCCACTGGGTTGATGTCGGGGCGCCTAGGCGCAGCCTGCCTTCTTAAAACCCTATAAGCCCGTGATGAGCTGCATGCCGCGATAGAGCGTGAGGACGCCATTATAGAGAAACATGGGAGAGGATAGCGCCCTTCGGTGCTGTTTCCGCGTGCTCCTCCGCATACCCGCAACCATGCCTCCGGCTGAGTTTCCCGACTCGCTGGTCAACGGGAACGGTGAAGGAACGCATGGGGGGAGCATGCGCACGATTGCGGAACGTACGACGGTACGTCGGAACGGCGAACAAGCAGACTATACCCCAAGGAGATTTTCTTAGATTAATGCTTCGGGATGTGAAGCCGGGATCTGGAGGATGGAAGGCTTTTTCTTTGATAGGCAGGTGGTTTCATGTCGAGCAGAAGTAAAAGGGCGGGAATCCTTCTGTACGCGCTGCTCGCGTTCTCGCTCGTCTGGCCGGCTGCCGGCATCGCAGTCGCAGAAAGTTCAGCCGATCAAAACATCGCTGGTTCCGCTGCCATCGCCGCAGATGGCGAGCAGAGCTCCTCGGCAGGGCCTTCGGAAGAATCCGCTGCAGGGTTCCAGCCAGAGGATGCCGCCTTGGAGGCGACAGACGAGGCCGCAGAGCCGGCAGACGAGGCCGCGGAACCGGCAGACGAGGCCGCAGAACCCAGCGAAGGAGAGACAGCTGGCCCAGAAGGGGAATCCAAGACCGAGCCTCTTTCGTTGGCTGGGCCCCTCTCGGCACCTGTGCTCCTTGCGGCACCCGCGTCGTCCACGGGTATGAAAGCTCGTTATACAGCCATTTACGACCCCGACGAGGGCTTTCCCCAAGACGACGCCAACAGCTGGCAGATCGTGAACGGGAACTACGTCCTCGTGAAGGCCGGCGGCGGGATGTACACGTACTCAAATGACAAGGCGGTCCGGCTGCAGAAGGCGGTCGTCGCCGGGGGTGGCGAAAACGAGTTTCAGGTATACCTCAACGTAGAGCCCCAGCTCTCTTGGAAGGAGTTCTTCGAGAGCTTGGACAACTACTCTACCCACAACAACTCGAGCACCTTCAACCCCAGCTCGGGCTGCTCGCGGCTGCTCTCGCAGAACGAGTACGACGCGCTGAGCTCCACCGAGAAGAAATGGTACGCCTCGATCAACGTGCACTACGATATGGGGGATGGCACCTATTACGACGTGGTCCGCTACGGCAACTTCTACGGTCCCGACGGCAATGCGCAGATACAGCCCGTGCCCAACGGCTCGTACGCATGGGCGAGTGAGAAGTTCAACACAAACGGCCTCATCCACAACATCAACTGGAAGAAGCTGGTCGATAGTGCACACTCGGGCGGCGGCCTCTCTCTCGTCATAGATGCGAGCGGTTTGAGGAGGCAGTACTCGTTTGCGACGGAACCGGTCTACCCGCAGACCGTGACCGATCCCATGGGGGGCAACATCATCTACGGCGGCAAGGTGTCCTTCGACGAGGGAAACGTCATGAAGCCGGACTTGGGGAGCAAGGGCGAAACGCTGACATGGAGTCTCCCCACCGCCGGCTATCCCGAGGCACCGTACTTCAGCATCTACACGGAAGCGGGTACCGTTCCGGGTACGAGCACGTCGGGCTTGGTCACCGTCCTAGAGAACGTCGAGGTTGTGCAGATCGACGGGAAGTGGACCGCGTACTACACGGGGATCTTGGAGGGTCGCTACCGCATCGCGCTTGACGTCGAGGACAGCTGCGCCCCTCTGGATAACTCTCCCGCCGCATCCATCGAGGCCACCAACGGCGAGACTGTGCTCTCCTACAAAGTGGGAACGGCCCCAAGCTCCGCTCTGTTTACGGTACCTGAGGTCAGAGGACTTCTCTACGATCTGGAGATCGTCAAGGTCGACGACGCAACGCCCGCAAGCCCGGTGCCCGGTGCGGTTTTTGCCCTGTATGGCGCGGATGGGGAAGCCCCGCTGGCCACCGCCACCTCGGCAGAAGACGGATCGCTGAAGCTCCATAACCTGCATTTTGGCACGTATTACCTCGAGGAGCTGTACGCGCCCGAGGGCTACAGGCGGGATGACTTCGAACTGCATGGGCCCTATGTCCTGAGCTGGACCACGAACCGGACACTCGTGCAGGACCACGGGAGCGGTCATATGGCGGACTGGGCTTCGGATTCTGCCAACATGACGGATGCATCCATGCCGTTTGAGGTTGTGAACACCTACGTGATGTCGCTGACCATCCTGAAACAGGACGGCGGCTCCCGCGAACCGCTCCAAGGGGCAAGGTTCTCGCTGCGCGCGGATGACGGGGACGGTGCATACACGGATGCCGATCTCGTCGCCGAGGTCTTCTTGGACAGCGGGCTCACCGAGCAGGTCGGCGAGGACGTGGCGACCGGCAGTGACGGGTGCGTGAGCTTTTACGGTCTAGTCCCGGGCACGTACTGGATCGTCGAAACCTGGACGCCGGCGGGCTACGAGTTGCTGAACGCTCCGGTGAAAATGGTGATCACGTCCGGCCACAAAGTGCTGTTCTATGAAGAGGGCACCGAGGTGCTCCCAGATGGGGAGCACAACGTCAGCATCACCATCGACAACTACAAGATCCCCCCGTTGCCGGCGTCGGGCGCCTCGGGGGCCATCCCGCCCATCGCCTTCGGAGCTATCATGCTGGCCCTGTCCGCAGCCCTCTGGACGGTTGGTCGAAGGCGGTGCGGAACACGTTCCGCGCGCTGATGCACGTGAGGGATTCTCTCAGCTCGCGCTGATTGAAGCTATTTGGTAAGGATGCCTCGAAACGAGGCTAAACCGAAAGGAGAGCATTCCATGAAGACCGAGAAAGCGATATCCAGGGACAGGAGGATGCTGTCGGCGCTGTTCGGCTTCGTGCTGGCGCTCGCCATGATGCCGTCGCTCGCCCTCGCAACTCCCACGAGCGACACCGACGTGGCTGACAGCAAGGTCACGATCACCGGCCTGCTCGATGGCGA
>JAKPQM010000025.1 GCA_029546925.1 Actinomycetes bacterium
CGGGCGCTCGATCGCGGAAGCACTGGCATCCGACCACCACCTGCTCATCGGCGGACGAGAAGCAGTAGTTCGTGTATGCGAGCGTGGCTGTCTGTAGACGGCCGAAGGGCCCCGACGCTCGCGCGCGGGGCCCTTCGGCGATACTGGGATTAGTCCTCGCCGAGATACGCCTTCTTGACCCTGTCATCACCGAGCAGTTGCTTTCCGCTGCCCTCCAGGGTGATCGATCCCACCTCGAGCACGTAGGCGTGATCGGATAGCTCAAGCGCTGCGGCGGCATTCTGCTCGACCAACAGGATCGTGACACCCTCGGACTGCAGCTCGCTGATGGTGCTCATGATCCGCTGCATCATGAGCGGTGACAGGCCCATCGACGGCTCATCGAGCATGAGCAGTCGCGGCCGACTCATCATGGCTCGTCCGATGGCGAGCATCTGCTGCTCGCCACCCGAGAACGTGCCAGCCGGCTGCGAGCGCCGTTCCTTGAGGATGTCGAACAGGGCAAACACTCGCTCCAGATCGCCGGCGATCGCCTGATGATCCTTGCGCGCGAAGGCGCCCAGCATGAGATTGTCCTCGACCGTCAATTTGGGGAAGATCCGGCGTCCCTCGGGGGAGTGCGCTAGGCCGAGCTGGACGATCTTGTGCGCCGGCATCTTGTCGATCCGCTGACCCTCGAACCAGACCTCGCCCGACTCGGGACGCAGCAGCCCAGAGATCGTGCGCAGCGTCGTGGTCTTGCCCGCACCGTTCGTACCGAGCAGGGACACCACCTGGTTGTGCTCGACGGAGAAGCTGATCCCCTTGACCGCCTTGACCTTGCCGTAGGCGACGACGAGGTCCTTGACCTCAAGCATCGGGTGCCTCCTTCGTCTTGGGTGACCCGATGTAGGCCTCGATCACCCGCGGGTCCGACTGGACCTCGGTTGCCGTGCCCTCGATGAGAGTCTTGCCTCGGACGAGGCAAAGCACGCGATCACACAGGTTGAAGATGAACTTCATGTCGTGCTCGATCACCACGATGGCCAAGCCGCTGTCCCTGATGCGGAAGATCAGCTCTTCCGCCTCGCGAGTCTCTTGCGGATTCATGCCGGCCGTAGGCTCGTCGAGCAACAGGAGCTTCGGGTCGGTGGCCAGAGCACGGGCGATCTCCAGGCGACGCTGATCCCCATAGGGGAGGTTGCGTGCTAGAGATGCCCCCTGGTGTCCGAGGCCCACGTACTCGAGGAGCTCGGCCGCCCGAGCGCGCGTCTCCTGCTCCTCGCGGCGGAATTTCGGCCCGTGGACGATCGAGGTCACAGGGCCCGACGTGGTCCGGCAATAGCGCCCAACCATCACGTTCTCCAGTGCCGTCATGTTGGGAAAGAGCCGAATGTTCTGGAACGTTCGCGCCATCCCCGCCACCACCACCTCGCGAGGCTTTGGGGGCAAAATCGCGCCGTTGAACTCGACGCGCCCCGTCGTGGGCTTATACATGCCGGTCAGGCAGTTGAAGAAGGTTGTCTTCCCCGCGCCGTTCGGTCCGATGAGGCCGACGATTTCGCCGGCATGAACCGTCAGGTTCACGCCATCCACCGCCACCAGGCCACCGAACTTCATCGTGACCTCGCTGGCCTGCAGGATGACCTCCTTGGACACGTGATGCGTCGACTGAGGTGCCAGTGCCGTCATGCCTTCACCTCCACGAACTCGTAAGGCAGGTTGTCCTCGATCTCACCCACGAGCTCGTCGTCGTCCTCGTGGAACTCCAGAGCGCGACGCTGGTTGGGGATCATTCCCTCGGGACGGAAGCGCATCATGGCGACCATCAGAAGGCCGAAGATCAGCATGCGGTACTCGCTGATGAAGCGGAGCTTCTCCGGAACGAGCTTCAGCAAGATGGCGCCGAGTAGGACACCCATCACCGTGCCCATGCCGCCCAATACGACCGCCGCCAGCAGGAACGCGCTCTCCAGGAAGACGTACTGGTCGGGCACGACTGAAACATCCACGTGAGCCTTCACCGCCCCCGCGAAGCCAGCCAGGAACGCCCCACCCGCAAAGGCGAGGAGCTTCAGACCGAACACGTTCACGCCCATCGCCTCGGCCGCACGCTCGTCCTCGCGGATGGCGACCCAGCCGCGGCCGATTCGGCTGTGATTCAGGCGGGTGAACACCAAGATGATGAACCCCATGATCAGCAGCATCACGAAGAAGTAGTTCGAGAACCGCCCCAGCTCGATGCCCAGGATGTTGTGCGCCTCGCCGAAGTTGAACCCGAACAGGTCGAGGTTCGGGATGGCCGGAATGCCGGACGAGCCGTGCACCACGTTCGGGCCCGAGCTACCGTCCAGGTTGTTCATGGTGATGCGGAAGATCTCACCGAACGCCAACGTAACGATTGCCAGGTAGTCACCCGAGACGCGCAACGTGGGTGAGCCGATGATCAGGCCCAGGGTGGCAGAGATGCAGCCAGCAATGAGCATCACTACGAT
>JAKPQM010000031.1 GCA_029546925.1 Actinomycetes bacterium
GAGGCGGTCTAATGGCCGTCACGCTTGAAATCGGCCCCAATGGCTCAACCGTCATGGTTGAGCCTGTGCTTCGCAAGGGCCTAACCCGTCGCGTCTTCCGCTACATGGCGGATGGCTCGCTTGAATGGGCCGCCTACGATGACTGGCGGTCTCAACATGAGCGCGCCCGGTTCTTCGGCTTCGCCTCTCGCGAACTCCCCGCCTCTATGACCTCCTGAAAGGAGCCCGACATGCATAGCGTTCTTCGCCCCAACTACCGCCGCGCTCGCGCCCTCGCCTTGGAGATCGAGGCCGCTCGCGTCCATCTGGACGAGGCGCGAGGTGACCCTTCATACACCCTCGACGACATCGAGGATTTGAAGGCCGAACTACATCACTTGGAGCGCGAGTTCTCGCTAACCGGCGTGACTTCGGAGTATGACCTGTGAGCGGCCCTCATCCCGATCCGCTGTCCGACATGCTCAGCAAGCCGCACGAATTGGACGGTCGGTTCGAGCGCGAGGCGAAGACTGTCACCACGTGTATCTCGGATGCCGCGCTTACCTCAATCGCCGTCAGCCTTAAGCGCATCGCAGATGCCATGGACGGCGGCGATGCCTCTCAAGGCATCCAGAACAGCCTTTTCTTCCTCGAACAGAAGATGCATGGGCAATGAGCAAGTCCACGATCTCCACGTTCGAGCTTTTCCAGATGTTCCCCGACGCGGAAGCCGCGCGGGTCTACATGGAGGGTAAGCGGTGGCCTGACGGCGCCGTCTGCCCGGCCTGTGACGAGGCCAAGCGGATCACCACGCGCAAGGGCGGCTTCTACCGCTGCAACGCCTGCAAGACGGACTTCACCGTCCGCACGGCGACCATCTTCGAGCGGTCGCATATCCCGCTGCACAAGTGGCTCTACGCCATGTATCTGCTGGTCACGGCCCGGAAGGGCATTTCCAGCCTCCAACTGGCGAAGCAGATCGGAGTCACGCAGAAGTCCGCGTGGTTCATGCTTCAGCGGCTCCGCGAAGCCTGCGGGAACGATCCGACCGTCCTGCGCGGCTTCGTCGAGATCGACGAGATGTATGTTGGCGGTAAGGAAGCCAACAAGCACAAGGGCAAGAAGCTTAACGCTGGGCGCGGTGCGGTCGGCAAGACTGCGGTGCTGG
>JAKPQM010000034.1 GCA_029546925.1 Actinomycetes bacterium
CACGCTTCCGATCGATCTCGTAGGCATCGTATACCGCGAGGAGTTCTGCATGCCTCGCGCGGAGCTGGTCATAAACGGCCTTCGTGCTCTTGCTAGTTTCCCTGACGATCGCCTCAAGCTGCTGTTGCTGCTCTTTAGTGATGCCGATCCTAACGCGCGCTTTCTCCCGCTCAGCCTCGGTCACCTCGGCTCGTGGAGACCGATGAGCGTCCCGGCGCTCGCCTTGCTGGGCTATGAGAGGCACCCCCATCCCGACCAGCGAGACGGCTAGACAGCAGATAAGCAGTGACCTTCGCATGTCTTACGGCTCCGTCTCGCCGGTCAACAGCGCACGTTGCACGTCTCGGCCGACGGCCATGTCAGCTTCCACGTATCTGATCGGTTCCAAGTCCGCCATCATCTTCACAACACGAGCCTCGTCTTCCGGTCGGGCCAGAGCTGTCTGTTTCGGCTGGATGCTTATCCGTACGATGGCGATGCCGAGGACGAGAGCCAGAACGCCTGCAGCAGCCCAACGCATGACGAGAGTCGGCCTCCGATGCTTTGGCAGCGGCTCGGGTTCTGCGAGGCGCATAGCGATCTCCGGCCAAAGGTCCCGCCGCAGCGTCGGCACGTTCGTCCGCGACATGCGCTCGTAGATACGCCGTTCGACTGAGGCGGCGCGCTGGCATCGTACGCAGACCTCGACGTGAGCCGCCATGGCGGCCGCTCGTTCCGCGCTCAAACGTCCTCGGAGCCATTCACCGAGGTCCTGCTCGAAGTCCCAACATCTCATGGTTCTATGACCACCTGCGCCTTTTCAAGCTGGCGGCGCAACCGTTGTCTCGCCCGCGCGAGACGCGTCTTGAGTACCGTATATGATAAACCTGTAATGGCCTGAATCTCTTCGTAGTCATAGTCCTGCAGGTAGTAGAGCGTCAACAGCTCCCGATCTTGCGGTGACAGCTTCTGCATTGCAGCCTGCAGCTGCTTTCCCATTTCATCGCCTGCGAGGGACTCCATAGCCTCATCCTCGGCGCTCCCCACGGCAAGCGATGCCGCGACTTCTTCGTCTTCCGGCCATGGTTCCTGTGGGCGAGCCAACTTCCGACTGTGCAGGTCGCGGGCGATGTTCAGCGCTATACGATAGAGCCACGTCGCTACTCGAGCGCGGTACTGGAAGCTGCCGGCAGTACGCC